>JAEMRF010000078.1 GCA_016463515.1 Solirubrobacteraceae bacterium | reverse complement strand
GCCCGTCGAGCTTCGACGTGATCGTGACCGAGAACCTCTTCGGCGACATCCTCTCGGACGAAGCCGCCATGCTCACCGGTTCGATCGGGATGCTTCCCAGCGCCTCGCTGGGCGCGGCCGGCGACCCGGGCCTGTTCGAGCCCGTGCACGGCTCCGCCCCCGACATCGCCGGCCAAGGCATCGCCAACCCGCTCGCGATGTTCCTGTCGGCAGCCATGCTGCTGCGCGACGGCCTCGGTCGTCCGGTCGAGGCGTCGGCTCTAGAATCGGCCGTCGATTCCGCACTGGCCGCCGGTCTTCGCACCGCAGACCTTGGTGGCAGCGCGACGACCGCCGAGGCCGTCGCCGACGTGCTCGGCCGACTGCACGCGTAAGCGGACTGAAGAGGAGACCCCGTGGAAACTGCGCCCTACATCTGGCTCGATGGTGAGTTCGTCGCCTGGGAAGCGGCGCAGGTCCATGTGCTCACGCACGCCCTGCACTACGGCACGGGCGTGTTCGAGGGCATCCGGTGCTACGACACCGAGATCGGCCCCGCGGTGTTCCGGCACCACGAGCACGTCGAGCGGCTCTTTGCCTCGGCCAAGCTCTACTTCCTGCACGTGCCGTTCACGCGCGAAGAGATCCGCCAGGCCACGCTTGAGCTGATCCGCAAGAACGACCAGCGCGAGTGCTACATCCGCCCGCTGGTGTTCCGCGGGGATGGCGAGATGGGCCTCTTCGCCCAGGGTTCGCCGATGCGTGTCGCGATCGCGTCGTGGAAGTGGGACTCGCTGCTTGGCGAGGTCGGTCAGCGGGAAGGTGTTCGCGCCAAGGTCTCGTCATGGCGGCGCACCAGCCACCATTCGCTGATCCCGCATGCCAAGGCTTCGGGCCACTACCTCAACTCGGTCCTGGCCAAGAACGAGGTTTCGCGCCGCAAGAAGCCCGACGGCACCAACTACTACGAGGAAGCGCTGCTGCTCGACGAGCGCGGCTTCCTCTCAGAAGGCTCGGGCGAGAACCTCTTCGTGGTCAAGAGTGGAAAGATCTACACGCCGCCGCAGACCGCGGGCATCCTTGACGGCATCACGCGCAGCGCCGTGATGCGCATCATCGAGGACGCCGGCTATGAGCTGGTGGAGCGCGACATCGCCCGCGCCGAGGCCTACCTCGCCGATGAGGTCTTCATGACGGGCACGGCCGCCGAGCTCGTTCCGGTCGTGGAGATCGACGACATCGCGGTGGGGGAAGGCACGGTCGGTCCGATCACGCGGGCGATCCAGTCGATCTTCCAGGACGCCCTCCACGGCCGCGACGCGCGGTACCTGGACTGGCTCGATCAGGTCTCGCCTGGCACCGGCGCCGCCTGAGCGGCGGCCTGAAGGACTACGCTGTAGGCATGGTGCGCGCGCCGCTCATCCGACTGGCTTCCCGGCTGCTCCGGGCAGCTGGCCTGCGAATTCGCTAGGCGACGCCGTCTCCCGCAGGTGCGGGGGCAGCGTCGCCTCCTTGCGACCTTGCCCGCCCGTACCTGCCACGGATGACCCGATGACCACGCCCGACTTCTCCTTCAACCCCAGTACCTCCGGCGCCGCCCCGAGTGTGGTGGAGCTCTACGACGCCTCACTGCGCGACGGGATGCAGGGGCTCGGCCTCTCGCTCACCGCGCAGGAGAAGCTGCGCGTCGCGCTGGAGCTCGACAAGCTCGGGATCGCGATCATCGAAGCTGGCTTCCCCGCGTCAAACCCGAAGGAGCGGGAGTTCTTCTCGCTCCTGGCCGACGTCGATCTGGCCACCAGCGTGGTCGCCGCGTTCGGCATGACTCGCCGACGTGACCTCGCCGCGGCCGACGATCCGGCCCTCCAGGTGCTGGTGGACTGTTTCGCACCGATCTCCACGATCGTCGGCAAGACCTGGGGCCTGCACCTCGAGAAGGTCGTCAAGGTCGGCCGCGACGACAACCTGCAGATCATCAGCGACTCCGTCGCTTTTCTGCGGGGCGAAGGCAAGCGCGTGATCTACGACGCCGAACACTTCTTCGACGCGTTCCGCGACGACTCGGCCTACGCCCTGGAGTGCCTGGCTGCTGCCGTCGACGCCGGCGCCGAGACGGTCGCGCTCTGCGACACGAACGGCTCGTCGCTCCCGTTCCAGGTGGCCGAGGCCACAGCCGCCGTGGTGAGCACGTTCGGCTCGCGTGTTCGCGTCGCCGCGCATTGCCACAACGACCTGGAGTGCGGCGTGGCCAACTCCGTGGCCGCGGTGCAGGTCGGCGCCTCCCAGGTGCAGGGCACCATGAACGGCATCGGCGAGCGCACCGGCAACGCGAACCTCGTCTCCGTGATCGGCGCGCTCGAGCTCGGCCTCGACATCCGCACGCTGCCCGAGGGGCGCCTTGCGCGGCTCACCGGCACCGCGCATGCCGTCGACGAGCTGCTCAACCGCACCCCAGACCCGAGCCAGCCGTTCGTGGGACGCAACGCCTTCGCCCACAAGGGCGGTTTGCACATCGCCGCCGTGCGCACCGACGCGACCACGTTCGAGCACGTCGATCCGTCGGCCGTCGGCAACCATCGCGACCTCGTGATCAGCGAGCTGGCCGGTCGCGCCACCGTGGTCGAGAAGGCGCAGGTCGCCGGGATCCCATTGCAGGATGGCGACGCGGAGCGGGTGCTGGAGCGCGTCAAAGAGCGCGAACACGGCGGCTTTCACTACGAGGCTGCGGATGCGTCCTTTGAGCTGCTGCTGCGCCGTGAGACGGGCAACTACACCTCGCTCTGTGAGCTGGAGTCCTGGCGGGTCATCGTCGAGCGCCGCGCCGACGGCGTCCTGGCGACTGAGGCCACCATCAAGCTCCACGTCGACGGCCAACTCGTGATCCGCACCGCGGAGGGCAACGGACCGGTCAACGCCCTCGACGCTGCCCTGCGCGAGGCAATCATCCAGGTTCATCCGCATGTGGCCGACATCGAGCTCGTCGGCTTCAAAGTCCGGATCCTCGACTCCGACAAGGGCACGGGTTCGCGCATCCGCGTCTTGGTCGACGCGTCCGACGGCGTCGACACATGGGGCTCGATCGGCGTCTCACCGAACCTCATCGAGGCGTCGTGGCAGGCGCTGGTCGACTCGTTGGCCTTCGCGGTCCAGGGCGACCGTGAGAGCGCCGCGATTCGCGATGTCGCCGCCGAGCTGCAGACCGGCGCGCCGGCCAAGGCGTGAGCGTCCCGATCGACATCCCGATGGCCCAGCCGGTCATCGGTGAGGCGGAGGAGCGCGAGGTCCTCGAGGTCCTGCGCTCCGGCCAGCTCTCGCTGGGGCGCAAGACCATCGCTTTCGAGGAAGGCCTCGCAGCACGCGTGGGCGTTCGGTTCGGTCGCGCAACATCGAGCGGTACGGCGGGGCTCCACCTCGCGCTTCGTGCTGCTGGCGTGGGGGAGGGCGACGAGGTCGTCACCTCGCCGATGAGCTTCATCGCCAGTGCGAACTCGGTGCTGTTCGAACGGGCGATCCCGCGCTTCGTCGACATCGACCCGGTCACGTTCAACCTCGATGTCGACGCCGCCGCCGACGCGATCACGCCCAAGACCAAGGCGCTGTTGCCGGTCCACATCTTCGGGTACCCGGCCGATACGCCGGCGTTGGAGCGCCACGGCTTGCCGATCGTGGAAGACGCCTGCGAGGCCCTTGGCGCCACGCACGCCGACGGCTCTGCGGTCGGGGGCCGAGGTCACAGCGCGGTGTTTGCGTTCTACGCCAACAAGCAGCTTGCCACCGGCGAAGGCGGCATGGTCGTCACCAACGATGCTGCCGTGGCTGAGCGGATCGGCAGCGAGCGCAACCAGGGCCGCGCGCCCGACATGGGCTGGCTCGACCACGACCGCCTCGGCTTCAACTACCGCATGTCTGAGCTGCAGGCAGCGCTTGGCGTCGCCCAGCTCGGGCGGCTGGACCAGATGCTCGCCGACCGCGCGAAGGTCGCGGGCTGGTACCGCGAGGCCCTGGCCGACCTGGCCGCGCGTACCGGGCTCACCCTGCCTTGCGAAGACCGCGGCCAAGAACGTCGTGGCTGGTTCGTGTTCGTGGTGCAGGTCCCGCGCGGTGTGGATCGGGACGAAACGATCCGCGGTTTGCGCGCAGGCGGCATCGACGGCAAGCCCTACTTGCCGCCGATCCACCTCTTCAGCTTCTATCGCGAGCTCGGGTACCGCGAGGGCATGTTCCCCGTCTGCGAAGACATCGGCGCTCGCTCCCTGGCGCTGCCGTTCTTCCCGGCGATGACGCAGAGCCAGGTCGAGCGGGTCGTCCAGCGCCTCAGTGAGCTGGTCCTCGGCGTCGCGCATTCGTGAGCTGCCCAGGCGCGCTGCACGCGCTTGGCCGCATCCTGCCGCACGATCCGCGAAACTAGGCCCCCGATGTCGCGTTTCTCCGAGCCGCAGGACCCACTCTTTCAGGCGCTCGATCGGTCGCTGGAGATCGATCGCCGCCTCTGGCCCTACGACGTAGCCCAGTCGCGAGCCCACGCCACGATGCTCGCCTCGCGCGGCATCATCGGCGATGACGACCGCGAAGCCATCATCAGCGCCCTCGACACGGTCGAGCAGGAGCTGGCCTCCGGCCGCTTCCCGTTCCGCGACGACGACGTCGACATCCACATGGCGATCGAGCGGCGCGTCACGGAGATCGCCGGGCGTTCTGGCGGCAAGATCCACACGGGCCGCTCCCGCAATGACCAGGTCGCCACCGACCTTGCGCTCTACGCCCGCGACCACGCCGTGCGGTTGGCTGACCAGGTCGAGACGCTTGCCCGCACGCTGATCGACGTCGCCGAGGCCCACATCGACTGGGCACTACCGGGCTACACCCACCTGCAGCGCGCCCAACCCGTCTACCTCTCGCACCACCTGCTGGCCTACGTGTGGATGCTGGTGCGCGACCGCGAGCGCTTCCGCTTCGCGGCTCGCCAGGCCGACGTGCTTCCGCTCGGCGCCGGGGCTCTGGCGGGCGTGAACTTCGATACCGACCGCCCGATGGTCGCCCGCGAGCTCGGCTTTGCCGGCGTGGTCCCGAACTCGATCGACGCGGTCTCCAACCGCGACTTTGCGCTCGACCTGCTGCAGGCCTGCGCTGTGGTCTCCACCCACCTTTCGCGCCTGGGCGCTGAGATCGTGCAGTGGAGCAGTCAGGAGTTCGGGTTCATGGAGCTCTCCGACGCGTGGTCATCAGGCTCTTCGCTCATGCCGCAGAAGAAGAACCCCGACTGCGGCGAGCTGCTGCGGGGCAAAGCGCCGCGCGTCGTCGGGCATCTCGCAGCGCTTCACGGCGTGATGCACGCCCTTCCGCTGACCTACAACAAGGATCTGCAGGAAGACAAAGAGCACGTCTTCGACGCGGTCGACACCGTGACCGTCTGCCTCGACGCCGCCAACGGAATGCTCTCGACGTGCTCGTTCAAGCGTGAGCGTATGGCCGAAGCCGCGTCCGACGAGAACATTGCCGCGACCGACATCGCCGACTTCCTCGTCAAGCGAGGCCTGCCGTTCCGAGAGGCGCACGGCGTGGTTGCCGGGCTGGTTCGGATCTGTGCCGAGTCGGGCCGCAAGCTGTCGCAGCTCTCGATCGACGAGTACCAGGCGCAGAGCGAATTGCTTGACCAGGACGTCTACGGACTGCTGGAACAGAGCTCGTGGCTGGAGTCGAAGATCTCGCTTGGCGGGACTGCGCTTCCGCGGGTGCAGGAGCAGCTCGCTCAGGCACGCGCCGTCCTCGACCTCTAGGCGGGGTCGTGGCAGCCGCGCCACGCCTGCGCGCCGCGCCGCCGATCGACCTCGATGGGCTCCGCACCCTGGTTGCCGGCGAGGTCGTCGAGGCGGCCATGGGCCTCATCGGCTGCCGCATCGTCAGCCCGGCCGCGGAGCTCACGATCGTGGAGACCGAGGCGTACCACGAGAGTGAGCCGGCGTGCCACGGCTACGGCGGCCACACGCCGCGAGCCGAGAAGCTACGGCGCCCGCCGGGGTCTGCCTACGTCTACCTGTCCTACGGCATCCACCGGCTCGTCAACGTGGTGACGGGTTCGCAGGACGTCGCCTCGGCGGTTCTGATCCGCGGTGCGGAGCGGCGGGTGCTCGGTCCAGCTGCTGACGGCGTGGCCGCGGTCCCAGGCCCCGGGCGCGTCGGGACGGCACTGGCGATCGAACTCGCCGACGACGGTGTCGACCTGCTCGGCCGTCACGACGTGACCCTGCTCCCTGCCGACCCCGCAGCCGGCATCACGGGCCGGGCCATCGCCGCCGGGCCGCGCGTGGGAATCTCGAAGGCGGTCGAGCTTCCCTGGCGCTTTGGCCTGGTCGACAGCGCTGGCGTGTCTGCGCCGCGGCTCCCGCGGGCGTTAGGTGCCTGGGGCCACGCCGCCGGTGTCGCTCGGTGCGGGCGTGGGTGCGGGCGTGGGCGGAGTGGCAGCTGGTGGGGTGGCCGGCGTCTGGCGCTCGGGCTGGGGTGCACTCGGTGCCGCGCCGGTGCCGCCGCCGCTACCGGAGTTGCCGGTTCCCGTTCCAGTCTGCGTCGCTGGGCCATCCCCAGCGCTGGGGGTCGTCGAGGGGGCCGTGGTGCTCGGAGCCGCGGGGCTGGTGCCCACAGCCGGCGTGGTCGGCTTCACATCCTCCTTGCACGGGTTCTTCGTCTTGGCCTTCTTGGCACAGAGCGCGTCCCGTTTGGCCTTCTCCAGCGTAAGCGCGCGGGTCATGAAGGTGCGGAAGATCTGCGCTGGGAAGGTCCCACCGGCGACCTCCTCGCCTTGGTACTCGTTGAGCATCGGCTTGGTCTGGTCCGGGTAACCCACCCATACGGCCACCGTGAGGTCCTCACTGGAGCCCACGAACCAGGCGTCGCCGTAGTTCTCGGTCGTGCCGGTCTTCCCCCACACGACGTGGCCAGGGATTGCCGCGTTCTTGCCCGACCCGATGCGCACGACGCCCGAGAGGACGCCCATCGTCTGCTGGGCGATGTCCTCGGGGAGCACCCGCTTGGCCGTCTTGCGGTTCTCCTTTTCGTAGCTCCCGTCGGGCGTATCGATCGAGAGCATCCCAACCGGTCCCCGTTTTGGCGCGCCGAGCGTGCCGGAGATCCGCTTGCCGCCCGTCGCAAACGTCTCGTAGGCGTGCGCGAGGTCCAGCGGCGTCACCCCGACCTTCGGTGCGCCGAGGGTGATGGCGAGGTTCGAGGAGACCGGCGTACGGATGCCCATGTCACTGGCGAGCCGCGCGACCTTCTTCGTGCCGACCTTGATGCCCACCTGCGCATAGACGGAGTTGTCGGAGAACGCCGTCGCGTTGGCGAGCGTCGTGACCCCGGAGTAGTTGCCCTCGTAGTTGTTGACCTGGAACTTCTCGCCGGTCTTCTTGTTGACCGTGAACTCGATCTTCTTGGACTCCCACGTGGAGCTCGGGCTGATGCCGGCCCGTAGCGCAGAGGCCAGGACGAACGGCTTGAAGGATGAGCCCGGCTGGCGCCGCCCCTGTGTGGCGATGTTGAAGGGATGCTTTTCGAAGTTGGCTCCACCGACCATCGCGCGCACCTCACCGGTGCCGTTGTCGATCACGACCATCGAAGCGGTCGGACCGCTTCCGCTCAGCCACGCCCCTACGGATTCCTCAGCCGCCTTCTGCAGTTTCGCGTCGAGGGTCGTGCGGACGCGAAGCCCGCCTTCCAGCGCCACCCGCGGACCGACGTCCTGCACCAGCTGGGCGCGGACCCAGCCCACGAAGTAGCCCGAACCCGGGCTGCTCAGACGCAGCTTCGGGGGCTGGATCTGGTCCTCGGATGGAATCGACTCCGCGAGTGCGTCCTGGTACTCAACCGGGTTGAGCATCCCCTGGTCGCGCATCTTGCGCAGCACGATGTCGCGGCGCGTCTGCGCGTTGACGGGGTTCTCGACCGGATCGTTGGCCGTTGGCGAGTTGATGATTCCGGCCAGGAACGCCGCGTGGGCGGGCCGCAGGTGCGAGGCACACGGGTTCTTGCGCTCGCCGCAGCCGGCATAGGCAGGGTCGCGGCCGAAGTACGTGCGCGCGGCCGACTCGATGCCGTAGGCCCCGTTGCCGTAGTAGATGGCGTTGAGGTACTCGGTGAGGACCTTGTCCTTGCTCCACTTGTGCGACAGGTGGTAGGCCAGCGCGGTTTCGCGGATCTTCGACGGGATCGTTCGATCGTTCTGGGCCTTCGAGACGACCTTGATGAATTGCTGCTCGATCGTGGAGGCACCTTGGATCGGTCCGCCACTCAGGTCATTGGCCAAGGCACGGGCGACGCCACGAAGGTCGACGCCCTTGTGCGAGTAGAAGCGCTGGTCCTCGATCGCGACGACGGCCTGCTTCATCACCGGCGAGATCCCCTTGCTGCCGAGGATCACGCGGCCCTCGTCGGAGGTCAGCTCCGAGAGGAAGTGGTTCTCGCGGTCGTACAGCGTGGAGTTCTTCGCGGTCTGGAACTCCTGGTCGGCGGAGAGGCGCTTCACCTGTGGGGCGACGGCCATCATCATCCCGAACAGGACGGAGATTCCAGAGAGGAAGAGAAGCCCTGCGGCGACGAACAAGATCCGGAGGAACTTGATCCTCGTCCGCGTGCGAGGTTCACGGCTGCGAGCGCTGCGTTGCATTGAAGGGATCCGGAGGTGGCCGTGAGCGGGGGAGGCTGCCCTGCCGGAAGGTCGGGACTCTACCATTGGCCTCGATGTCCGAACCCCAGTGCGTCCCCACCGACGACGATCGTCGCGCCGCCGAATGGCTCACCCGCAACGTCGCCGATGCCCTGCCGGCAGGGGCGCTGCTCACGCAGCTCTCGCGCGCACGTGAAGAAGGGCGACCGCTGCGAGCCAAGCTGGGACTCGATCCGACGGCGCCGGATATCCACCTTGGGCACACCGTCGTCCTGCAGAAGCTTCGCGAGCTCCAGGACGCCGGGCATCAGGTCGTGTTGCTCATCGGCGACATGACCGCCCGTGTAGGAGACCCCTCGGGAAGAGACACCACCCGACCGGTGCTCGATGACGCCGCCATCGACGGCAACGCGGCCACCTACCAGGAGCAGGCGTTCAAGATCCTGGACCCAGAGCGAGTCGAGGTGGTGCGCAACTCGGAGTGGCTCGACATGAACCTCAGCGAGCTGTTCGGCCTGCTGCGCACCACGACCGTTGCGCAGCTCCTCGAACGCGACGACTTCGCCAAACGCTTCGCAGCTCACCGCCCGATCACCGTGCTCGAGCTCCTCTACCCAATGATGCAGGCCTACGACTCGGTCGCGATCCGCGCCGACATCGAGCTCGGAGGCACCGACCAGAAGTTCAACCTGCTCCTCGGCCGCGACATGCAGCGCGCGTATGGCCAACCAGAACAGTCGGTCCTGACGATGCCGATCCTTCCCGGGCTGGATGGAGAGCGGAAGATGTCCAAGTCGTTGGGGAACCAGATCGGTGTCCGCGATGCCCCGGCCGATATGTACGGGAAGCTGCTCTCGATCCCAGACGCTGCGATGCCGGAGTACTTCGACCTCCTCCTGGGAGAGGGGATGCCGGAGGGTGTTGGCCCGCGAGACGCCAAGCACCAACTTGCTCGCCGCCTGGTCGAGCGCTTCCATGACGCGGACGCGGCGGGAGAAGCTGCGGCGGCATTCGAACGCGTCTTCGTCGACAAGGCGTTGCCGGACGACATCCCTGAGGTGGCAATCCAAGCTGGGGACGTCCATCTGCCGGCGGTGCTTGCGAGCGCGTTCGGGGAGACGCGGTCATCTGCTCGGCGCCTCTTGGTGCAGGGAGCGGTGCGCTGCGATGGGGATGTTCTCCCTGGGGATCAGCTCGATGTGGCGGCATCCGCCCTCGATGGGCGGGTCTTGCAGCTCGGAAAGCGCCGCTTTGCCCGCGTCAAAGTGGCCTGAAGGGCGCTTGTCAAGGGCCAACCGGTGAAGATCTCGCCGAATTCGACGAATTTCAAAAACTTTTTTTAGACCCGAAACCCCCGTGAATACGGGGGTTTCGCTCGTTCTGGGCTCCAAAAGGCGGCAAAAACGGCCCTGCGACGACGCACGCCGATATCGGTCTGTGTATCTTCCTTCGGGCGCTGCTGATCGCCACCGAGCGAAAAGCAGCCGCCCGGCGAGTCCGGCCCGAGCGAAAGTCTGCTAAAGTCTTCCGCCCGGCCACTCCGGCGCCGCGAGAACCTGCTAAGGTCTCTCGCCCGGTGACGAGCCGGATCTCCATCGCGAGATCGAGATGAGCGACCCTCATCACGAGCGAGCGCGACGGTCCTTGAAAACTCAGCAGATTGCATTCCCATGCCCCAAGGGGGTATGGAGAATGTCGAGCTTTAGATCCTTGTCTGCGCCAGTGGGCAAGGATGATCAATGAATAACCGTCAATTCGGGATGTTCTGGTGTACCCAGCATCCCGCGAATGAATTGACAAACTCTACCAAGTGCTTGGCGCTCTTAGGAGTGACCAAGTCTGTCACGGAGAGTTTGATCCTGGCTCAGGATGAACGCTGGCGGCGTGCCTAACACATGCAAGTGGAGCGACGAACCCGGACTTGTCCGGGGGCAAAGCCGCGAACGGGTGAGTAACACGTGGATTATCTGCCCCAATGACCGGGACAACTCGAGGAAACTCGAGCTAATACCGGATGTGCTCTTCGGAGGAAAGGAAGCTTCGGCCTCCGCATTGGGATGAGTCCGCGGCGCATTAGCTAGTTGGTGAGGTAAAGGCTCACCAAGGCGACGATGCGTAGCTGGTCTGAGAGGACGATCAGCCACACTGGAACTGAGACACGGTCCAGACTCCTACGGGAGGCAGCAGTGGGGAATCTTGCGCAATGCACGAAAGTGTGACGCAGCAACGCCGCGTGCGGGAAGAAGGTCTTCGGATCGTAAACCGCTTTCAGTTGGGACGAGGGTTACACGGTGAATAGCCGGCGTAACTGACGGTACCTTCAGAAGAAGCCCCGGCTAACTACGTGCCAGCAGCCGCGGTAATACGTAGGGGGCAAGCGTTATCCGGAATCATTGGGCGTAAAGCGCGTGTAGGCGGTTCCGTAAGTCCGCTCTGAAAGCCCAGGGCTCAACCCTGGGAGGCGGGTGGATACTACGGAACTGGAGTACGGAAGAGGAGATTGGAATTCCTGGTGTAGCGGTGAAATGCGCAGATATCAGGAGGAACACCAACAGCGAAGGCAGATCTCTGGGACGTTACTGACGCTGAGACGCGAAAGCGTGGGGAGCAAACAGGATTAGATACCCTGGTAGTCCACGCCGTAAA
>JAEMRF010000077.1 GCA_016463515.1 Solirubrobacteraceae bacterium | reverse complement strand
CTGCGCGTCCCCGCGTGCATGGCGGTCGCCTGGGCCTCCTTGGTGTCGACGACGCGCACGCCGACCGTCTCGCCCTCGTCCACGAGCGACGGGTACGCGCGGATCGCCTGGCCGGTTCCCGGCAGCGCGACGACCTTCGGGATGTCTCCCGTGGGCTCCAGCACGCGCGGCCATGCCGTGAAGCCGGTCCGCTCGACCACGCCGGCCTTCTCGGTCAGCGCCTCGCGCAGCTTCGGCCGCAGCGACGTGCGCACGACCGCCAGGTCGTGGTCGTCGGCGAGCGTCTTGCCGACGGAATCCTCGACCCGAAAGCGCATCCGCAGGTGGCCGGGCAGCGCGTCGACGTCAAAGGCGCTGGGCTCGATCCGCACGCCGCGCAGCCGCAGCACCTGCTCGGCCACCGCCACGCCGATCGGCGCCGACCGCGGCTTGACGGCCCGCAGGATCTGCTGGGCGAGTTCGGGCACGGGCACGAGCTGGCGACGCTGGTCCTTGGGGAGCGAGCGCAGCAGACCGGCGATCAGCTCCTCGCGTAGACCCGGAACAAGCCAGTCAAAGCCCTCCGGCCGCAGTTGGCCCAGAGCTTGCAGCGGCACGTGGACGGTGACGCCGTCCTTGTCGGTGCCCGGCTCGTACTCGTAGCTGAGGTCGAGTTCCAGGTCGCCTTGGCGCCACTTCGTCGGCCAGTCGCGGGCGTCGACGGTCTCCACGATCGACGCGTTGTAGAGCAGGTCCTTCGTGTAGGACAGCAGCTCGGGATCGTGGTGGCGGTTGCGGCGCCACCACTTGTCGAAGTCGGCGCCGGAGACGATCTCCTTCGGCACGCGCTCCTCGAAGAACGCCCGCAGGACCGAGTCGTCGACGAGCAGGCCACGCTTGCGCACGCGCTCCTCGATGCGCTCCACGTCGGCGATGCGGTCCTTGTTGACCTGCAGGAACTGGTGGCGCGCATCCCAGTCGCCCTCCACGAGCGCCTTCTGGATGAACAGCTCGCGGGAGGTCTGGTCGTCGATGCGGCTGTAGCTCACGGCGCGGCCCGCGACGATCGGCAGGCCGTAGAGCGTGACCCGTTCGGTCGCCACGACCTCGCCGCGGCGGCGGTCCCAGCGGGGGTCGTCGTAGGACCGGCGCACGAGATGCTCGGCCATCTTCAGGGCGAGCTTGGGGTCGACCTGGGCGACGGTCCGCGCCCACAGACGGTTGGTCTCGACGAGCTCGGCGGCCATCACCCACGTCGGCTGGCGACGCTGCAGCGATGACCCTCGCCCGATCATGAACCGCGACCCGCGCGCGCCGATGTACTCGCGGGTGTCGCCGTCTTTGAGGCCCAGGTGCGACAACAGACCGCTCAACAGCGCCGCGTGGATCTCCGCCGGTTCGGCCGGTTCCTCGTTGAGCACGATGCCCACGTCCTTGGCAGCGCGGCGCAGCTGCGAGACGAGGTCCTGCCATTCGCGGATCCGCAGCACGTGCAGGAACTGGGACTTGGCGAGCTTGCGGAACTGCGAGTTGCTCTGCGCGCGGCGCTCGGTCTGGATCCACTGCCAGAGATTCAGGAACGTGCCGAAGTCGGAGGTCTCGTCTTTGAAGCGGGCGTGGGCCTGGGCTGCCTGCTCCTGCTTGTCGGCCGGGCGCTCGCGCGGGTCCTGAATGCTGAGCGCGGCGGCGAGGGTGATCACCTCGGTGGCGCAGTGGCGGCGGTCGGCCTCCAGCACCATGCGCCCCAGGCGCGGGTCGATGGGCAGGCGCGCCAAGCGGTGCCCGAGGTCCGTGAGCTCGATCGTGCCAGACGGCGCCTTGATCGCCGCCAGCTCATGCAGGAGGTTGAGTCCGTCGCGGATCTGGCGCGGATCCGGCGGGTCCAGGAACGGGAACGACTCGACCTCACCGAGCCCGAGGCTCGCCATGCGCAGGATCACCGAGGCCAGCGACGTGCGCAGCACCTCCGGATCGGTGAACTGCGGGCGCGCGTTGAAGTCGTCCTCCTCGTAGAGGCGCACCGCCACGCCGGGCGCGACGCGGCCGCAGCGTCCCGAACGCTGGTTGGCGCTGGCCTGGGAGACGGGCTCGATCGGCAGGCGCTGCACCTTCAGCCGCGCCGAGTAGCGCGAAATGCGCGCGAAGCCGGCGTCGACGACTGACCGGATCCCGGGGACGGTCAGCGACGTCTCGGCGACGTTGGTCGCCAGCACCACCCGCGGCTTGCTGCCCGTCGGCTTGAACACCTTCTGCTGCTCAGCCGAAGACAACCGCGCGTAGAGCGGCAGCAGCTCGGCGCGGTCCTTCAGGCGACCCCGCAACATCTCCTCGGCGTCGCGGATCTCGCGCTCGCCGGAGAGGAACACGAGCACGTCGCCCTTCTTCTCCTCGAGGAGGTCGTCGACCGCGGCCGCGATCGCGTCGGCCTCGTCGATGTCCTTGCCGTCCTCGTCGACGGGTGGCTTGTAGCGCACCTCCACCGGGAAGGTGCGGCCGGAGACTTCGACCACCGGTGCCGGCGTGCCGTCGGCCTGACGGAAGTGCTGGGAGAACCGCTCGGTATCGATCGTGGCCGAGGTGATGACCAGCTTGAGGTCGGGCCGCTTGGGCAGGATCTGGTGCAGGCAGCCCAGCAGGAAGTCGATGTTCAGCGAGCGCTCGTGGGCCTCGTCGACGACGATGGTGTCGTAGCGGCGCAGCAGGTGGTCGTGCTGGATCTCGGCGAGCAGCAGGCCGTCGGTCACGAGCCGGATCTGGGTCTGCTCGCCGGAGCGGTCGTCGAAGCGCACGGCGTAGCCGACCGTTTGGCCAAGATCGGTGCCGAGCTCTTCGGCGATGCGCTCGGCCACGCTGCGCGCCGCGATCCGCCGCGGCTGCGTGTGGGCGATCTGACCCTCGATGCCGCGACCCAGCTCCAGCAGCATCTTGGGCAGCTGCGTGGTCTTGCCGGAGCCCGTCTCGCCGGCGACGATCACAACCTGGTTGGCCGCCAGGACCTCCAGCAACTCCTCGCGCCGCTCGCTGACGGGCAGGTCGGGGTAGGACTCAGGGGTGATCGTCGGCGCGCTTGCTCGGCGCGCGGCGGCGAGCTTGGCGCGGCGCTCAGCCGACTGGCGCCCGCCGCCCGTGCGCGGGCGCCGCGGCGGCCGACCGGGGTCCTCGGGGTTGCCGCGGGCAGGTCGGGCGTGCGCCTGGGGGCGCGGCGCATCGGCCGCTGAGGTGGGAGCCGGGCCGGAGGACGGCGCCGATGTACCTGCGGCGGGCTTGCGACGACGACGGCGTTTGGCGGGCGCGCTGGCGCGTTCCGGCTGTTCGGAGTCGGCGGCCACCCTTCGAGGATAGGTGTCCTGCGTGATCGAGCGGGTCTGCGCCAGGCCGCGCCACAGCAACTTCTGGCTGCTGCGTGGGTTTCAGCCCCTGCGATGGCCGTCCCCACGGGAGATAACTCAGCAATTCAGGCGACCAGTGGATCGCCGTCCGGCCCCGGCTCCATTTCAATTCACTTGTCACACGCTGGCTGGTCGGGACAACTACAGGATGTGGGCTCACTCGAGCACGCCGTGCACGTGCCCGTCTCGGAACCGTCGGGGGACCGTTCCGAGGCGGGGCATGAGCAGGCAAGAACCGCGTCGCTCGTTGCACGCCGCAGCCCGTTGACGGGTCGGGTGACCTACGTAGATTCCTCCGGCGCGCGCGAACTGAGAAGGCGTGTGCCGCGCCCCATCCTGGCGTCGGCCTCGCTCATGGCGGTGGCGATCGGAATGGCGGTCGCCACGATCGGTTCGCCTCCACCGCAGGCGGTCGAGCCGAGCCCGGTGACGATCCAGAGCCCCTCGGCGCTGACCCTCGCGCCATCGGTCAATTAGCCGCGTCCGGGCGAAGACAGAGTGGCAACGCGCCAGCCGCGCGAGGGCACCGTCACAAATTCCGGGCTCCGGACAAGTACCCACTGAGGACCCACTCGTGGGGCTCTGAGTATGCGAGCGGGTTCGCTTCGGGCAGTCGGGGGACCGTCTTGAAGCGAACCCGACCGCTACGACGCCGATCCGCCGGTCAGTCGGCCCAGGTCAGCGTGCCGCCGGTCCCGGCCGGTTCGCCGATCGACCGCACGGCATCCGGGTGCACGTAGTGCGCGCGCTGGCTGTCTGGGAGGTTGAACCGCAGGAAGGTGCCCGCCAGCTTGGCCCGCTCCCACCGCCGCAAGACCTGATCGGCCGAGCCCTCGACGATGTGCTGCTCGCCGTCGATGCTGATGTAGGTGCGTTCCATGCTCAGATCCTGACGGCAGGACCGGTCGACTCCGGCGGCACCGCGTGAGGACGCCTGCGCCGAACTCCACGCTGGCTACACGCGGCCGACCTTTCGCAGCGCGATTCCCGTGAGGATCTCGCGCACGGTCCGCTCCGCGACGAGCGCCGTGATGTCGCGCGAGCCGATGCCCGACGGGATCACTTCGACCACGTCCGCGCCGCAGAGCGGCAGCTTGGTGGCGATCTCACGCACGGCCCAGAGCAGGTCGGCGGAGGTCATGCCGCCCGGTTCCGGCGTCCCGGTGCCGGGCGCGAAGGCGGGATCCAGGACGTCGACGTCGACCGACAGGAACACCGGCCCAGCCGACGGACCAGGCCCGTCGAGCGCACGGATCACGTCGGCCACGACGGCCCGGATCCCTCGATCACGCACGTCGTGCATGAAGAACGACGTGATGCCGCGGTCGCGTTGCCAGCCGAACTCCTCGTCGCCCGGCCAGTAGCCCCGCAGCCCGACCTGCGCGTAGCGCACGGGGTCGACCACACCGTCTTCGACGAGCCGAAACATCGGGGTGCCATGCGACACCGTGGCGCCGAAGACGGTTCGGCCGGTGTCGGTGTGGGTGTCGAAGTGCACGAGCCCGACGGGGCCATGGTGGGTGGCACACGCGCGGATGTCGGGTTCGGCGATCGAGTGGTCGCCGCCGAGGATGATCGGGATCGCTCCCGCCTGGAGCACCTGTTCGACGGTGGCCTGGATCGCGGCGTGAGAGGTTGCCGGATCGGCCGGAATCACGGGCGCGTCGCCGAAGTCGACGACCGTCAAGACCTCGCCGAGGGCATCGATGCCCGCCTCGAGATGTGGGCCGGGAGGGCAGCTGGCAGCGCGAATCGCGCGGGGAGCAAATCGCGCGCCCGGGGCGTCGGAGACCAAGTCGTCCATCGGCGCCCCGATGATCGCCACGTCGACACCGGCCAGCTCAGCGGGGTCTTCGGTGTAGGGGAGGCCGCTGAAGGTCAAGAGCCCGGCGTAGTCCGGCTTTTCGCCGTACTGCGCCCAGCGGTTCATCGGGTTGATCATGCGCGGAAGGGGCCGGGGAGGGGGTCGGTGCCCCCGGACGCTATCGCGCGCTGGGCGGTGTTGGTGGGAGTCCTGGGAGATCGCGGTACTGGGCAGGGTCGCCGCCGAGGCCCTTGATGAGGATTTCGCGACCCTGCAGCAGCGCCGCTTCGGCGACCTCCTGCGTGACCGCGAGTGAATCCTGGCGCAGGACGAGTCCGGCGACGCCGTTCCACGCGCCCCACAGGAACACCATCGCGTGGCTCAGATCGACCTTCTCGATCTCGCCGTCCTCCATGGCCTGCCCGAGGTCGCTCGTGACCCGCAGCACGATGCGCTGCACGCGCTCGGCGATGCGTTCGTTGACCTCGTCGTTGGCGCTGGACTGATCGGGCTCCAGGACCCGCATCGCCACGAACCGGAAGGCGACGGTCTGCTCCATCGCAAAGCGCAGGTACCACTCGCCGGCGATCAGCACGCGTGCGAGCGCGGAGGTGGCCTCGGGGGCCTGCATGTACTGCTCGTTGATCTCGAGCGCTTGGTCGATGAGCTGCAGGAGCAGCGAGTCCTTGCTGCCGAAGTGCACGTAGAGCGAGCCGACGGAAACGCCGGCCGCCTCGGCGATCTCGTCGACGGTAGTGCGCTCGACGCCCTGCTCGCTGAACAGCTTGGAGCCAGCGTCGAGCAGCGCCTTGCGGGTACGCGCTTTGCGCCCGTCAGGTCGTTGAACTCGCTTCGTCTGCTCGGTCACTTGGGTCTCCAAGCGGCGCTCTGGCTGGCCTCATGGCCGGGGGTGGGAGGCGTCCGCAGGGCACACGGTAATGGTCCCAACCACGGGATGGCCAATCGACCTCTTGACGGTGAGTTTTTGCTCTATCGCTCAGTTTTGCGCTGCGCCTTGGGGAGAGAAGCGCCATTACCGCCCGCGCTTGACGGTGAATACCGTGCGGACCGGGGCGCCGGTACCCGCGGCGTCGGTCGCAGTAGCGTAGAGCGCGTAGGTTCCGGCGCTTAGGCGCGCACCCTTGGTCGTCCGACCACCGAACTGCACGTGTGTGGTTCCTGCGGTTACCGGGAGCTCAGCGGTGCCCTTGATTGCCACTTCGAAGTCGCAACGCTTGCGGCGAGCTACCGGCTTGCCCTTGGCCGACACGCATGTGCCCGCGGCGCGCTTGCCGGGTCGGATCCGCTTGACCGTGAGTTTCACGGTGGCGGGGCGATCGACCGTGAAGCTGAGTGTCCGCTTGCGGGAGGTCGAGGAGACCAGCTTCGGCGCCAGCGTGCTCGGCGTCAGCGTCTTGCGCCGCAGCCGCAGCTTGGTCACCGAAGGGGCGGCCTGGGCACCAGCTGGCGGCTGGTTCCCGGTCGTGCCGGGAGTTCCTGGCGCCGGAGCGCTCGGCGCGGCGGGCAGGGGCACGAGCGCGGCCACGATCCGTGTCGTGAGTCCGGAGCCCTGGAGGAAGGCGGTGACCGCATATTCGCCGCCTGCCGCCGTTTCGGTGGCGCCGACGGCCGGCCCAAACGCTTGGTCAGACAGCGGCTGCAGCGTTGCGGCATCCGGACCGCCCGAGAGCCGACCGACGATGCGCCCCTGCCCTGCGACGGTTTCCGTGTACATCGAGATCAGGCCGATGCCGCCGTCTCCCAGCGCGACCGAGGCTCGCCCAGCCGTGAGGTTCGTGCCGGTGCTTGCGAGTTGGCCGGTCGACCAGCTGCCGCCGGCGCCGAGCGAAGCTGCCTCGGTGCCGAAGGTCAGCTGCCGGTAGCTCGCCGCGAGCCCGGCGCCCGAGGCGTTCGTTGCGATGCGCGGGTACTCGGCCGACTCGGTCGGTGCGGCAGGAAGGCCGTCGATGACCTGCGGCGCGGTGAAGCTGGTGCCGTCGAAGCCGCGAACCACTGCCCGGCCGATGGTCGTGCCGCTGTAGTCAAACCCTGCACGGAAGGCGACCCACGCTTTGCCGTCGCCGCCGACCGACACGCTGGCCATGTCGTTGAAGGTCGGCTCGCCGGCTTTCCCGTCCAAGGTCGCGACGGTCGCATCCACTGCGGCGCCGACCTGTGCGGGAGCCGTCCCGCTGAGCTTGCGTGCCCACGGCTTGTAGGCCAGACCGCTGGTCTCGGTCCACGCGATCGTGGCGGTTGCGCCGGTCGCATCAACGGCGACATGCGCGCCGCGCTGATCGCCGGACTCTGCCTGTTCTCCGGGTGCGGCATTGAGTACCCCTTCGAGGCCGGGGAAGTTCGCGCCGACCTGCGTGAAGGTCGACCCCTGCACGCGCCAGGCCCGCAGGTTGAACCCCTGGTAGACCGTGAAGTAGCCGTCGCCGTTCGGCGCCAGGTCCAGGTCGACGTCCTTCCACCCCGCGGGGTCGAGCTGGAGGTCGACCTTGGTGTTGAACTGGCTGAAGGTATCCGGCGCGATCGCCGCGTACAGCCGCTCGTTGCCTGCGCTGCCGTTCGGGAACACGACCACGGTCCGCCCGCCGCTCGCCACAGCCACGGCCGGTTTGCCGGAGGGGGTCGCCAGCCCGAGGTCGACGCGAACCGGCACGGTCCAATTGCGGTTCACGTAACGAGAGACGAACGCGTGGTCGACGCCGCCGACCTTCTGCCGGAAGGCGAGTGCCGCCGACCCGTCCGGGGCGACGTCGACGTCGACCTGTCCGTTGCCGGCGATGTCGAGGTTCGCGGATGGTCCGGCGACGGTCGAGCGGACGACGAGGGCGTCAGCTGGAGATGGGGCCATAGCGCCGAGCGCCGTCGCGCTCAGCGCCATGGACCAGACCGCGCGGTGGCGGCTGAACGGGAAGGCACGGGAAGTCATGTGCCCACGGTCGCACCACGCGGTCAGTTCGTCTGTGGCCCAGGAGCCAGATGGTGTGTCACCGCCGCGACACTTGCTGGTGGTTCGCCTGCGCTTACGTGAGGCGGTCGCGTCGACGCATCAGCGCGAACACGGCTGCGCCGAGCAGCAGGGCACCGAGGCCGGCGAAGCCCGCGGTCGCCTCGCGCTGCTCAGGGCGGGTGCCGAGCTGGCTACCCATCTTTTCGTAGACCTGATCGAGCTCTCCGGCGTCGTCGACGGTGAAGGCGCGACCACCCGAGATCTCTGCGATCTGGCGGAGCGTCTCGGGGTCCGGCGGGACGGCGCGGGTGATGCCCGGCTGCAGGGTGACGGTGCCATCGGGCGTGCCCAGGGCAACGGTCGAGATCGAGATTCCGGCTTGCTTGGCGGTCTGCGCCACGCCCAGCGGGTCGACGCCTGCCGAGGTCATGCCATCGGAGAGGAGCAGGATCGCCGAGGGCGGCATGTCGTCGCCGCCGTCGTTCTTGAGGCGCTGCACGGCCTCGGCCAGCGCGTCGCCGGTCGCGGTGCCGCCGTTGGCAGAGATCGTCGACGCCGAGTCCCGGACGGCTGCGCGATCGGTCGTGGGTGCCTGGAGCGTCTCGACGGTGCTGGAGTAGGAGATCAGTCCTACGCGCATCGCTTCGGGTACCTCGCTCAGGAAGCTCCCCACGGCGCTGCGGGCGGCATCCAGTCGCGACGGGGCGACGTCGGTTGCGCGCATCGAGCCTGACGCGTCGGTCACGAGCATCACGGAGGCCCGCTCGACCGGCACGCTGACGGTGACTTCGGGCTTGGCCAGCGCGAACGCCAGCGACGCAACGGCCGCGGCGAGCAGCGCCCCAGGAATGGCCCGCTTCACCGGTGATTCGCGCGGAATCAGGGTGGCGAGCGTGCCCGCGGTAGGCAGGCGCACGGCGAACTTGCGGCGCCGTGCCTTGGCCAGCCGTGCGGCAAGGATCCCTGCCGGGATCAGCAGCAGAGCAAGAAGGAAGATCGGGTTCTGGAGACTCATGCGGGGTTACCTGATGCCCTTCCCGAGGTCGCGCAACCAGTCGCGCGAGGTGAGCAGGGGTACGTGCCGCGCACGCGCAGAGCGAAACGCGGCGGAGAGGTGGCCGGCGTGCTGCGCAGCAGCGTCGGCGTAGGCGGCGCGGAGTTTGGCGGAGCTGGTGTTGACCTCCACGTCGCGGCCCGTTTCGGGGTCGCGCACCACGATCGAGCCCGCGTCGGGCAGCTCGTTCTCGCGGGGATCGGAGATCTCGACGGCCACCAGTCGGTGGCGGCGGCCGAGCGCGGCGAAGGCGCGGTCCCAGGGTGAAGGGTCGCGGAAGTCGGAGATGACGACCACGAGGCCCGGCTGGCGAGCCAGGAGGCCGAGCCGACGGATCGCATGGTCGAAGTCGCAGGCCGGCGTCGTGCCGTCGGACGCCACGCCCGCGGTGATCAGGCGGTCGATGCCGCCGAGCGCATGACGGCCACCTTTGGGCGGCAGCAGCGCCTCTTCACTGGCGCCCCAGCGCAGCAGGCCCACGCGCCCACCGCGCCGCACGCCGATGCGCGAGATCACGGTCGCGGCGCCAGCGGCGACGTCGGACTTGAGCCGCACCTCGCTGCCAAACGCCATCGACGGGCTCACGTCGAGCAGGATCCAGGTCGTGAGCGCACGCTCGGGCACGTGGAGCCGCACATGCGGCTCGTTCGTGCGGGCGCTGGCGGCCGCGTCGAGCTGACGGATGTCGTCGCCCTCCACGTATGGCCGCAGCTGCGCGAGCTCGGTGCCGAGACCCACGCCGATGCCGACGTGGTCGCCTGGGAGCTGCCCGGCGGCCCGCCGCGCGATCGCGAGATCGAGCGCCGCGACCGACGACGACGGCGTCTTGCCGTGGCCCTGACTCCCGGGCGGACTGATGAGGCGCCCGGCGGTCACCGCTGGAAGGTGGGTGCCTGGTACTGGGCGGTCTGCGCCTCGGGGGTGTAGCCCGGGGCAGGCACCTGGGGGCCGCTGCCGCTACCGGTCGCGCGCGGGTCCACGACGCCCATGATCTGGCTCAGGACTTCGTCGGCCGTGATGCCATCGGCGTGGGCCTCGTAGGAGAGCACCATGCGGTGGCGCAGCACGTCGGCGGCCAGGTCGTGGATGTCGCGAGCGGTCACGTAGTCGCGGCCGCGCAGCACGGCGAGGGCTTGCCCGGCCTGCACGAGACCGATCGGGCCACGCGGGCTGGCGCCGATCTCGATGACCTTGGCCAGGTGCGGCAGCCCGTAGCGCTCGGGGTGGCGCGTGGCGTCGGCCAGGCGCACGGCGTAGCGCAGCACCTGCTGCTCGGCGGGCACGTCGCGGACGGCCTGCCGGTAGGCGACGAGGTGCTCGGGGGTGAGGAGGGCGCGCACGTCGGCCGGGGCGCCGATCGAGCGGCGCACGACTTCGGCTTCGTCGTCGAGCTCGGGGTAGTCGACGATCACCTTGAGCAGGAAGCGGTCGACCTGCGCCTCAGGCAGCGGGTAGGTGCCTTCGGACTCGATCGGGTTCTGCGTGGCGAGCACGAGGAACGGTTCGGGGAGTTTGTGGGTGGTGCCGCCGAGGGTGACCTGCCGCTCCTGCATCACCTCGAGCAGCGCCGACTGGACCTTCGCGGGGGCACGGTTGATCTCGTCGGCGAGCAGCAGGTTGCCGAAGACGGGGCCGAGTTGCGTGTCGAAGGTGCCGGTATCCGGGCGCCAGATCCGCGTGCCGACGAGGTCGGCTGGGACGAGGTCCGGGGTGAACTGCACGCGCTTGAACGTGCCGCCGGTGACGGTCGCGAGCGTGTTGACGGTCAGGGTCTTGGCGAGGCCTGGGACACCTTCCAGCAGCACGTGCCCGCCGGCGAGCATCGCGACGAGGACGCGTTCGAGCATCGCGTCCTGACCGATGACCACCCGCTTGGTCTCGTAGAGGACCGCTTCAAGGCCCTTGGCCACGGCGGCGATCCGCTCGGACTGCGTGGGGCCGTGGTCGTCGTTCTTGGAGAAGGAGGCGGTGCTCTGAGTCATGTGCTGCGCGGGTCTTCCGGCTGGGTCGGCGTGCGCCTGCGGCGGATCGCTCGTGGAGCGGCCGGGGCGTGAGGCTTCGGTCGGAGGCCGACCGGATTGAAGACCAAGGTACGTGGGGCT
>JAEMRF010000399.1 GCA_016463515.1 Solirubrobacteraceae bacterium | reverse complement strand
TTGCCGGCGATCGGCACGAGGTCGACCTCGCGCTCGATGCCGGGCTCAAAGCGCGTCGCCGTCCCGGCGGGAATGTCGAGCCGCTGGCCCCAGGCGGCATCGCGATCAAACTCGAGGCCCGCGTTGGCCTCGGCGAAGTGGAAGTGCGAGCCGACCTGGATCGGTCGGTCGGCGCCGTTGACGACGAGCAACGTGGTGACGGGCGCCCCAGCGTTGAGCTGCAGCGGGCCGTCGCCGACGAGGATCTGTCCGGGGATGGTGCTCATCGCTACACCGCGGAAGTAGAGCTGCGAGTGCTGGGGGCGTGACGGCGGAAGGTCATCACGTAATCGGCTCGTGGACCGTGACGAGCTTGGTGCCGTCGGGGAAGGTCGCCTCGATCTGCACGTCGTGGATCATCTCGGGCACGCCCTCCATCACGTCGTCGCGGGAGAGGACGGCGCGCCCGGCCGACATCAGGTCAGCGACGGTGCGCCCTTCGCGGGCGCCTTCCATCACGAACGACGTGATCAACGCGACCGCCTCGGGGTGGTTGAGCTTGAGCCCGCGCTCCTTGCGATCCCGGGCGACCATCGCCGCCACGTGGATCATCAGGCGCTCTTGCTCGCGACCGGTGAGCTTCATGCGCGCAGCCTAAACAGCGACTCGGCCGGGGCGGTTGTCCGCCGGGACAAACCGGGTGCCGGGCGCCCGCGGGAAACTGAGCGTCCTTTCGTGGTTGCCATAGCGACCACTAAAGGACGCTCACTTCTGGTTTCCCGCTCGCCTGCATCCCTAGACCGCGATGAGCTCGCGGACGGTCTGCTCTTCGACCTCCGCGGTCTTGCCGGAGGCGATGATCTCGCCGTGCTCCATCACCGCGTAGTGATCGCCGATCGAGAGCGCGAACTCCAGGTGCTGCTCCACGAGCAAGATGGCTAGCCCGGAGGCCTTGTTCATCGCGGCGATCGCGTCTTCGATCTCGAGGATGATCGACGGCTGGATGCCCTCGGTCGGCTCGTCGAGCAGGATCACCTTCGGCCGGGTGATCAGGGCGCGCGCGATCGCGAGCTGCTGCTTCTGGCCGCCCGAGAGGAAGCCGGCGTCACGATCAAGGATCGGCTTCAGGCGTGGAAACAGATCCAGGGCTTCGTCGATGGCGTTCTTGTCGCGGTGTGCGGTGGCCTCGAGCACGACTTTGAGGTTCTCCATCACCGTGAGCTGCGGGAAACCCTCGCGCCCCTGCGGCACATAGGCGATCCCCCTTTTCACGCGCTGGCTGGGCGAGAGGCTCGTGATGTCCTCCCCTTCGAAGTGCACGGTGCCGCCGAAGGTCTTCATCAGGCCCATCGTCGACTTCATCAGCGTCGACTTGCCCACGCCGTTGCGTCCGAGCAGCACCACGAGGGAGTCAGGCTCGACGGTGAGGGTCGAGCCGAACAGCACCTGCGTGCGGCCGTAGGCGACCTCGACGTCCTTGATCTCCAGCAATGACATGGTGCTACTCCCCCTTGAGGATCGCGGGGGCAGGGGCAGTCTCATCGTCTTCCGGGGCCGTGCGGCCGCGGCCGAGGTAGACCTCTTGCACGGTCGGGTCGGCCTGCACGGTCGCCACGTCGCCCTCGCAGAGGACGGTGCCTTCGTGCATCACCGTCACGACCGACGCGAAGTCGCGCAGGAACTCCATGTCGTGCTCGACGACGAGCACCGTGCGGGTCTTGGCGATCTCGTGCAGCAGCTCGCCCGTCTTCTGGCGCTCGGGCTTGCTCATGCCGGCGACCGGCTCGTCGAGCAGCAGCAGGCGCGGGTCCTGCGCGAGCAGCATGCCGATCTCCAGCCATTGGCGCTCGCCGTGACTGAGCACACCCGCGGGCTGCTCGGCTTTGTCGGTCATGCCGATCATCTCCAGCGCCTCGGCCACGGCCGGGGTGGTGCCCTTGCGGCGCCGCAGCAGTTTGCCGAGGCTCATGCGGTAGCTGGCGGCAAGGTCGATGTTCTCGACCACGAGCAGGTCGTCGAACACGGTCGGGTTCTGGAACGTGCGGCCGATTCCGAGCTTCACCACGTCGAACTCGGACTTGCCGGTGATCTTCTCGCCCGCGAACTCCACGTGGCCGGAGGTGGGCTTCGTGAGCCCGGTGATCACGTCGACGCAGGTCGTCTTGCCGGCGCCGTTCGGGCCGATCAGGAAGCGAACCTCACCCTGGTTGATCTGGAACGTGAGGTCGTTGAGGGCCTTGAAGCCATCGAAGTTGACCTCGACGTTCTGCAGCTGCAGCAGCTTGCTCATTACTCGAACCTCGTCTCGCCGAAGCCGGCGGCCGCTTGGCCGCGCTCCTTCTGCTCTTTGCGGATCTCAGACAGGCGCTTGCGGCCCGACTTGATGCCACCGGCGATGCCGGAGGGGATGAACGCGATCACGACGATGAACAGCAGACCCAGCGCGTAGGTCCACCCGTTGGGGAACTGCTCCGAGAGACCCGTCTTGCCGTAGTTCACGAGCAGCGCGCCGACCACTGCACCGACCAGCGTGGCTCGGCCGCCGAGCGCGACCCAGATGACCATCTCGATCGACGGGACGATGCCGAGCATGGCCGGCGAGATGATCCCGACGATCGGCACGAACAGCGCACCAGCCAGGCCCGCCATACCGGCCGACACGGTGAAGGCGATCGTCTTGATCGTGGCGGGGTTGTAGCCCAGGAATCGCACGCGGTCCTCGCCGTCGCGCACCGCGATGAGCACGCGGCCGAACCGGCTGTTGACGAGCTGGCGAGCCAGGATGTACGTGACGCCGAGCGCGACGACGGCCATCGTGTAGAGGGTGGTCGTGGAGGACGGGTCGTTGAGGTCCATCCCGAAGAACGTGGTGATGTTGGTGAGGCCGTTGGT
>JAEMRF010000398.1 GCA_016463515.1 Solirubrobacteraceae bacterium | reverse complement strand
GGCCACCTTCGGAGATCTCGACGTAGCCGCCGTTGGGCACGATGCCGATCTGCGAGCCGTAGTAGCTCACCACGCCGCCGAGCCACATCACGGGCAGGGAGATCCCGATCACCGCCACGCCGTTGATCAATCGGTCCGAGGTCGAATGCGGTTTGAGCGCGCTCAGTGTGCCCAGCGCGATGCCGCCGAGCAACATGAAAAAGGCGGCGCCCGCGGTCAGCGCGAAGGTCCGAGGCAGCCCGTCGACGATGCGGTCCACCACGTTTTCGCGGCTGGAATACGAGATCAGGTCTCCGGTGAGGACCTTCTCCATCATCGTCACGTATTGCACCGGCAGCGAGTCGTCGAAGCCCCATTCACGGCGGATGGCTTCGATCTGCACGTTGGTGGGGTTCTTCCCAGCCATGCGGACGGCCGGGTCGCCGCCCGGGATCACGTTGAAGATCGTGAACACCAGGACCGACACCGCGAAGATCACGAGGACCATGGCCATGAGCCGCTTGATGATGAACCCGGTCATCGGCCAGGTGCCTCAGGTCCGGTGACCACGCCGCGCGGGTCCAGCGCCTCACGGACGGTGTCGCCGATGAGGTTGAGCGCCAGAACGGTGACGGCGAGCACCGCACCGGTCACGAGGGCGAGATGGGGTGCCGACACGAGCACCTTGGTGCCGTCGGCGATGAGCGTGCCCCAGGAAGGGTTGGGGCGCTGCACGCCCGCCCCGAGGAACGACAGCGCCGCCTCGTAGGCGACGGTTTGCGCGATCACGATCGGGCCGAGCACGAGGAAGCTCGTGAGCAGGTTCGGAAGGATCTCGCGGCGCATGATGCGCGCCGAACCAAACCCCTGGGAGCGCGCAGCCTCCACGAACGGTCGTTCGCGCAACGAGAGGACCGCGCCGCGGATCGGTCTCGCCACGTAGACGATGTTCACGACGCCGATGATCAGCGCCGGAAGCCACAGCGAGTCCCCCGAGATCTTGACGAAGCCCAGGTTCAGACCGCCGAGCGCCGTGGCGACACCCAGCGCGATGCCGAGCAGCAGCACGGGGGTCGCCCAGAGGACGTCGAGCCCACGCGAGATCACGGCGTCGACCCAGCCGCGGAAGTACCCGGCGAGGATGCCCAGCGCACCGCCGACCAGGAGGCAGACCGACATCGCCACGAACGCGATGAAGAGCGAGTTGCGGCCGCCGTAGAGCAGGCGGACCATCAGGTCGCGGCCGCTGTTGTCGGCGCCAAGGAAGTAGCGCCCCTGGAAGGTCGGTCCGATCGGGATACCGTCGAGCGATACGACGTTGACGGTCTCCCCACCCTGCTGGATCGTGTCGGTGAGGTGGTTCGTGAACGGACCAGTCTTGGCGACGTTGTCGGCCCAGAGCGGTGCAGCGAAACTCGACAAGATCACGAAGAGCAGCACGAAGACGGCGGCCGTCGCCACCTTGCTGCGACGCACCGCCGCGACCGCCGCACGCAGCGGCGTGGCTGCGGTCGGCACGTCAGTTGGAGCACCGGCTGGTGCCGCCCCCGAAGGCGCGGCACCAGCCGTGGAGTCAGCTCCGGCCATCTGCGCGGACTACTTGGCGCCCAGCGTGGTCAGGTCGGCCGTGTAGACCGCGTGGAACAGCAGCCCGTCGAAGGCAACCCTCGAGGACGTGATCTTCGTGAGCTTGCGATGGCCGTACGGGAGGACGAAGGCGTTCTCGACGAGCGCACGGTCGACAGCGGCGTAGTCGGCTGCTGCTTCCTCGAGGTTCGGGTTGGCGTTGGCGGTCTCGATCAGCTCGTTGATCTTCGGATCATCAACGTTGCCGGCGTTCGGGTTGTTGGTCTCCTGGATCGACGCCCCGTCCACGAGGAACAGGAAGTTCGACGGTGCCGGGTAGTCCTGGAACCAGTTCAGGAAGCCGGTCTGCGCCTTGGTCTTCTGGTTCTGGATGGTCTGGAAGTAGACCGAGGCCTCGATGATGCGCGGCTTGGCCTTCAGGCCGATCTGGTTGAGCGTGTCGGCGAGGTACTCGGTGGCTCCGGTCGACTCCTCCTCGTCGTTGCCGTACACGGTGACCTCTTGACCCTCGACGCCAGCCTCCTTGATGAGGGCCTTGGCCTTCTCCAGGTCAGGAGCGGCGTTCGGGTCACCCCACGGGCACGGGTCGATCTTCTCGTAGCCGGCCATACCCGGCGGCAGGAAGTTGCAGCTGGGCTCCAGCAGGCCACCGAAGATGCGTGCCAGCGCGCGCTCGTCGATCGCAAACGCCACCGCCTGGCGCACCTTGGCGTCATCGAACGGCGGGGTACGGAGGTTCAGGAAGTAGTAGTACGTCGAGTTGGTGACGTACTCCTTGTAGCGATCCGCGATCTCGTCCTTGACTGTGCGGATCTGGTCGGCCGGCGGCGGGTCCAGCAGATAGTCGACCTTGTTGGCGATGACGTCCTGCGACTGGCGACGGGCGTTCTTGACGACCGTCAGGTCGATGCGGTCGGCCTTGGCCTCTGGGGTGTTCTCCAGCGCCGTGAAGTTCGCGTTGCGCACGAGCGAGAAGCCGCGGCCCGGCTTCACCTCCTCAAGGGTGAACGGACCGACACCGACCGGCGGCTCGTCGTTCTGGTTCTCGAACGGCGTATCGCCCTTGACCAGGCCCGCGAAGTTCATCGCCAGGTAGAAGTTGAACGAGCCGTCCTTCTCCGCCAGCTTGATCGTGATCTCACGAGTCGCGTCGTCGGCGGTGATGCCCGGGATGTCCGCGTCGGCTTTCCCGTCTTCGATGTATTTCTCAGCACCGTCGATGACGGAGTAGAACGATGTGCCGCCGGACTCGAGGTTCAGCACGCGCTTGATGGTGTGCTCGAAGTCGTTGGCCTTGACGGGCGAGC
>JAEMRF010000397.1 GCA_016463515.1 Solirubrobacteraceae bacterium | reverse complement strand
GGATCCCGAAGCGGTCGCGCAGCGGCGTGGAGAGCAGCCCCGACCGGGTCGTGGCGCCGACGAGCGTGAAGCGCGGCAGGTCGATCGTGACGACCCTCGCCCCCGGTCCCTGCCCGATCGTGATCGGCAGCTGGAAGTCCTCCATCGCCGGGTAGAACGCTTCCTCCAGCGCTCGAGGCAGCCGGTGGAGCTCGTCCACGAAGAACACGCTGCCGGGCTCCAAGGCCGTGAGCAGCGCGGCGACGTCGCCTTTGCGTTCCAGCGCCGGGCCAGCGGTGAGCACGAAGGGCGCTTCGAGCTCCTCGGCGATGATGTTGGCCAGCGACGTCTTGCCAAGGCCAGGCGGCCCAGCCAGCAGCACGTGGTCGAGCGCTTCTCCGCGGCCGCGGGCGGCGTCGAGCGCCACGCCAAGCTGCTCGCGAACGGCGTCCTGGCCGATGAACTCATCCAGGTGGCGTGGACGCAGCGAGGTCTCTTCGACCTCGTCGCCCCACCCTGCCACCGGAGCCTGCAGGCGGACGGGTTCGTCGATCATGCGCTCGCCCGGGACTTGCGGAGTGCGCCGGAGACGAGCTCTTCGACCGAGTCGGCCTCGACGCCGGACAGCATGGCGTCGAGCTCGCCCGGCGCAAATCCGAGCCCCTCGAGCGCCTGCCGGGCGAGGATGCGCGGGTCGGACGAGGCGGCTGCGCTCCCGAGGGCGCCACCGCCGCTGGCCAGATCTGCAAGGCCTGGGGCGATTTTGTCTCGCAGCTCCACCACGATGCGCTCGGCGGTGCGCTTGCCGACACCGGGGACGGCCTGCAGGCGCGCAGCGTCGCCGCTGGCGATCGCCGCTCCGACCACGCCAGGGTCGCCGCTGGAGAGCACTGCGAGCGCGAGTTTGGGACCAACGGACTGCACGCCGAGCAGGAGCAAGAAGAGCTCCCGCTCGGCTTCGGAGCCAAAGCCGTAGAGCTGCAGCGCGTCTTCTCGGACCACGAGGTAGGCGAGCAGGCGTGCCTCCTCCCCGATCCGTGGGAGCGCCGCGATCGTCGACGACGACGCCGAGAGCTGCAAGCCGACGCCGCCGACCTCGACCACGACGTGGGCCGCGCCGGTGGCCAGCAGGGTGCCGCGGACGCGCTCGATCATCGAGTCACCGCCTGCACCGCCGCCGCGAGCGGGGCGCGCTGCACGTGGCAGAGCGCGACGGCAAGCGCGTCGGCGGCATGGTCGGACTCTGGCTGCACGCGCAGCAGCGCGCCGATCATCGCTTGGACCTGTGCCTTATGGGCTGACCCACGACCGCAGACCGCCTGCTTCACATGCTGCGGCGTGTAGGAGTGGCAGCTGATGCCGCGCAGACCCGCGAGCACGAGCGAGACGCCGCGCGCCTGCCCGACCGCGATGGCGCTGGAGGTGTTCTTGCCGAAGTAGAGGTCTTCGAGGGCGACGGCTGTGATCTCGTGCTCGTCGATCACCGCGCTGATCACGCGGTGGATCTCGGCGAGACGAAGCTCCGGTGCTGTGCGCGGCGAGGTGGTGATCGTGCCGTAGGCGATGGCCCGCGGAGACGCCCCGGAAGAGACGACGCCCCAGCCCGTGTTGGCGATCCCCGGGTCGATCCCGAGCACGATCATCGGATCCCTCGGACCGGCGGCCCGCTGCGTGCGCGATCGATCATATGTTCGCATGGTGCCGTATTCGCCGGACGGCACGCGGGACCCTTCGCCGGTGTGCCCGCTTGGGCGCAGTCATGCCACCCGCACGAGCCCGGGCCGATCCGGCGGCTCGGCTACGATCGACCCGTGGCGAGCACAAGCAGGGGCACCGGCAAGGCGCCAGACGGGACCCCGCGCCGGCGCCGCATGAGCGCGAGCCAGCGCCGCGAAGAGATCCTCGCCGCCGCCATGGACGTGTTCTCCGAGCACGGGATCCAGCACACCGCGATCGATCGCGTGGCGGAAGCAGCCGGGGTCAGCAAAGCGCTGATCTACGAGCACTTCGCGAGCAAGACCGAGCTCCAGGAAACGCTGCTGCGTCAGCTGACGGGCGAGCTCGTCGCCGACATCGTGACCGCCGTGGAGGCCGCCACCACGGCTGACACCGCCGACAGTCGCGACCGGCTCCGGGCAGGTATCGACGCCTACTTCCGCTTCATCGAGCGCCGGCGTAGCGCGTGGCACATGCTCTTTCGTGAGTCGATCGGCAAGGAGGCCGCCGAGGTCGTCCTGTCGATCGAGCGCGCCGTGAGCGCGGCGATCGTCGACGTGCTCAGTGAAGCGCCTGAGACGGTTCCACTCCTGGGCGACGTAGAAGCTGGCGTGCGGCTGCGTGTCGCCGCGCAGATGCTCACTGGTTCGATGCAGTGGGCCGGCAACTGGTGGGTCGACAACATGGAGCTGGTGCCCCGCGCCACCATCGTCGAATGGGCACTTGACGCCCTCTGGCTTGGTCTTGACGGGTGGACCACCAAGCTTTTGGCCGAGAAGCTCGGCGAGACCCCCAGCACCTGATCGGTGCCGGGCCGCTCGGGCGTTAGCCCATCACGCGCTCAAGGATCTCATCGTCGACATCGAAGTTGGCGTGCACTTCGCTGACGTCGTCGTCGGCCTCGAGGGTGTCGATCAGCTTCATCAGCGTGCGGGTCTGGTCTTCATCGATCGCGGTGCGCACCGTCGGGCGGTACTGCAGCTCAAACGAACGAATCTCGATCTCGTCGGCCTGGATCGCCTCCCGCACCTCGGTCAGCGAACTCGGCTCGCAGATGACTTCGATGATGTCGCCGTCGGCGATGACGTCTTCCGCTCCAGCCTCGATCGCGCCGAGGAGATCGTCCTCGGAGTACTGCTCGCCGTCGAGCAGGACGACGCCCTTCTTGTCGAAGAGGTA
>JAEMRF010000396.1 GCA_016463515.1 Solirubrobacteraceae bacterium | reverse complement strand
ACTGACTACGACGAGAGCCCCGGCCGACCAGCCGGGGCTCTCGTCGTTTCGGGCCTTCCATCAGCCGTCGGACAGGTGCTCCTTGAACCAATCCCGCACCAGCTCGACGGTCTCGTCGAGGTGCGTGGTGAAGAGTTCGAAGTGCGTCTCCGGGAAGCCGACGATCCTCACGTGGGCGGCGTCTGGCAGCGCGCTGCGCACCAGGGCGCCTGGGGTGATCGAGTCGCGCTCGGCCACGATCGCGAGGGTTGGAACTGCGGCACGCTTTGCAGCCCTGCTCGATGAATAGCGGGCAAGCGCGAACAGCGAACTGATCGTGACCTCGTTGCGAAACGACGGGGCGTCGGCGGCGATGACCTGCAGCCACTCAAGGGCGCCGTCGGTCGTCATCGCGGCACGGTCGCCGGGGGAGCCGGCGGCCGCGAGGTAGCGATCCGGTTGGCCGAGCAAGCGGCGGACGACCTCCCACGCAACGCGCCCGACGTGGCCGGGTGTCTGGCGGCCCTGCAGGCGGATGAACGGCACAATCGTCGCCGCGCATCGCACGCGAGGATCGTCGGCCGCGCATCGCAAAGCATGGCCGCCGGAGAGGCTCGTCCCAAACACGCCAAGCCGCGAGGCGTCGATCCGCGGATCGACCTGGAGGGCCGAGAGTGCGGCCCCGAAGCTGCGCACCTGCTGGTGGGGGTCGATGTGCTGGCGGCGCGCGCCCGCGCTCCCACCGAACCCGACCGGGTCAAACGCAAGCGTTGCGATGCCCGCCGAGGCAAGCGCCTGCGCGTAGGTGGGGATCAGCATCTCCTTCACGCCCCCAAAGCCCGGGCCCGTGGCCACCGCCGGAACAGGTCCGGCGGCGGTCGGTGGCAACCACAGCGCCGCCGCGGTGGCCTCGCCGTCGGTGGTGAACGTGATCGGCTCACTGGTCACGAACACGGGCACGGTTGCGCCCCCTACGCGCCTGGCGCCGGCGACGGCGCCTCGCAGTTGCCGGCCTCCGGCTCGCCGCGAAGACGCGCCGCAAGCCAAGCAAACGCGCTGCCCGCGCCTGACGCGTAGGTCGGGAAGTGCGTCTGGCGGTAGGTCACGAAGCGCACCGTGGCACCGAGCGCGCAGTACCGCTCGCGCATCGCCGCGGCCTGGGGGTAGGGCAGGATCTCGTCCGACGTGCCGTGGAACACGTACAGTGGCGCAGCTCCGGCCTGCTGGGCGGCGCGAACCGACGCGATCCGCGCCTGCCAGTCCGGCTGCTCAAGCGGATTGCTGGTCGTGAGGTCGGAGATCTTCTTGAACGCGAAGTACGGCAGCACATCCAGCGTGCAGCCCCCGCGCCCGAACGCCAATCCCGCGCGCCCTGCGTTGTTGAGGTACTTCGGCAGATCGAGCTCCGGGAACGCCGAGTTCAGACCGACCGCACCCGCAAAGAGGAACGCGGCAAAGAGGCTCCCGTTGAGGTTCGGCGCCACCGCATTGAGGTCGGCGGGGGTGCCGCCAGCCACGGAACCGGCGAGCTGCACGTCCGGGGCGTAGTCGGCCTGGATCTCGTTGGCCCATGCCGTCGTGTTGCCGCCCTCGGAGTAGCCGAAAGCCCCCACACGCCCGTCGCGGGCGAGGCCCGCAGCGGAGAGTTGGCGCGCCGCGCGAACGCCGTCGAGCAGCGCGCGGCCGGCTGCCGGCCCCACGATGTAGGTCGGGTCGCCAGGGGTGCCGAAGCCGGGGCCGTCGGAGAGCATCACCGCGTACCCGCGCTTGAGCAGCGAGTACATCGTGCCCGACTCAAGGCCGGCACCGCCGGTGAACTGCTTCGACGGCGCACACTGATCACCAAGTCCCTCGGTGCCGTGCCCCATCGCCACGATCGGTCGCGCCGCGTTGTTGCCGTAGCGCGGCACCGCGAGCAAACCGGAGACGGCGATCGGGGAGCCATCCAGCGCCGTTGAGCGGTAGAGCACCCGCCACGCGCGAGTCCACGAGGACTGCGGGACCCCGTAGAGCGTGAGCGTCGACGACTGCGACTTGAGCACCGCCCCCGCCTCGACGGGTGGCAGCGGGTTCGGGGGTTCGTACACGCTGGTCGCGTGGGCGGCTGGTGCCGCGGCGAGCGCCGTGAGGCAGGTCGCCAGCACAGCAAACCGCGAGCGGCGGCCGGTGCGAGGGGACGGGAGACGGGACATGAGAAAACTACACCTGTTGTTTTGACTACGGGTGTAGTCTTAGCGGACCATGGCGGTGCAACGCAAGTCGAGTTCCGGGGTCCAGGCGCAATCGGGGCGCCGCACCGTGCTCACTGATGCGGCGCTCAGGGTCCTAGGGGCCGAAGGGGCCCGGGGCCTCACGCATCGGCGCGTCGATCAGGAGACCGGCCTCCCGGCGGGGTCGACGTCGAACCTTTTTGGCACGCGGGAGCAGCTTCTGCTCGGCGCCTTGGACCGGCTGGTCGAGGTCGAGTTTGGTGGCGCGCTTGTGCCGCCCATCGCTCTGCAGGATCCGCTCGAGCACGGATCCCAGCTGCTGGCTGGCCTCATTCGAGAGTGGACGGCCCCCGAGCACCGGGCGCTGCTTCAGGCGCGCTTTGAGCTGCTGATCGAGGCGACGCGCAAGCCCGCGTTCCGGCCGCCGCTTCTCGAGCGGCGCAGCGAGATCATCGGCGCGGTGGAGCAGCTCATGCGCGCTGACGGCCGCCCGGACCCTGCTCGCCGGGCGGTCTCACTCGTGGCCTGGGTTGATGGGCTGCTGTTGCACCATCTGCTCGATCCCGATCTCATTGCGAACGAGGCCGAGCTGGCTGCGCTCGTGCGCATGCAGCTCGGCGGCCCCACGGCGCAGGCGCAGGCGTAACCTGCGCCCGCTGCGGCGCAGGCCTCAGCAGCTAGCCGGCA
>JAEMRF010000395.1 GCA_016463515.1 Solirubrobacteraceae bacterium | reverse complement strand
CCATGTCCCGTGGAGCACACCGGCCGGTGCGGCAGGTGGGAGAGGCGCTCACGCACGCACAGCTGGGGCGCGCATGAGCGCGTCCGTCATGTTCGGATGGTGGTCCTCCCGCGCGTCGTGGCCGCGTCGAGCGCGACGGCGCCGAGCAGGACGCCGCCGGTGACCATGAACTTGACGGACGACTCAAAGGCGAGCAGGTCCATGCCGTTGGAGATCGACCCGATCACCAGGGCGCCAAGGAGCGCGCTCCAGACCGATCCGCGGCCGCCGAACAGGCTGGTGCCGGCGATGACCGGACCAGCGATCGCGAGCAGCAGCAGGTCGCTGCCGCCCGAGCTCTGATTGACCGCCTGCAGGCGCGAGGCCGCCAGGATGCCGCCGAGAGCGGCCATCGTCGACGCCAGCACGAACACCGTCGTGCGAATACGGGCAACCGGGATGCCGGCGCGCCGCGCCGCTTCAGCGTTGCCGCCGACGGCAAACACATGCCGGCCGAACTTCGTGCGCGTGAGGAGGATGTGGAAGTTCGCCACGATGCCCACGAGGATCACCAGCGCCAGCGGCACGCCGCGGTCGCTGTTGACCACGAGCACACCGCCGAAGAGCGCGATGGCGGCGCCGCCCAGGCGCAGCACCGAGTTCAGCGTCGGTGCCTGCTCGAGTCCCGCGGCGCCACGGGCACGCCGGTGACCGAGTTCTGCCACCACGAGACCACCGACGACCAGAATCGCCACGAGCCAACCGAGCCACGGCGCAAGGAACACGCCGGCCAGGTTGAGGATGGCTTGGTCTTCGATGTTGACCGTGCCGGTGTTGCCGAGGACCGAGAGCTGCGCACCCTGCCAGGCAAGGAGCCCGGCGAGCGTGACGACGAACGTCGGGATCACCAGGCGCGTGGAGACGGTCCCCTGGAAGAGGCCGACGGCCGCGCCGACGAGCAGCGCAGCGCCGATCGCCGGGTAGGCGTTCCAGCCGTGCTTGACCGACAGCACGGCCATGACCGACGCCGCCAGCCCGCTCACGGCACCGACCGACAGGTCGATCTCGCCGAGCAACAGCACGAGCACCACGCCCACGGAGATCGTGCCGACGGCGGCGATCTGCAGGGTGAGGTTGGTGAGGTTGACGGCCGTCAGGAAGTTCTCGTTCGCGATCGAGAAGATCAGCCAGATCAACGCGAGCACGATGAGCACGCGCAGCGAGCCGAGCTCGCCAGCTGCCAGCCGCCGCAGCGTGCTGGCCAGCGGATTGCCGGTCGAGCCCGCGTCGCGCTCTTTGACGTTCTGCGGTGCGGGTGAGGGTGCAGCGCTCATGACGATGCCTCCTTCTTGGTCAGCGCCGAGGGCGCTGCGGCCTCCGCAGCTGCGGCGGCCGCAGCAGCTGGCGACTCGGCGCTCAGGCCGGTGATCGCGGCAACGACCGCTTGGCGCTGATCAGCGGTCGCCGGGAACTCGCCGCCGTTGCGCCCTAGGCGCAGCACGACGATGCGGTCGGCGACCTCGAACACGTCCGAGAGGTTGTGGGAGATCAGGATGACCCCGAGCCCACGCTCCTTGAGTCGGGCTACGAGCGCCAGGACCTGGGCGGTCTGTGCGACGCCCAGCGCTGCGGTCGGCTCATCGAGGATCACGATCTTCGGCTCGCCGAGCAGCGAGCGAGCGATCGCAACGGACTGGCGCTGGCCGCCGGAGAGCATGCCGACTTCCGTGCGAACCGAGGCGAGCGTCTTGACCTGCAGCTCCTCGAGCAGCTCGATCGCGTGCTGCTCCATGGCCACCTCGTCGAGGCGACTGAAGGGCTGGTTGTGGCCGCGTTCCTCGCGGCCGAGGTAGAGGTTCTCGACGACGTCGAGGTTGTCGCAGAGCGCGAGGTCTTGGTACACGACCGCGATCCCGAGCCCCGCGGAGTCTTGCGGACTGCGGACATGCACCTGCGAGCCGTCGAACGTGATCGTGCCACCGTTGGCCGGGCCTGCGCCAGAGATGGTCTTGATCAGCGTCGACTTCCCGGCGCCGTTGTCGCCAACGAGGGCGACGACCTCACCGGCGTGAACATCGAGGTTCACGTCGTCGAGGGCGCGCACGGCGCCAAAGGTCTTCGTGATGCCGCGCAGCCGCAACAGCGGCGGCGCGCCCCCGCCCGGCGCCGAAGCGCCGGACGGGGAGACAGCAGCCGCTGGGGTCATGACGCGCTGATCCCAGCTTCCTCGCATGCCGAGGCGTAGCGGCCGGTGCAGAGATCCTCTGCCTTCAGGAACCCGTCGGCGATGACGGTGTCCTTGACGTTCTCGCTGGTCACGGCGACGGGGTCGAGAATGATCGACGGGATGTCGGCGGTCTCGTTGTTGACCGAGTCGTTGATCAGGCCCTCCGGCGGCTCCTCACCGCGCACGAGCGCGACGGCGAGCTGCGCTGCCTTCTCGGCTTCGGGCTTGATCGCCTTGTAGACGGTCATGCCCTGCTCGCCGATGAGCACACGCTGCACGCCTGCCAGCTCTGCGTCCTGACCGGTCGACGGAATCTTGGTCGGGTCGATTCCGGCGGACTTCATCGCGGCGATGGCGCCACCAGCGGTGCCGTCGTTGGCGGCGTAGACGCCGTCGATGGCGTCCTTACCCAAAGCGGTGATCGCCTGGTCCATCTGGTTCTGGGCCTCATCTGGGCTCCAGTCCGGCGTGTCGTACTCCTTGCCGATCTTCAGGCCTGAGCCGTCGATCACGGAGTGGGCGCCCTTCTTGAAGAGCGCGGCGTTGCCGTCGGTCGGCGAGCCGTTGATCATCACGATCTGCTTGCCCTTGGCGGCGTCGCCACCCATCTGCTCCACCAGCGACTCGCCCTGGAGCTTGCCGACGGCCTCGTTGTCGAACGAGATGTAGTAAT
>JAEMRF010000076.1 GCA_016463515.1 Solirubrobacteraceae bacterium | reverse complement strand
CCGTTCTCGGGAAGCGTCGACGAATAGGACTGCTGCAGGAACACAAGAGTCAGCAGCGCCGTGACCGGGGCCGCGAGACGGATGTCGGCCTGCGCCGGGTTGACGAGCAGCGTTGATACCGCCACCAGGATCACGATGACCAGCGGCAAGAAGAGCTTGAGCAGGAAGAAGTTCGTCGGACGGTCGATCTTGATGGCAAAGGTGGCCCGAGCGAAGTTGCTCTTGTCTGGGGTGACGGACTCACCAAATGTGGTGCGATAGCGGTGTTCCTCCGTCGCGAGCCGGATCCCGTCGATCTTCCAGCCCGGAATGCGCACCGCCGGGTCCAGGCCGGTCTGGGCGGTGTCGAGCACGTAGACCTGGGAGGTGTCGTCGGCGCTGGTGTCCTCGATCTGGATCGGCAGCTCGTGGTCGTCGAGCGGGTAGTCCGAGAGGTCGAGCGGGGCAAAGAACTTGCCCTGCACATGGAACTGCTGGGTGAACTCGCCGGAGGGCAGCTTCTTTGGCTCCTCGTACACCGGCGTCTGCGTGAGCCCCCAGCGCTCGACGTTGTTCATGAACTCGACGGTGGCCGACGGGTCCCCAGAGCCACGCCAACGCAGCCAGAAGTAGAAGTCTGCGTAGTAGCTGTTGTCCTGCTGGTCGAGGCCTTGGATCGTCATCGCGTAGAAGCCGACCGCGACCTTGCGGGGTTTGCCGTCGGACGTCGCCGCGAGCTTCGGACCGGCTGCCGACGCCACTGATGAACACGCCAGCCCAGCGGCAACGATCATCAGGAGAGCGATGAGTCCGTTCCGGACTCGCAGAGAGGTCGCGCGAAGCATGAGGCCACGGTAGGTGCCAGTCTCGCCCGCACACTCCGCCCTGCGGCTAAACCAGGCACGTCACGCAGGGCCATGGGGCCAACGCATTTCGTGCGTAGAACGAGCGCGGCCCCCGCATTGCTGCGGGGGCCGCGCCCGAGAGCTCGAATGGCGCCACCACCCACTGCCGGCGCCGCTCGAGATTCGCAAAGCCCGCCAGTCGGCGGACCAAGTGTGTTGAGGCCTAGAGGCCCGGGATGAACCCGGTGCCGCGCACGGCCGACAGGACCTTCTTCTCGGTGGCCGGCTTGTCGAAGGAGACCGGCGCCGGTGCCGTGCTCTCGGCAGCACCGACGGCGCCGCCTCCGTTGAGGAAGCGGATCCACGCTGCGTGGCGCGCCTCGACCGAGTGGATCGACGCTGCTGCTTCCAGGACGGGGCGCTGGAAGACGTTGCCGACCTGGCCGGCGTAGGCCGCCACGCCGGTGTCCTCCAGGACCTGCGCTGTGGCAGCGAAGGTCGCCGGGTCGGTCACGGCAGCGCCGAACGCGAACTCCGGTGACTTGATCGTGCCCTTCTTGCCGAGGACCGACTTGAGCACCTCGACGTGCTCGGCCTCATGCTTGCCCGTGATCTCGGCGAAGCGCTGGTACTGGGCATCCTTCCACGCCTTGTTGGCGTTGCCCTGGGCGTAGAACGCTGCCTCCAGGTACTCGAGGGTGAGCGCGTACTGCAGGATCTTGACGTCGTTGGTCTTGGACTTGCGACCCTTGCTGATGGCCGCTTCAGCGGGCGACAGCATCGAGCCGAAGAGTCCGGCGCCGAGGATCAGGCCACCGCCGGCAGCTGCACCGCGGCGGAGAACGTCGCGACGAGCGAGGCCGCCCTCGTCGAAGGCGCCTGCGTCGTGGGCGACGGTGCGGATGTCGCCGGATGGGTCAAGGGTCGTGAGATCGAGGTGATCAGACATTGGAGAACACTCCTGGTTGTGGCTCCCCGCTCCCCCTCGAGTGCCGAGGAGGAGCGGTTCTGCGAGCGACCGTAGACCCGAAATCGCCGTGTTCACCGTTCGGTCAGGAGACCGTAAGGCGATGGTCAGCAGACCGTAAGGCGATGGTCAGGGGCCGTTCACGAAGCGGCTTGATGCCGGTCCGTGATGACGTCGCGGCTCAGGACTTGATGAACCCCGTGGCGCCCACGGCGTTCAGGACCTGGCGCTCGGTGAGCGCCTTGTCGAACGCCTGCGGCGCAGGCGACTTGTCGCCCGAGCCGGGTGCGAAGCCACCGTTGAGCACGCGGATCCACGCAGCGTGGCGAGCTTCGACGGAGTGGATGCTCAGCGCGGCGACGATGACGCTGCGCTGCAGCAGGTTGCCACCCTGGCCGGCGTAGGCAGCCACACCCGTGTCCTCCAGGACCTGTGCGGTGGCCGCGAACGTCTTCTCATCGCGGACGGCGTTGCCGAAGTCGAACACCGGAGCCGAGATCTTCTTGCGGCCCAGGACGGTCCGCAGGGTGTCGACGTGGTTCTTCTCATGCTGGCCGACGACCTTGGCGAAGAACTCCAGGCGCGGATCGGTGAACGTGATGTTGCGCAGCCCCTGGAGGTAGAACGCGGCCTCCAGGTACTCGAGGGTGAGCGCGTACTTGAGGACGGCGATGTCGTTGCCGACCGAGCGCTTGCCCTTGACGATGGCGGCCTCGGCCGGCGACAGGAACGATCCGAAGAGGGTCGTCGCGCCGATGGCGCCAGCGCCGATCAGCGCGCCACGGCGCAGCACGTCGCGGCGGTCGGTCGGGCCTGCGCCCGCGTCTTCAGCGGCGGTGCGGACGGTGCCGTCCACGTCGATCTGATCGAGGGTGAAGTTGGAACTCATGATGATCTCTTGCTCTCTGACGGCGACGGCTCAGCCGACGATGAAGTTGGTGGCGGTGACCGCGCGCAGGGTCTGCTTCTCGGTCTGCGCGTCGTCGTAGGCCCACGGCGCCGGGGCCTTGTTGGTGCGCTGCAGCGGCAGCGACTGCGGCACTCCGCCGCCCACGAGGAAGCGAATCCAAGCCGCGTGACGGGCCTCCACCGAGTGGATGCTGAGTGCGGCGGTCAGGACGGCTGACTGCAGGATGTTGGTGCCCTGGCCCGCGTAGGCAGCAACACCCGTGTCCTCGAGCACGACTGCCGTGGCGGCAAAGGTCGCCTCATCGGTGACGGCAGCGCCGAAGTTGAACTGCGGCGAGGCGATCGCGGCCGAGCCAAGGACCGACTTCAGCGTGTCGACGTGCTCCTGCTCGTGGGCGCCCGTGACCTGGGAGAAGTAGGCGATGTTCGGGTCGCGGAACTGGATGTTGGCGTTGGCCTGCGCGTAGAACGCAGCCTCGAGGTATTCGAGGGTGAGCGCGTAGTTGAGGATCGCGACGTCATTGCCCTTGGACCGCTTGCCCTTCACGATGGCGGCCTCGGCTGGCGAGAGCATCGTCGAGAAGAAGCCGGTGGTCAGGGCCGCACCGGCCGCAACGGTGGCGCCGCGACGAAACGCGGTGCGGCGGTCGACCGCGGAGTCAAATGCGCCGGCGTCATCGGCGGCGCTGCGAATGGCGCCGCCGGAATCGACGGCGTCGAGGGAGAACTGGTCAGACACGGGATGCCTCTTTCGGGTGGAAGCCGCGCCAACAGCGCGGCGGCCGGTAGTAGCGGGCCCCGGGTTGGGACCTCACTCCCGATGTAAGGCGAGACGGGACAAAACGGAACGGTTATTCCGCGAGCGTTCACGATCCGTTCAGGCGCAGTTCACCTCTTCGCCGGATCAGCGCCAGGTCAACCCCGGACGCCGCGGTGCCCGCCCGTGACCTGCGCGGACGGGCACCGGCTTACGCGTCAGCGCATGGGCTCGACGGCAGCGACGGACTCGTCGCTGACGTCGAGCACGCGCAGCGCGGCGGTGAGGCCGCGCAGGTACGCGTGGGCTGAGGCGGTGATGACGTCGGTGTCGACGGCGGTGCCGTTCCCGATGGCGCGGTCGCCGGTGCTCACGCCCGGCAGCTGCGAGCGCAGGACCGCGCCGACGTCGCCCAGCTCGACGACCACCGAAACGTGCCCGAGTGCGTCTTGGCCTTCGCTGACCGCGTCGACGCGGTACTCGCGCAAGCGTGCCTCCACGCCAGCGGCCTCGTTGATGGCCAGGAACACCGAGTCGACGGTGCCGTCGCCCTGGCCGGTGCCGGACTTCTGGGTGCCATCGGGCAGCGTGATCGTGACCGACGACGACGGCTCGCCTTCGGAGCTGGAGTGCACGTCGAAGCTGACCAGCTCGAAGGTGTGGTCTCCCCCGGTCCGCAGATCGTCGGTCACCAGCGCCTCCAGGTCCATCGCGGTGACCTGCTTCTTGCGGTCAGCGACGACCTTGAAGCGCTTGAACGCGGCGGCGAGCTGGTCGCCGGTGAGCTGGTAGCCCATCTTCTCCAGCGCGTCGCGCAGCGCAGCACGGCCTGAGAGCTTGCCCAGGACCAGCTGGTTGGAGTCGTCCAGGCCGACCTTGCGCGGATCCATGATCTCGAAGGTCTCAGGGTTCTTCAGGACGCCGTCCTGGTGGATCCCGGACTCATGCGAGAACGCGTTGCGGCCCACGATCGCCTTGTTCGGCTGCACGGGGTAGCCGGTCATCCGGCTGATCATGCGGCTGGTGCGCGCGATCTCCGTTGTCGTCACGTTCGTGTGGAGGCCCAGCAGCTTGGCGCGGGTGTCCAGGAGCATTACGAACTCCTCCAGGGACGTATTGCCGGCGCGCTCGCCGATGCCGTTGATCGCGCCCTCGACCTGGCGGGCGCCCGCGAGCACGCCGGCCAGCGAGTTGGCCACGGCCAGCCCCAGGTCGTCATGGCAGTGGACCGAGAGCACAACGTCCTTCAGGCCGGGCGTGAGCTCGTAGAGCTTGGTCAGGAAGGCGCCGTACTCGTCGGGCGTGGCGTAGCCGACGGTGTCTGGGACGTTGATCGTCGTGGCACCGCACTCGATCGCGATCTGGAGGACTTCCGCCGTGAACTCGGGATCCGAGCGGGTCGCGTCCATCGGGCTGAACTGCACGTCGTCGACGAGGTCCTTGGCCTGCGTGACTGCGGCGCGGGTGCCCGCGAGCACGTCGGCGCGCGTGTTGCGCATCTGGTGCTCGATGTGGATGTCGGACGTGGAGATGAACGTGTGGATGCGCGGGCGCTCAGCGTTCTTCAGCGCCTCGCCCGCCCGAGCGATGTCGCCCGGTTGTGCACGAGCCAGACCGCAGATCGTTGGCCCCTCGACCTGCTCGGCAATCGTCTTGACCGCCTCGAAGTCGCCGGGGCTCGCCATCGGGAAGCCGGCCTCGATGATGTCGACGCCGAGTCGCGCGAGCTGCTGGGCGATCTCGAGCTTCTCGCTGCCGTTGAGCGAGATGCCAGGGGACTGCTCACCATCGCGCAGCGTGGTGTCAAAGATCAGGACGCGGTCGTCGGATGACATCGGTGTGGACTCCGTCGGAGTTGCAGAAGCGCTGTGGGCTTCCGTCTAGGTGGACTCAGCTCTAACTCGTGGCGGCCAGTTGTGCGCGGCCGCAGGCGTAACTCATTCCCCTAGCGGGGAAGGAGAAGAAGTCGCGTCGCGAGCAGGACGAGGTCCATGCGTGCGAGGCTACCACGTATGACCGCTCCCGCCCGCCTCTCTCATCGTCCGTTGCAGGGAGGTCTTCGCCGCCTGCTCGCGCTCGTGCTCGTCGTCGCCCTCCTGCCGGTCGGCAGCAGCTTCGCGCTCGCCGGCTGCGGCGATGACACCCAAGCGTCCAAGACCGAGATCGCCCTGCGGCTCGGACTGGCCTACGGCGCGTTCAAGCGCTACATCTACACGCCGGCCCAAGCTGGGCAGTTCAAGAGCGGTGCCGAGGGCCGCAAGACGGCGATCGCCAAGGCGGCGGTCGCAGGGGCGTTCACGGCCCGGATGCTGCAGAAGGCCAAGGAAGAGGCCGACCAGGACCCGGCGTTTGCCGCCTACAGCGACAAGATCGTCGCCACGATCGCCTCGCTCGGCGGCCTCACCGCGCTGCTGCAGGGCGGCACGGTGAACCTCAGCGACATCACGGGTGGACTCGGCGATCTCGACAGCCTCGTGAGCGCGGGCGAGGTGCTTGGCATCAAGCCGGATCTCGACCAGGAGATCTCGGCCGCGGATCTCGTGAACCCGCTCAAGTAGCCCCGCAACGACGAGGGCCCCGGCGCTGCCTGCGATCAGGCGGCGCCGGGGCCCTTGGTCGTTCTGGAACGGGAGCCGCTAGAAGCTGACGGAGCGCGCGGCCTCGAAGCCGTCGCTGCCGAGCAGCTGGCTGAGCGCCTCGGCGGGCACGGCGCGATCGGAGCTGACGACCATGACCGCGGTCTCATCGCCGGGCACGTCGTTCGGGCGGTAGCCGACGGCAGCGGAGACGATGTTCACGCCGGCGTCGCCCAGGACCGTCCCGATGCGGCCGAGCATGCCCGGCTGGTCGCGGTAGCGCAGGACCGTGAGGTGGTCGTCGAGCTGCACGTTGAAGCGCCAGCCCCAGGCCTCGATCAGGTGCGGGCGCTGACGCTCGCCCACGAGCGTGCCGGCCACGCGGGTGGTGGCGCCGCCGGTCTTGACGCTGACGCGCACGATGTCGGCGAAATCACGAGCGCGGCTGTTGGTCGAGGACGAGAGACTGATGCCACGCTCCTCGGCCACCGACTGGGCGGAGACCATGTTGACCTGCTCCTCGGTGTGGCCCGAGAGCGCGCCGACCAGGACGCCAAGCGACAGCGGGCGCGTGTCACGCTCGGCGATCCTGCCCAGGAACTCGCTCTGGAGCTCGTCGAGACCGGTGCCTTCGTTGAGGGCCACCGCCAGGCGGCCCAGGCGCTCGCAGAGCGGAACGAATGGCCCGAGGGTCTCGAGGTCTTCGGCAGCGACCGACGGGACGTTGATCGCCGTGGTGACAGCGCCGCTGGTGAGCGCGAGGACGATCTGCTCGGCGGCCTGCTGACCGGCGCGGTCGGTGGCCTCGGCCGTCGAGGCGCCCAGGTGCGGCGTGACGACGACCTTCGGGTGACCGAACAGCGGGTGCTCGGTCACGGGCTCGGACGGGAACACGTCGAGGCCGGCGCCGCCGACCTTGCCGGAGTCCAGGGCGCGGCCGAGGGCGGCCTCGTCGATCAGGCCGCCACGCGCGACGTTGAGGACGATCACGCCGTCCTTCATCTGCGCGAAGGCCTCGTCATTGAGGAAGCCGAGCGTCTCGGGCGTCTTGGGGAGGTGGATGGTGATGAAGTCCGCGGAGGCGAAGATCTCCTCCGGGGTGGCGGCGTGGGCGACGCCTGCCTCCTTGAAGCGGTCTGCGCCGACGAACGGGTCGTAGGCCACGACCTTCACGCCGAAGCCAGCGGCGCGCTCAGCGACGAGCTGGCCGATGCGACCGAAGCCGAGGATGCCGAGGGTCTTGCCATGCAGCTCGACGCCCGAGAACTTGGAGCGCTCCCACTTGCCGCTGATCAGCGAGGCGTGCGCCTGCGGAATGTTGCGGGCCACGGCGAGCAGCAGGGCGACGGTGTGCTCGGCAGCGGTCACGACGTTGGACTGCGGCGCGTTGACGACGACGATGCCGCGCTTGCTGGCGGTCGGGACGTCGACGTTGTCGACGCCGACACCGGCACGGCCGATGACCTTCAGGTCGCCGGCGTGCTCGAGCACATCGGCGGTGAGCTTGGTGGCCGAGCGGATCAGGATGCCGTCGAACTCCGAGAGGCGACGCTCGAGGTCACCGTCGGCCCAGTCGAAACCGAGCTCGACATCGAAACCGGCGTCGCGCAGCGCGGCGATGCCGCTCTCACCGACGTTCTCCTTGACGAGAACCTTGGGGCTGGACATGTGGGACTTCCTCCTGGGGCGGGGTACGCGGCAGCGCGATGATGCGCCCGCGCACGTGATGCGAGATCGTTGCCCAGGCGCGCGGCGGTCGAGGTTCGCAGCTCCCCGGTGGTCGTTCCCACCTCGTCTGGCGCCAGTCGCCGCGAACGCGCGGAGCATACCGATTCCAACGCCCCGATCTCGTGACTGAGCGGTGACCTTGGTCGTCGTGGCGGGTCACCCTCCCGATCTGGCTCGACACTGATGGGCGACCGCCGTGTGCAGTAGCGTGCCGACGCCAATGCACGGACCGCTCATCGGGATCACGACCTCGGAGCTGCGGACCCCGGACCGGGTGGACCCCACCCCCTCCTCCGAGCCTCCGCAGCGCGAACTGGCGCTTGGCCTCGACTATCCCGTGGCGGTGGCCGCCGGCGGTGGTCTGCCGGTCGTGCTGCCGCCTCACCTGGATCAGGCTGAGGACGTGGTCAGCCGTCTGGACGGACTCGTCCTGGCCGGCGGGCCAGACATCAACCCCGCGCTGTACGCCCATCCGCCGCACGCGAACCTCGGCCCGAACGAGCCAGCCACCGATGCCTGGGAGCTGGCTCTGCTCACCGCTGCGCTGGAGCGTGGCCTGCCGGTCCTGGCGATTTGTCGCGGCATGCAGCTGCTCAATGTGGCCTACGGCGGCACGCTCTGGCAGGACATCAACACCGAGCTCGAACTCGGGGATGTGCACCGCCAGAAGGAGCGAGGCAGCGAGGTCACCCACGACGTCGAGGTCGACGACGGCACGCAGCTGGCAGCGCTCACCGGCGGCGGAACGCTGGCCGTGAACTCCTTCCACCATCAGGCCGTCCAGGATCTCGGCTCTGGACTGCGAATCACCGCCCGCGACCAAGGACTCGTGGAAGCCATCGAGGACCCGGCCCGGCCGTTCGTGATCGGCGTGCAGTGGCATGCCGAATCGCTGTACCGCCGGCCCGCTCAGCTCGCGCTCTTCCAAGGCCTCGTGGCGACCGCGGCGACCTCCGCCTGACCCTCGCCGCGCATGACCTGGCACAACCTTTGCTCCCGCTGGCCAGCGTGACCGGCCGTGTTTTGGCCGGGAGGCGAGCCGCCCGCCGGGCCGCGCCCGTACGGTGTCGGGTGTGACGTCCCCGCAGTACCCGTCGACCGGCGGACCGTCGCTCGACGAGGCCTTCACCGCCGACGGTGCCGTTCGACCGCTCTACGCCGGTCTGCTCGCTGGCCTGGCGAGGACCGATCTCGCGTCAGCGACCGGCTCCGTGGCCGCGCATCTGGCCGCGCGCGGCGTCGCGTTCGGCGGCGACGAGGGCTGGCCGTTCCAGGTCGACCCCGTGCCACGGCTCATCGAGGCGCAGGAGTGGGCGCGCGTCGATGCCGGGCTTCAGCGCCGGGCAGCCACGCTTGAGGCCTTCGTGGCGGACGTCCAGGGGGAAGGCAAATGCTTCTCCGATGGCGTGCTGCCTGCCAGCACGCTCGACGGCTGCCCGTTCATTGAGCCGGACCTCGTCGGCCTGCCCGATCCGCCGTCGGCACGCATCGCCGTGGCTGGCATGGATCTCGTGCGCGACGCCGACGGCGAGCTGCTCGTGCTGGAGGACAACTGCCGCACGCCGTCTGGCATGGCCTACGCCTTGGCGGCCCGCGACGCCGTGCGGGAACTCACGGGTGACGCCATCCCGATCCGTGACTTCCGCGCTGAGCTGCAGCTGGCGCTGACCGCCGCACTCGGCGCCGCAATGCCGCCAGACGCGCCGGAGGGCGCGGAGACGGTCGTGCTCTCAGACGGCCCAGGCAACACGGCGTGGCACGAACACCAAGTCCTGGCGGCCCTCGCCGGCGTGGACTTGCTCGTGACGTCCGAGATCCGGTTGGACGGCACGGTGCTGCGCCGCCGAGATACCGGGGCACCGATCGGCGTCGCCTACCGCCGGACCGATATCGACCGCCTGCGAACCGACGACGGCGCGCTGACCTCGCTCGGTGAGCTGCTGCTCGCTCCGCTGCAAGCCGGCACGCTCTCGATCCTCAACGGCTTTGGCACCGGCGTGGCCGACGACAAACTCGTGCACGCCCACGTCGATGACCTGACGCGTTACTACCTCGGCGAAGAGCCGCTGATCCGCTCGGTCCCCACGCTCGACCTCGCTGAGGCCGCTGCACTCGACGAGGCCCTGGACCGCGCCGCCGAGCTGGTCTTCAAGCCGCGAGATGGTCATGGTGGCCACGGCGTGGTCATCGGACCTGCCGCCAGCCAGGCTGAGCTCGATGCGCTTCGTGCAGACGTGCGGCGCTCGCCTGCCGGGTGGATCGCGCAGAACGTCGTCGCACTCTCCACGCACCCCACGGTGATCGCCGGCGCGCTGGCGCCCCGGCACGTGGATCTCCGGCCGTTCGCCCTGGCGACCGGCCCGCGGGAGTGGCGACTGCTGCCCGGCGGGCTCACGCGCGTGGCGCTCGCCGAGGGAGAGATGGTCGTGAACTCGTCGCGAGGCGGAGGAGGCAAGGACACATGGGTACTGAAGTGACGCATACGCAGAGCTGGGCACAGTGGCCGGTCCGCCCGGACGCCCCGGCATGGACCATCGGCGTCGAGGAGGAGGTCATGCTCGTCGCCGCGCCGGGGTACAACCTCGCGCAGGCGGTCGACGAGGTGATGCCGCGTCTGCCGATCGACCTCGCCAGCCGGGTGCACCGCGAGACGCATGCCGCGGCCGTTGAGCTTGCAACCGAGGTCCACACCACCGTCGACAGTGCCGTGGACGACCTCCGCAACCTGCGGCGCGCCATGCGGCAGACCTGCGATCCGCTCGAGCTTCAGGTCGCGTCGTCCGGGACGCACCCGTTCGCCGTGTCGCGGGAGATCTCCGTGACGCGCGGCGAACGCCAGGCGGCCGTCTACGGCTCGATGCGCGAGCTGGCCCGCCGCGAACCGACCTTTGCCCTGCACGTCCACGTGGGGTTCCACGATCCCGAAGCCGCCATCAAGGTGTTCAACCGCATGCGGGTCCACATCCCGATGCTGCTGGCCTTGTCGGCGAATTCGCCGTTCTGGCAGGGGCGCGACACCGGCCTTGCCTCCAGCCGCACGCCCCTGTTTCAGGCGTTCCCCCGCGTTGGCATCCCCCGGCGCTTTGAGTCCTTCCAGGAATGGGTCGACACGGTCGACATGCTCGTGACCTGCGAAGCGTTCCCGGATCCCACGTTCCTCTGGTGGGACGTGCGCGTGCAGCCGCGCGTCGGCACGATCGAAGTCCGCATCATGGACGCCCAGGTCACGCTCGACGCGACCGCCGCGCTCGTGGCGCTGGTTCAGAGCCTCGCGAAGATGGAGCACGAGGAAGCTTGGGCGGAAGAGGCGTCGAGATCCGCCGTGGAAGTGCACGACGAGAACCGATTCCTGGCGGCCCGCGACGGCGTGGAGGTCGCGCTGATCGATCCCGTCCAGCGGCGACGGGTCCCGCTGCGCGAGCGACTGGACACGCTTCTGCCACTGCTTCGTCCCCACGCCCAGGATCTGGGCTGCATCGACGCGCTGGAGTCCGTGAACGACCTGTTCGACACACCTGGCGCCGGATATCAACTCCGCGTCGCCCGCCGCGCAGAGCGCCTCCCCGGCCTCGTGCGCCAGCTCTGCGCGGAGTTCTAGG
>JAEMRF010000394.1 GCA_016463515.1 Solirubrobacteraceae bacterium | reverse complement strand
GTGATCTGCACCGACTGGATGTGCTCGCGATTCCAGATCGGCTCGAGCACGTGGTTGGCGAAGCGCAGCGCCAGGATGTTCTGGACCGTCTCCTTCCCCAGGTAGTGGTCGATGCGGTAGATCTGCGACTCGTCGAGCACCGCCAGCAGGCGCTGGTTGAGCTCGGCGGCCTCGTCGTAGTTGGTGCCGAACGGCTTCTCGATGATCACCCGGCTGGAGGTGTCGCTGCGGTCGATCAGGCGCGCCTCGCCAAGGGTCTCGATGACCGGCGAGAAGAACCGCGGTGCCATCGACAGGTAGTAGAGGCGGTCCATCTTCTCGCCGCCCGCAAGCTCGTCGAGCACGCCGCCGAGGCGGTGCATGGTGCCGACGGTGGTCGCATCGCCGCCCACGTAGCGCGTGCGCTCGATCAGCCGCTCGAGCACGTCCGGATCCATGCCGCGGCGCGAGAAGCGCGTCAGCGACTGGCGCACGTGATCGCGGAACTCCTCGTCGGTCATCGTCTCTCGCGAGACGCCGACCAGCGCAAAACGGTCCGGGAGGGTGCCATCCATGCCGAGGTTGCCGATGGCCGGCAACAGTTTGCGCATCGCAAGGTCGCCGCCGGCGCCGAACACGATCAGGATGCTCGGCTCGGGCGGCAGCAGGCCAATGCCCTCGGCGAGAGGGTTCTCGTCGGCTGAGTGACCGTGGGTGGAGCTCGTCATGGGTCGCTCAGCCCTTGCGCTTGGCCTCGTGGCCGCCGAACTGATTTCGCAGCGCAGACAGCATGCGGTTGGTGTGGTCGGCGTTGCCGCGGCTCACGAACCGCTCCTGCAAGGCCAGCGTCATGACGGGGGTGGGGATGCCCAGATCGATCGAGGCTTCGATCGTCCAGCGGCCCTCGCCGGAGTCGTTGACGACGGGCTCGAGGGCCTCCACCTGCGAACCCTCGGCCGCGAATGCCAGGCCCATCAGTTCATTGAGCCACGAGCGCACGACCGAGCCCTGCTGCCAAAGCCGCGCCACGCGCTCCAGGTCGAGATCCGGGTTGTTGGCCGCCAGCAGGGCGTAGCCCTCGGCGTAGGCCTGCATCAGGCCGTACTCGATGCCGTTGTGGACCATCTTCACGAAGTGGCCTGAGCCGGTTGGGCCCACATGCTCCCAGCCGTACTCCCCGATCTTCTCTTTGTCTTCGGGGTCGGTGACGACCGGTGCGAGCGCATTGAGGACCGGCGTCAGCCCTGCGACGTCAGCGTCTTCCCCGCCGACCATCATGCAGTAGCCGTTCTGCAGGCCCCACACGCCGCCAGAGGTGCCGACGTCCATGTAGCCGATGCCTTTGGCGGTGAGCGACTGCTTGCGGATCTCGTCGTCGGTCCAGCGGCTGTTGCCACCGTCGATGATCACGTCGCCCTCGGAAAGCAGCTCGCCGAGTGCATTGACCGTGTCGGTGGTGGGCGCGCCCGCCGGGACCATGACCCACACGTAGCGCGGCGCATCAAGACCGGCGACCAGCTCCTCGAGCGAGCTGGCACCCCGCACGCCCTCGTCGGCCAGGGCCGCGACCGCGTCGGCATCGCGGTCATACGCGATGACGTCGATGTCGCCCTCCCGCCGGAGGCGGCGGGCCATGTTGCCGCCCATCTTGCCGAGGCCGATCAGTCCGAGCTGCATGCGGGCCAGCCTAGACCGTGCCCAGGGCGCCCCTTGTGTCCTCGTGGACAACATCAGGCGGGGGAGGCGACTCCCGCCGGACAAGATCCGGGCTCAGGAGGCGTCAGCCAGCGAGGGGCCCGAGCTGCGGCTCGCGGCCGTGGAGCTCAAAGGCCCGGAACTGCGAGAAGTGCTTGTGATCGGGGCCGTGGAAGTCGGCGGATCCGGTGGTGATCAGACCGAGCTGCGCGGCGAGGTCCGCCAGGTAGATCGTCTGCTCACGGGTGTGCTCGCTGTAGAACGCCTCAACACCGTCCATGCCGTAGCCCACGAAGCGCCGCAAGGTCGCGCCGACGCGCTCGGGAGGTCGGACATCCCAGAACGGATGGGCCCACACCGCCAAACCGCCGGCAGCATGGATCACGTCGATCGCCTGCGGCACGGTGGGATGGGTGCGCGTGCGAAAGGCTGGCTTCCCCTCGATCAGGTAGGCGACGAGCACGTCCGCGGGGTACTGATCGATCGCCTCGTCCTTGAGTCGCGCCGCATTGGCCGGGTGCTTGAGGACGGCTTCAGCCAGGTGCGGACGGCCGATGGGCAACCCGGCCGCGCGACGAGGTGCCAGCAGCGTGTCGTCGACTTCCAGACCGCACTCACGCAGTGCCTTCGCCATGCGGTCGGCGCGGCGTTCGCGATCGGCGCGGTAGTCCCGCAGCGCCTCGAGCAACGCCGGCTGGGTGTGGTCGATGCCGTATCCCAGGATGTGGAGGTCGTCGCCCTCGGGATCGACGCTCGAGATCTCCACGGCAGGCACGACGCGCACGCCGAGGTCAGCGCCGGCTTCGATGGCCTCGGTCACCCCGTCGACGGCGTCATGGTCGCTGAGCGCGAGCAGCTCGACGCCGGCTGCGGCCGCAGCCGCGACCACGTCGGCAGCCGCGAGGGCACCGTCGGACCAGACCGAGTGGGACTGCAGGTCGAACGTCGGTCGCCCATCGGGCGACGCGAAGCTCACGGGCGCGCCGACGTGGGCGAGCAGGTCGGCGTGAAGGTGGTGGAGCGGGTCATCGCGAGAGGACGAGGGTAGCGACGCGACCTCTCGGAGACCGTCCGCCCTCGCCTCACCGGCCCGCGGTCAGCGTAGGTTGCCTCGTAGGACCGGCGAGCGGCGGGCAGGCCGCAGGGTGGGCCTGAGCTGCCACTCGGGTTTTCGTGGCGCACAGGACCGCTGCACAGCGCGGCGCCTGACGGGCCAAGG
>JAEMRF010000075.1 GCA_016463515.1 Solirubrobacteraceae bacterium | reverse complement strand
TCGACGAACGCGTCGAGCTCGCGCTCGATGGCGCGCAGTGTGGTCGAGCTGTCGACCACGGCCTCTGTGTCGCCAACCAGCGTGAGATGCAGGCCACCTGCATAGGAGACTGCCGAGAGTGCGATGGGCTGGCCCGCTGGTGACGGGGCCCACCCCCACATGCCGGAGACGCGCCGTCCGAAGAGCTCGATCTCCTCGCGCGGGCCGGGGACCGAGGACACGATGATCGGGGCCAAGAACTGATTGCTGACCGCGCGGGTGATGGTGCCGCGCACGGCTGCGGGGAGGTCATCGGCGTGCTGGCTGAGGTTGGCAAGGGCGCCGGCTTCCTCGCGCGAGGCGCGCAGCTCCTGCGTCACGCGGCGCAGGCCAGCGACCGGATCACCGGTGGCAGGAAGGCTCGAATAGATCACGCTGACCGCGTTGGCGGAGCCCTGGCTGCTCCCCGGTGCCCGTGCGTTGAGCGGCACGAAGCAGCTGGAGTGCTCGTCGATCACGCCCGTACCGCGCAGCGCTCGCGCGGTAGCGACCACGAGCGCCGCAGTAATCGTGCCACCGCGCTGCCGCACGCCCTCCCGCAGTGGCGCGAGGTCGACCCGCCCGCGCACGATCTCGCGATCGCCCCGCCAGTCCGGACCGCCCTGGTTGGCGAACCGCTCCACGAGCGGGCGGGCGCTCGCGGCAAGGTCGCTGATGACCGACAGGTCGGTCACGCCACGTGCCAGGCCGGCGAGGTCATCGCGCACGCCTTCGAGCACGCCCGCAGGAGGAAGCGGCTCGGGCACGGCTGTCTCCTCGCTGAGGATCCCGCCGATCAGCTGCAGCGCCAGTTCGACGGCCCGGGCGCCGTCGGCGAGGATGTGGTGCAGCTGGCCCGCCATCAGCGTGCGCTGCCCGTCTGACAGGGCCTGGAATCTCCACAGCGGCCGGTCGCGTGGCAGGAACGACGCGAAGAGTCGCGTGATCAGCTCGTCGGTGGTGCGGTGGTCGTGCAGATTGTCGACGCGAAAGGCGTCCACGTGCGAGCCCGCGTCGAACCACGGGTCGTCGATCCACCGCAGCGCGGTCGTGAGCGGGTCGCGCACCAGGCGCCGCGTGAGCTCTGGGGTGGCGCCTACGCCGCCGGCGATCATGGCGCGCATCAGGGCCTTGGACGGGGCTGGGCCGTCGATCTCGACGGCGAAGCCGATGTGGAGCGGGGGAGAGCCTGGCTGCTCGAGCTCCAGGAACGCCTGATCAAGCGCGCTGGGTCGCAGCGTAGGGCCGCCCGTGCCGGAGGCGTCCGGACTGCCGCTCACGAAGGGATCCGGCGCCCAGCCAGGGGACGCGGTGCAGCAGGCACACCCAGCCGCTCGCTCACCACGGCGATGGCCTCGGCGGTCACGCGGACCAGCCGCTCCAGCTGCTCGGCCGAGATCGCCAGGGCGGGCATGAGTACGACGATGTCGCCCAGGGGTCGCAGCAGTACGCCGCGGTTGCGCGCCTCGACGATCACCTGATGGCCAGCCCGCTCCGTTGCTGCGTGGGGAAGTAGCTCAACGCCGCACATCAGCCCGCGGCGCCGGATCTCCTGCACGCCAGCGAGCGAGGCCACGTGCTCGTCGAGCAAGGTGCCGAACTGGATGCTGCGCTGTGCGACGCGCTCGAGCACCTGCTCCTCCTCGAACACGTCGAGGGTGGCGATCGCCGCGGCACACCCCAGAGGATTGCCCGTGTACGTGTGGCCGTGGAAGAACGTCTTGAGCTCCTCAACGCCGCCGAGGAACCGCTCGTAGATCGCCTCGGTGGCGAGCGTCGCGGCGAGCGGCAGGTAGCCGCCGCTGATGCCTTTGCCCAGGCAGAGGATGTCGGGGGCGACGTCTTCCTGCTCACAGGCGAACATCGTGCCCGTGCGGCCGAATCCGGTGGCCACCTCGTCGCAGATCAGGAACGCGCCGGCAGCGTCGCAGGCTTCACGGATGGCGCGGAGGTAGCCGTCGGGTTGCACGAGGAGGCCGCCGGCCCCCTGCACGATGGGTTCGACGATGACGGCCGCCAGCTCACTGCCGTGCTGCGCGATCAGGGCCGCCGCGCCTTCGGCGTCGCCGAACGGCAGTTTGATCGCGTCGAACAGCAGCGGCCCGAAGCGCTCGTGGAAGATGTCGATCCCACCGACCGAAACGGCCCCCAGCGTGTCGCCGTGGTAGCTGGACTCCAGGTAGGCAAAGCGCGTGCGGGTGGTCTCGCCAGCCTGCATGTGGCCCTGGAAGGCCATCTTGAGCGCGATCTCGGTCGCCGCGGCGCCGGTGTCGGAATAGAAGACTCGCGACAGGTCGCCCGGAGCGATCGCCACGAGGCGCTCGGCCAGCTCGATCGCCGTGGGGTGGGTGAGCCCGAGCATCGTGGTGTGGGCCACGCGGCCGAGCTGGTCGGTGATGGCTGCATCGATCGTCGGGTGCCGGTGACCGTGCACGTTGCACCACAGCGACGAGGTCCCGTCGAGGAAGCGGCGGCCGTCAGCGTCGATGAGCTCGCAGCCCTCGCCGGCCACGATCACCGGAGCATCTTCGCTCACCCACGCCTGCTGCTGGGTGAACGGATGCCACAGGACCGCGTGATCGCGGGCACGCAGTGCGGAGCTGTCGGGGCCTGGCACGCGCCAACCGTACCGCGGGCGGCGGCTCGGCGGCCACGCCGGACGCGTAGGCTGCCAGCGTGCTCCCGTTGCGCGCCCCGTCGCTTGGACTCGTCGTGGCGGTAGCTGGCCTCTCGACGCTCGGCTCGGAGATCGCCGCGGCCCGCCTCCTCGCGCCGGCCTTCGGCAGCTCGACCGTGATCTGGGCGAACACGATCGCCATCGTGCTCGTGGCCCTCGCCGTCGGCGCATGGCTCGGCGGGCGCCTGGCCGACCGGGGTCCCACGCCACACAACATGTACCGCTTGTTGCTCGGTGGGGCCGGCCTGCTTGCGCTCACGCCGATCCTCGCGGTCCCGCTGCTCGGGGTGGGGGTCGAGGCGCTCGACGAGGTCAACGCCCCTGGGTTCCTCGGTTCGCTCTTGGCCGTCTTGATCCTCGTGGCCACGCCACTGTCGTTGCTCGGCGCCGTCTCGCCGTACGCCGTGCGCCTCGCCCTCGGTGACGTTGAGCGCGGCGGCGGCGATGCGGTGGCGCGCGCCGGCAGTCTCGCCGGTCGGCTCTCCGCGCTGGCCACCGCCGGGTCGCTGGTGGGCACCTTCCTTGCAGCGCTGGCGCTCATCCCGCTCCTGGGGACCCGCCGCACGTTCCTTCTGTTTGCGCTCCTCTTGGCCATCGTTGCCGTGTGGGGTCTCGCTGCCGCTCCGACCACATCTGCGGCGGCGCAGGCCGATGTTGGCGCCTCCGGGTCGCGCAGGAGCGTCCTGCTCGCTTCGCTCGTCCCGCTCGCCATCGCGCTCCTCATGATCGCGCCGACGCCGACCGTGAAGGCCGCCTCATTCGGGCTGACCCTTTTGGAGGAGCGTGAGACCAACGAGCAGTATGCGCGCGTGCTGCAGACCGCTGAAGGCATGCGCATGATGGAGCTGGGAGAAGGCAACGCGGTCCACTCGTTGCGGCGCCCGGGGACCGTGCTGACCGGTGAGTACTGGGATGAGCTGCTCGTGCTCCCGCACCTTGCGGGCCGCGCGCCCGAGAAGGTCATGATCCTCGGCAATGCTGGCGGCACCACCGCCACGGCGCTGCGCGCCCTCGACCCAGACGTGCACGTCGACGCCGTGGACTACGACGCCCAGCTTGCCGAGCTGGGCACGAAGTGGTTCGGACTCGGCGGGCCGCGGTTGCGTGTGCTCACTGGCGACGCTCGCGTGGAGCTGCGCCGCAGCGACGGCGACTACGACGCCATCATCGTCGACGCCTACCGCCAGCCCTACATCCCGTTTCATCTGTCGACCCGCGAGTTCTTCAGCCTCGCCAAGGACCGCTTGGCACCTGGAGGCGTGGTGATCGTGAACGTCGGCCACCCCGAAGGCGACCGTGAGCTGGAACGCGTGCTCGGCGCCAGCATGCAGGCTGCCGGACTGCGATACGTCGTCCGCGACCCTGCACAGCGGCTCAGCACCCAGGTGGCGGCGCGCGCAGAGCCGATCGAGTTGGAGACCATGCTGCGGTCGTTCCAGTCGCGGCGCTCGCAGCTCGCGGCGCTGCCTGGCGCCGCGGCTGAGTCACGGTCGCTGGCTGCCGATCGAGCGGCGCTCGATCAGACGGCAATCCAGACCGCGGCGCGGCTGGAGCCCGGATTCACCGACGGCGCGGTCTATACCGACGACAAAGCGCCGGTCGAGCTGTTGGTCGACGGCTCACTCGCCAAGGTCGCCCTCGGCGGCGAGTGACCGCCGCGGCGAGGGGTTCGCCGGCGATCTAGCGTCGGCGCGCTGCTTCGACGGCCGACGCGGCGTCGAGGTCTGACGGAGCGCCAGGGCCCGCGGCCGGTGCGGCAGGGGCGTTCGGTGGTGGCGGCGGCGGGATGATCTCGCCCGTCAGCGTGGTGTTGCAGTCAAACCGATCGGCGCCAACCACGTGCTCGGTCGCGTCGAGCAGTTCGATGCCGACCCAGTCGGCCGTCGTGGTGCAGGGCCCGCCGAGCCACGTTCCCGTGTGGGTGACCCGCCCGAGCTTGGACCGCAGCACGACGTTGCGGGCGCCCTCCAGCACCGACGTGCCAGTGGGAAGCAAGAACTCGTCCTGGGGCGTCCAGAACATCGTGTACTCCACATCACCCGGCGATGGATCGCGGCGGTTCATCCGCTTGATGTCGAGGCTTTGATAGCTCAGCGACGAGCAGATCGATCCGAGGCCGACGAGTCCTGCCGTGAGGCATGCCGGCAGGTCGGCCTTCGTGGACCCGTTGGTGGCGTTCACGATCCCCGCCCAGTCGTCGACCCGGGCGCGGCACTTCGGCGTGGCGCCGAGCGGGTTCGTCAGGCAGTACCGCACGATCGCGCCCCCAAACGAGAAGCTCACGAGATCCACCGGGCTGCCGCCGTGTTGGGCCTGAATCTTGGCGAGGTACTGGTCGAGCTGGACGGCGAGCGTGGAGAGTTTGCGCCAGCAGGCTGAGAAGCGCCAGCCGTACACCGAGGACTCCGGCACCGCGTCGACGGCGCCGCCGGTCGCAGCGTGGGCATTGCGCAGGCCACCCGCTACGGCCCCAGCGAGGACGGGGTTGTCGGCGGCGTCGTAGCGCGCAGTCACGCAGTTCTGCCCAAGCCCGGGCACCACCACGACTGGCTCGGCGGCCCGACCGGGCCGGGCGGACGCGGTTGCAGGGAGTGCACACGCCATGAGCGTGAGCGCGACGACCGCCGCGCGCACCAAAGCCATCAGATTGGACACGGACCGCATCGTAGCTATGCGGCGCCGCTAAAGACAATCAATTGGTGCGACGCGCGGTGCGGCGCCGGGGCACCAGAACCAGGATGATCGCGGGCATGCATGGCGCGTTCGTGACCGGAACTGGGACCGGGGTGGGGAAGAGCATCGTCGCTGCGGCGCTGTGCGCTGCGCTGCGCGCCCGCGGCGACACGCTCCTGGCCAGTAAGCCGCTGCTCAGTGGCCTCGACGACGCGCCGAACGCACCATGGCCTCACGATCACGAGTTGCTTGCCCTGGCTGCCGGCGGAACTCCGGATGAGATCGCGCCTGCGAGTTTCGGCCCTGCGGTATCGCCGCATCTCGCGGCGCGGCTGGTCGGTCAACACCTCGCGGTCGACGCAATCGTGGCCGGCATCCAGGCGCGAGCTGCTGCAACGGCCAGTGCGCAGGCTTCGGGCAGCGAACCGACCGTGGTGGTGGAAGGCGCCGGCGGTCTGCTCGTGCCGGTCAACGACGACGGCGCAACCATGGCCGACCTCGCAACGGCGCTGGAGCTTCCGTTGATCGTCGCCGCCCACCCGGGCCTTGGCACCATCAACCACGTACTGCTCACGCTGGAAGCAGCTCGCTCGCGAGGCCTGCGTGTGGCCGGCGTGGTGCTCACGCCCTGGCCGGCGCAGCCGAGCCTCATCGAGTCCGACAACCGCGCCTTCCTCACGCAGGCCGCCGGCACACCGGTCGTGGGGTTGCCGGCGGTTGCGGCGCCCGACCGCGAGCTGCTCGCGGCGGCGGGCCAGCACGCCGGTCTCCCAGCGTTGCTGGAGTCCTGAAGTCAGCGCAGTCCGGAGCGCTGCGCGCCGCGGCTGGCGCGGACCATCGACGGGTCGATCGCTTCGACGTCGAAGAAGGCGCCGGCCTCTGGGCCGCCATTGCCGGAGCGGACCGGTGCAGGGGCAGGGTAGGGCGCAGCGGCTGCTGCGACGTGGCGGCGGCCGTTGGCTGCCTTCGCCGGGGCCGCGCTCCACTCGCCAAAGGAGTCGTCGGTCTTGGTGATCGAAGGCCGCGAGGGGCCGGAACCGACGGGCAGTCCAAGATCCCGCGAGACCTCTGCGATGGCTTGTGCCGCGCGGCGCAGCTCCTGCGGCGTGTGTGAGGCCGAGATGGTGATGCGCAGGCGCGAGGTGCCCTGCGGGACCGTCGGCGGGCGGATCGCCTGTGCGAACACTCGGCGCTCCAGCAGCCGCTCGCAGAGCGTCATCGCGGTGGTGGCATCGCCCACGACGATCGGCACGATGTGGCTGGCGGGCCCGGCGAGCTGCACGCCTTCGTCGCGGAGCGCGCCGTGGAGAACGGACGCGTTCTGTTGCAAGCGCTCCACGCGCTCAGGCTGCGTCTCGATCAGATCAAGCGCTGCGAGGGCACCGGCCACGACCGGCGGCGCTGGCGCCGTGGAAAAGATCACGGGCCGGGCGCGGTTGATCAGGTAGCGCGTGAGGTCGAGCGAGCCGGCCACGAATGCGCCGTAGGAGCCAAGCGCTTTGCCGAGCGTCCCGACGATCACGTCGATCTCGCCTTCCAGGCCAGCTGCTGCGATGGCGCCACGCCCGCCCGGGCCGACGCAGCCGGTGCCGTGGGCTTCGTCGACGACGGTCCGTGCGCCGTAGCGCTGGGCCAGGTCAGCGATGCCCTCGAGCGGAGCGACGTCGCCGTCCATCGAGAAGACGGAGTCGGTCACGATCAGCGGGCGACCGGTCGCGCCGGCAGGAATGCGCTCGCGCAGCCCCCACTCGAGGTGTTCCAGATCGCCGTGGCGATAGACGAAGGTGGGAGCCTTGGCTGCGCGGCAACCTTCGATGATCGAGGCGTGGTTGAGCTCGTCGGAGCAGATCAGCGAGGACTCGTCGCCAAGGGTCTGCAGGACGCCGACGTTGGCCATGTAGCCGGAGCCGAACAGCAGCGAGGACTCGGTGCGCTTGAAGCTGGCCAGGCGCTCTTCCAGGCGGCGGTGGATCGTCATCGAGCCGGAGACCAGGCGGCTGGCTCCAGCACCAACGCCCCACCGCATCGCCGCGTCGGCCGCAGCTTCGCGGATGCGCGGGTGATCGGACAGACCGAGGTAGTTGTTGCTGCAGAGCAGCAGCACGGGGGTGCCGTCGAGGACGACCCGCGGACCTTGCGGTCCGCTGACCAGACGCAGGCGCCGGTACAGGCCCTGGTCCTTGAGTTCGTCGAGGCGGGTGCTCAGGTCATCCATCGCGGCTTCCAGAATGACCGGCTCACCGGCGGACGCCAGCCCTGCGGCCCGCAATAGCGCGGGATACCCCGCTGTTTGGGTGGTTCAGCGTGTCCACGGACTACTGGCCGGCGTCGTCGACGGCGGTCACGACGCTCCACAACATGTCGGTCGAGGTGTCGACCAACTCGGGGAGCCGATCGGCCTCGTCGCGCACCATGTGGTTGAAGACGAGCTCGATCACGCCACCGATGATCGCTCGGGCCATGAGCGGCGTGAGCGGGCGGGCGGGGATGTCTGGATTGGCCGCGCGGCCCTGCTCGACGAGATCGATCATCAGCAGGACGAACTGGTCGAGGTGGTTCTGACGGATCTCCCGCGCATGCTGGCTGAGCGTGGCGAGCTCGATGGTGACCGCATGGGTCAGGCGAGGGTAGAGCGACAGCGCCGTGAAGTAACGCTCGAAGCCCTGCCGCATGACGAGCTTCCACGGTTGGCTGAAGTCCAGGTCCCGGGCGACCATGTCGAGGACGACCTGATGCTGCTGGGAGTAGAGCTCCAGGAAGCACGCTTCCTTGTTGGGGAACTCGGCGTAGAACGTGCGAAGGGAGACCCGCGCTTCCTTGACGACGTCCTGGATCTTGGCCCCGACGAAGCCGTCGCGGATGATGACGACCGCGAGGGCATCGATCAGGCGCTGTCGGTAGTCGGCCGCTGGTCTGGGTTTCGTCATGGCACTCGGTCTGAAACTGCCGCGCGCTGCCGTCCAAGCGGTGCGGGGCGAGTGGGGTGAAGGGCTGCTGGCGGAGCCTCGCTCAGCCGGCGGACGTCTCCGCCACGGCAGGCTCAGAAGGTCGGCGGTGGCCGACGTTCGGCGCGCCGTCGGGGCGTGGCGGCGGCGGGTTCTTGCGGGCGCGGTAGCGCAGCTGGGTCGATGGGTCCCAGAGGCGCACGGCGAGCTCGCCGTCCTGTTCGCGCGGCTCGGTGTCGATGACGTCGCTGGGTGGGCCGTCCACGCGCGCCTGCGACACATTGCCGGCGGTCACGATCGGAGCGCCTGGTTCCACGATGTGGCTCGTGCCGCGATCGGCCTGGGAGGCGACCCAGCCGGCGCGATCCATGTAGTCCTCGATGAGGTTCGGCGTGTCGCCTTCGAGCACGCCGGAGCGGTTGTCCGGGCGGGGGTTGGAGCCGTTGTCGGGCTGGCGGGAGACGTCGAGCCCGAGGTCCTCGAACATCGCGCGGTCTTCCTCCGGCGTGTTCCCCAGGGTGGTGAGGAAGTTGCCCATCATCACGCCGTTCACGCCGGCCTTGACGGCGAGCGGCTGCAGGTCACCGATGTTTTCCACGCGGCCACCGCAGAGGCGGAACAGCGCCTCGGGGAGGACGAGCCGGAAGATCGCGATCCACTTCACGGCCTCCCACGGGTCCATGAAGTCGCGGTCGCCGAACTTGGTGCCCGGGCGCGGGTTCAGCAGGTTGATCGGCACCGACGTGGGGTTGATCTCGGCGAGCTCGAACGCCATCTCCACACGCTGCTCGGGCGTCTCGCCGAGGTTCAGAATGCCGCCGACGCAGCTCTCCAGACCGGCTTCCTTGATCGCCTCGACGGTGCGCAGGCGACCTTCGTACCGGACGGTCGTGGAGACCTCCGGGTAATACGACTTGGCGGTCTCCACGTTGTGGTGGACCCGCTGGACGCCTGCGTCCTTGAGGAGTTTGGCGCGGTCGACGCTCATGTGGCCGATCGAGATGCAGCGCTTGAGGTTCGTCTCCTTCGCGACGAGCCGCGTGCCTTCCAGCAGCTTCTCGAAGTCGCGCTTGGACAGTCCCTGGCCCTGCGTGACCATGCAGAAACGGTGCGCTCCGGCAGCCTCGGCGGCACGGGCGTGCTCGAGGATCTGGTCGGGCTCCATCATCGCGTGCATCGGCGTCTCGGAGTCCGCGAAGCGCGACTGCGCGCAGAAGCCGCAGTCCTCGGCGCAGCCGCCGGATTTGGCGTTGACGAGCGAGCACATGTCGGTGCTGGTGCCGAACTGCTCTTGGCGCGCTTCCCACGCGCGCTCCACCAGGGCCTCGATCTCGTTGGGATCGCGCAGCTGGCCGAGCTGCAGCGCCTCGTCACGGGTGATCAGCGGGGGCATCGCCACAAGGTACCGGAGGGCACCGTCAGCGGCCGAGTTCGAGCTCGAGCGGGGCGTGGTCGCTGGGCTTGGTGCCCTTGCGCAGGTCGCGCAGGATGCGCACGTCGGCGATCCCATCGGCGAGGCTGCGGCTCACCATATGTTGGTCGATCCGCAGGCCGTAGCCCTTGTGGAAGTGCCCGGCGCGGTAGTCCCACCAGGTGAACTGCTGCGCGTGCTCGCCATAGCGCTGCACGTGTGCATCGACGAGGTCGCCCTGGTCGAGCACCCGCTGCAGGGCAAGGCGCTCCGGCACGCTCACGTGCGTGGCTCCGGCGAAGGCGTCCGGGTCGTAGACGTCGACGTCGCGCGGGCAGACATTGGTGTCGCCGGCGATCACCATCGGCGTGCCCGCGGCGCGCAGGTCGGCGGCACGATCAGCCATCGCCTGCAGGAACTCCAGCTTCATGAAGTACATCTCGTGATCGAGCGAGCGGCCGTTGATCACGTAGACACTCGCAAACCGGATGCCTTCCACCGTCGCCTCGACCCACCGTGCCTCGGACGCCACCGGGCTGCCGAACAGGTCGGTCTTCGGGTCCTCGAGGGCGAGCTCCTTGCGCACCGCGATCGCCACGCCCGTCCACTGGCCGCTGGAGGCGTCGACGGCGTGGTAGCCAAGGCTCGCGAGCTCCTCATGCGGGAACTGCTCGGGGGAGACCTTGGTCTCCTGCATGAGGACGACGTCGGGCTGGTGCTGCTCGAGGAGTTCCTGCACCCGAGGCAGGCGCGCGCGGAGGGAGTTGACGTTCCACGTGACGATGCGAAGCGGGGTCACGGACGGGTCCTGCAGTGGGGTGGGGCGAGCGGTCTGGGCCGGAGCGGGACTAGCGGCCCTTCCAGACCGGCTTGCGGCGTTCGGCAAAGGCCGTCACGCCCTCGAGGAAGTCCTCGGACTGAAAGCAAGCACGGCGCTCGGCCAGCAGCTGCTCTTCGATGTCTGCCGGGAGCTGGCGACCCTGGTTCAGGAGTGCGCGAAGCTGACGTTTGTTGCCCTGAATCGAGAGCGGTGAGTTGCCAGCGACCTCGGCGGCGAGCTTGACCGACGCCTCATCCAGAGCGGCGGCGTGCTCCTGCTCGCTCTCCTTGTGGCCCAGTTCGGTCGGGGCGGCGACGACTTCGGTCACCAGCCCCCAGTGCTCGGCACGCGCGGCTGTGATCGTGCGGCCGCGGAAGAACAGGTCGCGGGTGCGAGGCTCGCCAATGGCGTCGATGAACCGCTGCAGGCCCGTGTGCGAGTAGATCAGACCAAGCTTGGCGGGTGGCATGCCGAGCTTGATGTCGTCGCGGGCGATACGGATGTCGCAGGCCACGGCGAGCTCCAGGCCACCACCGATCGTGTGGCCCGAGAGTGCCGCCACGGTCGGGATGTCGGTCCGGTCAAGGGCTTCCAGCGCCGACGCAAACGGGTGGGCGACGAGCGGCTCGGCGATGTCCTGGGTGCGGTCGGCTGGAATGTTGCCGATGTCGTAGCCGGAGGAGAACACGCCCTGTTCGCCGGTGAGCAGCACGCACCGCACGGAGGGGTCCAGCGTGTCGAGGGCGTCGGCGATGCCGTCGAGAATGGGGTGATCCAGCGCGCCGCGCTTGGCGGGATTGCTGATGCGCAGCCGGAGCACTCCGGGCGCGGGGGTGTCTTTGCGGAGCTGCCCTGACATCGGGCGCAAGACTAC
>JAEMRF010000074.1 GCA_016463515.1 Solirubrobacteraceae bacterium | reverse complement strand
GGCCTACGGATGCACTACGTCGACGAAGGCGATCCGGCGGCGGCGCCAGTACTCATGCTCCACGGCGAGCCGACGTGGTCGTATCTGTACCGCCACATGATCCCCGTCTGCGCGGGCGCCGGCCACCGGGTGATCGCCCCAGATCTCATCGGGTTCGGCAAGTCCGACAAGCCGGCCGCGCGCGGTGACTACAGCTACCAGGGCCACGTGGACTGGATGAAAGCGTTCGTCACCCAGCTCGACCTCACCGGCATCACGCTCTTTTGCCAGGACTGGGGCGCGCTGATCGGACTTCGCGTGGCGGCAGAGCTCGAGCCACGCTTCGCCCGCATCGTGGTCGGCAACGGCATGCTTCCGATCGCAGCGCCTGGCGCGCGGCCATCGAAGGCCAATATCGCGGCGTTCCTCACGTGGCGCACCCTGGCGACCCGCAGCCCGGTCTTCCCGACCGGCCGCATCGTCGACTTCGGCAGCCTGCGCAAGCTCACGCCAGGCGAGCGGGCGGCCTACGACGCGCCGTTCACCGCGCCAGCCTCCAAGGCGGGAGCGCGGGCATTCCCGGCGCTCGTGCCGGTGAACGAGCGCAACCCGGCGATCCCCGCCAACCGCGCCGCCTGGGAAGTGCTGGGCAACTGGCACAAGCCGCTGCTGACCGTCTTCAGCGACCGCGACCCGATCATGCGCGGTGGCCACAAGGCCTTCCAGCGGCACGTGCCGGGCGCCTCCGGCATGCCGCACACGACCACGCACGGCGGGCACTTCCTGCAGGAAGACGCCGGTCCGCAGCTGGCCGCGCAGATCAACGCGCTGATCGCCGCCACTCCCGAATAGCTGGGGCCCTGCGGCGGGCCTTCAGCCTTCTGCGGTGAACGAGATACCGCTCAGGCTGACGTAGCTGCCGGGGGCCGTGGCGCCGGAAGCCCAGAGCACCTGGCCGTTGGCCAGCACGTCGACCCGACCGTGGTCCGAGAGTCCGCCGGTGTTGGGTGCGAAGACTTCGCGGACGGCCGGGCGGTAGCCGGGCGGCAAGGTTGCGATGACGCTTTCGACCGGGCCGGCATCGCGCTTCAACACACCGCGTAGCTGCACCGTGCCGGAGGCGTCCTTGCGGAAACCACCAAGCTGGTAGCCGGAGCCGAAGTTCGTCCAACCGTTCTCGAGCCCGAAGTTCTGCCACGCACTCGGCTGCGGAACGGCCCCAGGTGCTCCTTCTGCTCCGCGCGGGCCGCGCACTCCGGCGGGCCCCTGCGGACCAGACACCGCAACGCCCTTGGCCAGCTTGCTGGCCGTCACCGACCCCTTGCGTAGCTGGGCGCTACCGACGGAGTCCTTGGGCAGCTTGGTCACCGCATACGACGTGCCGCCGAGCGCCACGAACATCGCCGCGGTCGCCATGACGTTGGCATAGGTCGGTCGCGGCAGCAGGCGGTGGCGCATCGCGAGGTTGTACCGGATCGGCTGCCCGTTCGCACAACGAAGCGTTGCGGCTGGGCGCCGGCTACCGCTTCAGCGTGGCCTTCACGCTGCCCGTGAAACTCCGACCATCGTTGGCCGCGCAGGACACGGTCAACACGACCTTGAGCGAACGAGCCCGCGCCAGTTTGCTGCGGTATTTGCTCTGCACCCCCACGGTAATGGTCTTCGCCACACGCGCGAACACGGTGCTGGGCGCGCTCGTGCCGAGCGTGAGCTTGGTGGTGCCGAGCTTGAGGCGCTTGGCCTCGCTCTTGCTCACGTCGATCGCCACCTTGCCGCTGCACGTGTCCGTGGCGGTGAGCTCGACCTTCAGCTTTCGTCCCTGCGAGAGCGCCTTCGGCGCTTGCCGCTTGACCAGCGAAGACGCAACGGTCAGCGGCGTACCGCCAGACCCGCCGGCGCCACCGGACCCGCCCGTACCGCCGGTGCCGCCGGTGCCGCCGTTTGCGCCGGGCGTGGTGTTGCCACCCGAGCCTGGACGATCGACGTTGGAGCAGGCGCTGAACACGTCGTTTGCGTCGATCTCAGCCAGGTCGGCGCCGCCACCGCAGTCGACGGTGTCGACCTCACCGTCGCGGGCGAAGATCCGGTCGTTGTTGTTGCCGGTGTAGACCGTGCCGCCGTCGCCCAGCAGCGTGTCGCGCCCGGGTCCACCGGTCACGGAGTCACTTCCGTCCCAGCCGTCGACCTTGTCGTCGCCAACCCCGCCATCGAGCACATCGTCTCCACGCCCGCCGCTGAGGTCGTCGTTGCCGGGCCCGCCGGCCACCGTGTCCTTGCCGTAGCCGGTCTCGACGGTGTCGTTGCCTTCGCCGGCGTCGATCGTCTGGATGGGATCGCCGGCGAACTTGTAGAAGTCGTCGCCGCCACCGAGGTTCGCCACCAGGCTGCGGCCAGCATCAGCGACCCCGCAGTCGACCGAGGTCGCCGTGAGCTGCACGCAGCCGCCGCCCGGCGCCGCCACGATCTCGGCCCCTGCCAGCTGCTCCTCGAAGACGCCGGTGGTGATCCCGCCGTTGACGATGCGGCTCGGCAGATCATCGCCCGTGATGGTGATGGTCCCGCCGCCGACCGAGAGCGTCGTCTTGGCCGAGGCGCTCACGGGCGCGGCCAGTGCCACGAGCACGGCAACCGCCGCGACGCGAAAGGGGCGGGCGGAAACCGGTCCGGGCATGGCGGCCAACTTACCGGGCATCGGCGCCCACTCAAAGCAAAGGAGGCCGAAGCATCCTCGGCGCCGGCCCGTCAGTCGATGGGCGTGAGTTCGCCGGCGACCGGCTGACCCATCAGCTCGCGCACCCGGTCGGCCGGGTACTGATCCAGCAGCACCATCAGCTTGGTGATCGCGCTCTCGAAGGTGAGGTCGAGCCCGGAGACGGCGCCGGTACTGAAGAACTCCGCGCCCGCGGCGTAGTAGCCCTGTCGGACCGTGCCAGCGCCACATTGGGTCGTGATCACCACGACGACGCCAGCGTCGGCGGCGCGGCTGAGCACGGCCAGGAACTCGGGCTCCGTCGGCCCGTTGCCGGAGCCGTACGCCTCGATCACGGCGCCGCGCAGGCCCGGGCGCGAGAGGATCGCGTCGAGGGCGGCCGCGTCGAGGGCCGGATGCAGGCGCACGGCGGCCACGTCGGTGCAGACCCCGGCCACGCGCCGCAGCGGGCCGTGCCGAGCCGGGCGCAGCGCCGTCTCGTCGATTTTCAGCGCGACGCCAGCTTGACCAAGCGGGGGGAAGTTCGGCGACGCGAAGCCTTCGTAACTGTCGGCGTCGACCTTCGAGGTGCGGTTGCCGCGCAGCAGGCGGTCGTAGAACCAGACGCACACCTCCGGCACGACGGGCAACTCATGCGTGCGGGGCGAGGCCACCACGCAGGCGGTGGTGAGGTTCTGCGGGGCGTCCGAGCGCGTCTCCACGATCGGGCGCTGGGCACCCGTGAGCACGATCGGGCGGTCGACGCCGGCGAGCATGAAGCTCAGCGCCGACGCGGTAAACGCCAGGGTGTCGGTGCCGTGGAGCACCACGACGCCGGTGTGGCCGGGCGCCAGGGCCACGATCGCATCGGCGATGTCGACCCAGTCCTTGGGCCGCATGCGCGAGGAGTCCAGCGGGTTGCGAAACGACGCGAAGGTGACGCCAAAGCCGGCATCGTCGCGCGGGCGAGCGTGGGCGACCAGCTCGGTGGCCGGCAGCGGCGCCAGCGCGCCACCGAAGCTGGGACCCATGCCGATCGTGCCGCCGGCATTGAGCAGCAGGATTCGCTCAGAGCGGTCAAATCCCCAGGAGCCCTCGATGATGACGGGCGACCCAAGCTCCTCGGGCGGCCGGGTGTGGCCTTCACCCATCTGATCGTGCGCGCTGCTGGGAATGCGCTTCAGCGTACCGGGCACGGGCGGCCGGGCGAGCCGCTGGCGTCGGCCGCTCAGAAGAGCTTCTTCTTGGCCTTCTTCTTCACGGGCGCGCCGGTGTGGACGGGCACCCCGGCACGCTGCCAGGCCATCATCCCGCCGGTCACGTTGCGCGCGTCGATGCCGGACACCTTGGCCGCTGCGACCGCGCGACTACTGCGCGCACCGGAGCGGCACACGAACGCCACCGGCGTGTCGGCTTTGGCAAGGCGCGGCAGCTCTGCGGCGAGGCGTCCGAGCGGGATCAGTTCAGCGTCGGGGCAGTGGCCTTCGCGGATCTCGTCCGGCTCGCGCACGTCGACGAGCCGGATCGAGCCGTCGGCGGCTGCAGCCGCCGCCTCGGCCGGGCTGAGGTCGTGGGTGGAGCGGCCGCCGGTCAGGCGTGCAAGGAGCGACATGGCGTGGGTCCGTTCGGGTCAGCTGGCCGAGCAGCTGTTGCCGCCCGACTCGAGGTCAAGGTCAAGGGGCGCATCGCCGGAGTTGACGGCGATGATGGCCTGGTAGTTGGCAGGGCGCGGTGGCATGCCGGCCACGAGCGCTTCCGCGAACTCCGCGGCGCTGCCGAGCGCCAGCTCGGGCACCTTGGCGCGCACCTGCCCCAGGGTCGGGGCAACGGCGTCCGTGAGGATGCCGGGGTGTGCGTGGCCGGGCAACAGGATCGCGTCGTCGCCGAGCGACAGGACCTTCTCGTGCAGGGTCGCGTAGAGCGTGGCGGCCATTGCGCGGCTCCCTTCCGGGTCGCCCTCCTGCAGGTCGGGGCGTGCGATGCCGTCGGCAAAGAGCGAGTCGCCGCCGATGAGCACCTGCTCGCCGACCACGAGGCCGGTCATGTCGGTCGTGTGACCCGGCAACGAGACCACCCGCAGCGACTGCTCGCCGACCTGGATCTGGTCCCCGTCGCGCAGCGGCGTGATGCGGTCGGCGTAGGCCAGACCGCGTGCGAGCGCCGCTTCGGGCAACCGCAGCGTGGCGCCAGCCTGGTCGGCAAGGGCGCGGGCGCCAGAGAGGTGGTCGGCGTGGATGTGGGTGTCGACGACGTCGGTGATCGTGACCCCGAGGCGCGCTGCGAGCTCCAGGTAGGTGGCCGGATCCGGCGCGGGATCCACGACGAGCGCGCTTCCGCCCGAGGCCACGACGTACGACAGGCATCCGCGCCCGGGGCGCTGCACCTGCAGGATCTGAACGCCCTCGACGGGCGTCTCGACCGGCACGGCGCGCAGGGCGCCGATCCAGCCGCGCATGCCGCCTTCGAGCACCGAGGCGTTGTTGCCGCGCTTGCGCAGCTGCTCGGCAATGGTGCGGGCCGAGATGCCGCGGTTGCAGATCACGATCACGTCGTCTGGCAGGGACTCCGCGGCAGCGGCCGGATCGGCGAGGAGCTGGGCCGACGGGCGCTGCGTCACGTGGACGCCGGGGCCGGAGATCGTCCAGCCGTCGGCGCCGCGCGTGTCGAGGAGCTCGACGTGCTCACCGCGCGCCACGCGGGAGAGGAGCTGGTCGGGGGTGATGGTCGGAATGGGGGTCGCGCTGATGGTCATCGAAGGCCTCCTGCTGGCGGGATCGATTCGAAGTTGTCTCTATCCTACTACACAATCGTGCAGTTGTATATAGCGCGGGACTCAGACGCCAACACCAGCAAGCGTGGCGCTCGCCACACCCACGGCGACCAGGGCAACCAGCACCGCGAACCCGCGGCCCAGCTGGCGGACCGGCACCTTCGGCGCGAGCCGTGCACCGAGGAAGGCGCCAGCGGCGGCAGCACCACCCATCGCGAGCGCCACCTCGGCGTCGAACGGGTTGCCCGCCACCAGGTGCGAGCCCAGGCCCGCGAGGGAGACGATCAGCACGATCACCATCGAGGTGCCCATCGCCTGCCGCATCCCAAAGCTCAGGCCGATCGCCAATGCGGGGACGATCACGAAGCCGCCCCCGACACCGATGAGGCCGGTGAGTGCGCCGACCACGAAGCCGACGGGCAACAACACCTTGGCCTGCGCTCGCGGGCAGCCCACATCGGAGCGCTCCTGACCGGCGCGCTCCCACGTCGCGCGAGCGGCCAGCAGCATCACCACGCTGAAGACCATCAGCAATGCCGCGCCGCCGACCACAGCGTTGAGCGCCGTGCCCACCACGCTGCCAGCGACGGCCGCCGAGGCAAACCAGGCCGCCGACGACCAGCAGACGGTGCCGCTGCGCATCTGCGTCACGGCTCCGGTGGCCGTCGCCGCCGCGACGACGGCGAGACTGACCGTGGTCGCCTCGTGCACGTCAAGGCCAACGGCGTAGACGAGCACCGGCACCGCCAACACCGCGCCGCCACCACCGACCATCCCGACCACCGCGCCGATGGCGAGGCCGAAGAGGATCGCCGCGATCATGCCTCCACCCAATGGGCGCCCGAGGGCGTGTGGGAGGCCGTGGAACAGGACGTCATTTCACCACTCTACCACCGTGTAGTTGTGGCTTCCAATGTGGCCACCTCCCGGCCACATTGCTCCCCACGCGCCAGCGCCCGCAGGTCGGCGGGTTGTAACCAACCTGTGAACGAGGCGCTAGCGTGTGGCGGGTCAACCACCGACGAAGTCCGCCGGCTGGCCCAGCGCCCCGCGGTTTCCCACACGTCAGGAGGGCCACATGGCCAAGAACAAATCCAAGTCGAAAGACAAGGCAAAGGCTGCCAAGCTCAAGGCGAAGGCCAAGGCCAAGGAGCTGAAGGCCAAGGCCCGCGCGAAGGCCAAGGCCAAGAAGAAGCGCAAGAAGAAGAGCAAGAAGTAAGCACCACCCTCATGGCCCCGTCCTCGATCATCCGCTGCCCCAGCTGCCAGGCCGCCAACCGTGTTGGCGCCGTGGCGAGCGGCACGCCGCGCTGCGCGAAGTGCCAGCAGATGCTGCCGTGGGTGGTCGAGGCCACGGGCGCCAGTTTCGACGCCGAGGTGACCGCCTCGGTTCCCGTGGTCGTCGACTTCTGGGCACCCTGGTGCGGCCCGTGCCGGATGGTCTCACCGGTGCTCGACAAGCTCGCTGCTCGCCACGCCGGCCACCTGAAGATCGTCAAGCTCAACGTCGACGATCACGGGCCGATCGCCGCGCGTTTTGGCGCCCAGAGCATCCCGCTCCTGGTGCTCTTCACGGGCGGCGCAGAGGTGGCCCGCCAGGTGGGCGCGCTCCCCGAGGCGCAGCTGAGCGCCTGGCTCGCGCCGCACCTCGCGGCCAACTAGTTCGCGGCGGCAGGCGCCTTAGCCCCCGAGGACGAGCGCCTTGGCGGCGGTGAACTCCGCTTCGGTGAGCACGCCCGCGTCGCGCAGACCGGCGAGCTCCTTGAGGCGCTCGATCGGGTCGACCGACGGCGCGGCTGCGGCCGGAGCAGGAGCAGGTGGCGCAACAGGAGCAGGCGCCTGCGGCGCGGCGTACTGCTGGGGCTGGGGCGCCTGCTGGGCCTCTTGCTGGGCCCAGCGGTTGGCCTGGCGGCGTGAGACGTTGTTGCTGACGTGGGTGGCGGTGCCGGCGATGACGGCGGTACGGGCGACGCCGCGGAGAAGTCCTGGCATGGGGTGCCTCTTTCGATCTGCTCGGGTGAGCTGGCGGGCGTTAGACGGTGGCCTCGTCGAGGGCAGCGACGAGCTGTTGGGTGGGAATCCGGCCGCTTGCGACCAGCTGCGCACCGGACTCGCGCAGGGCGACGGCAAACGGGGCCGCCCAGAGGTTCTCCCACACGAGTACCGCGGCGCTCGTGCCGGGCAGCAGCGCGTGGCCGGCCTCTTCGAAGTCCTCGTCGCCGAGCAGGCCTGAGCTCGCGCCGTCGAAGATCGCGAAGTCTTCGCCGAGCGTGCTGAGCTCGATCGACGCTACGGAACCGTCTTCGGCCTTCGCGATGAATGCGACGTCCAGGATGCGCACGATCCCGCGGTCCACGAGGTCCAGCAGGTGCGGCGCGACGGTGCCCGTCGGTTGTTTGCCCGGCCACTCGATGACGATGTAGTCGATCGGTCCCATGGTGTCGATCTCGGTCACGCGCATTCCCCTTCAGCGGTCGGCACCCCGCCCACGCGCGGCACCGTGGCCATCCTGCCACAGGGCAGGCGGAGTTTCGGTGGTAGTTCCCCGTGGATTCACAGGGGTGCGGGCGCCCTACGATGGCAACGATGACGGCTCCGCCAGATCGCACCAACGCCCCATTCATCCTGGGCATCTGCGGCAGCATGCGCTTTGGGACGGCCAACGAGCAGGCCTTGCGCGTGGCGCTGGAGCGCGTGGATCAGCTCGGGGGCCGCACCCAGCTGATCCCGGGCAGCAGGCTGATCCTCAGCAACTTCGACGACGAGGAAGCGCCCGAAGCCAAGGCCCAGTGGCTGATCGAAGCGGTCGCGGCAGCCGAGGGCGTCATCCTCTGCTCGCCCAGCTATCACGGCGGCCTCCCTGGCCTGCTCAAGAACGCCCTCGATTACCTGGAGCTCACGGCCAAGCACCCTCGCCCCTACCTGCGAGGCCTGCCCGTCGGCTGCATCGCGACGGGCGATGGTTGGCAAGGCCCCAACTCCACGCTGCTCGCGCTGCGCCAGACCGTCCACGCCCTCCAGGGCTGGCCAACGCCCCTCGGCGTCGCCCAGAACATCAACGACGGTGGGATCGGCGATGCGCGCGACTCCATCCGCACGATCGCCGAACAGGTCATGGAGTTTGCGTTGATGCGTCGGGCGCTGGGTGGCGACTGACCGGACGACTGCCCACGTCCGTCACCTTCGGGGCCTCACCGTTGGACGCGCTCAGTCGAGGGCGTGCTGGATCGTCGCGAGCGACGCTGGTGGGTCACCCCGACGCCACGTGAGGTCGATCCGCATCGGCGGCGGGGCCGGAACGATCGGAATCGTCGCGATCGCGCGCGGGAGGCTCGGTGCCTGACTGACCGCGATGACCCCGACGCCGGGACCTCGCGCGATGCGAGCCCAGACGGCGTTCCCGACGACGGAGGTGTCGAGGACCGGCGCGATGGCGGCGCTGGCGAACGCCTCGACGACGGCGTCGTAGTAGCCCGGCGCAACGTCGCGGGGCCAAAGATGCACGGTCCGCCCGGAAAGCTGCTGGAGACTGACGTGCGGTTCGTCGGCCAGCGGGTCGCCAGCGGCCACCGCGGCACAAAGCGCGGCAGTGGCGGCGGGACTGGTGTCGATGTGGTCTCCGTGATCGGCGTGTGGGATCAACGCCACGTCGACCTCGCCGCGTTCCAGCGCGCCCGGCAGGTCGCGGGCGAGCATCTCGATGGTCGTGAGCTGGAGCCGTGGAGCCGTCGCTGCCAGACGCTCCGTGATCACCGGGACGAGGTCGGACGACGTGGTGAACGTGTGACCCAGGCGCAGCGAACCTCCATGACCGGCAGCCGTCTGCAGGGTGCGTTCGACGGCGCGCTCGGCCGCGATCAGCACCTTGCGAGCCTCGACGAGCAAGGTGCGGCCTGCGGGCGTCGGCACCGCCCCGCGGTTGGTCCGCTCGATCAACTCGACCCCCAGGAGCCCCTCGAGTTGGCGCAGCTGCTGGCTGAGCGCCTGCTGACTGATGTGCAGTTCCCCGGCGGCGCGCGAGAGACTGCCGGCATCGCAGACGGCTCCGAACGAGCGCAGCAGGCGGAGCTCAGGCAGTGGCGTCACCGCAACCACCTTGCCACAACGGCAGCTTGTTGCCAGTCAACGGATCGGTGTTTCCGCACGGTGCGGCCCCAGCGTAGTTTTCGGCGTCCCGCCGCCTGCGCTAGGAACGACATGTCTGCCTCGCTCGACCTCCTCAACCCCGACCGTCCCAAACGCGTGCTGATGGTTGCGGCAAACGCTGCGACCTCGCCGGTCACTGGCTGGCCTGTGGGCTTCTGGTGGGCGGAACTCGTTCACCCGTGGTGGGAGTTCTCCGAGCATGGCTACGAGGTCACGATCGCTTCCCCCGACGGTGGCCCACTCACCGCGGACTCCTGGAGCGACCCGCGCGACGAGTCCGGGTACTCAGCGCACGATGTCCTCTCGCTCGGGTTCATCTCCAGCCCTGCGCATGCCGGACTGGTCGAGAACACGGTCGCCCTCGGCGCCGTCGATCTCGATACCTACGACGCCATCCTGCTCGTCGGTGGGCAGTCGCCGATGGTCACGTTCGTCGACGACGAGCGCGTGCACCAGGCCCTTGCGACCTTCCACGATTCGGGGCGCGTCGCGGCAGCGATCTGCCACGCGACGTGCGTGCTGCTGAAGGCTCGCGGTGCCAGCGGCGAGCTGCTCGTCGCCGGCAAGACCTGGACCGGCTTTGCCAACAGCGAAGAGGACTTCGCCGATGAGTACGTGGGCCAGCGCATCCAGCCGTTCCGCATCGAGGACGAGGGCAAGGCGCTCCCCGGCACGAACATGATCGTCGCCTCGCGTTTCAAGAGTCACGCGATCCGCGACGGCAACCTCATCACCGGTCAGCAGCAGTACTCGGGCACCGCAGCAGCCCGCCTGATCATTGGAGCGCTCGGTGTCTGACGGCATGCTCACCATCGACGTCCTCGGCGGCGGCAACGTCGGCGGCGGCCTCGCCGCCCGCTGGCGGGATGCCGGCCATGCCGTCCGGATCGTCGGCCGCGACGAGCCAATCGGCGCCGACGCCGATGTCGTCCTTCTCGCGATCCCGGCGGCCGTCGTGGTCGGGGTCGTCGCCGAACGAGCCGAGCAGCTCACCGGCCGCGTCGTGATCGACGCGACCAACGATGTGAGCGCGCCTTCCAGTGACCTCGCGGGCGCGATCGCCGCGGCGGCCCCCGGTGCGCGGGTGACGAAGGCCTTCAACACGGTCTTCGCGGCGCTCTACGACGAGATTGCCGCCCATCCGGGTGGCGCCGACATGGCCTGGTGCGGCGACGACCCTGAGGCGAGAACCGTTACCGAGCGACTCGTGCAGGACGCGGGCTTTCGGCCGGTGGATTGCGGGCCGCTGTCGGCTGCGCCCGACCTGGAGGGATTCGCGCGACTCGTGATCCGCACCGCCTACACCGTGGGGCGCGGCCCGTTCGCCTATCGCTTCGCTGCGCCTGGCGATCTGGCCTGAAGCCAGACGCACGACGTTCATGGCCTGAACCTCGCTGGCACGCCGCGGCGAAGCAACGAAGCGACGACGGCCGGTCAGCTCAGCGCCGTCGTCGGCTTCTTGCTGCGCTGCACGGTAAACGTGGTGGTCTTCGCGTTCGTCCCCGGGGCCGAGACGGTCACGGTGATGACCGTTCCAGGGGTGAGCTTGCGGCCCGCAAAGAGCGGCGCGAACTCGACCTTGGCCCGCGCCCGCTGGGTCGCATTGGCGCGGGTCTTGAACGGGCACGGCGCGTTCTTGCCCTTCTTCTTGGCGTCCTTGCTCGCCGGCGTGCAGCTCATGGCGATCCGGCCACCGGCCGGCAGGCTGCGGATCGTCAGCTTCTTCACGCGGGTGATGCCCTTGGAGACCGTGAAATCGCCCTTGATGGTCGAGGCGATCAGCGGCGGCGGCGCGGGCGACGACGTCGGCAAGGACGGCAGCGCGGGCACCACCGCCGTCGGCAGAGCGGGGCTCCCCGGC
>JAEMRF010000393.1 GCA_016463515.1 Solirubrobacteraceae bacterium | reverse complement strand
GCGGGCCGGGTCGTCGTGCGCGACGGAGAGCTCACGAGCGCCGACGAACGTACCTTGGCCACCGACCTGACCGGCCTGCTGACGGCACGAGGAGTCCACCGATGAGCCCTTCCGACGCCCCGATCCGCGGTGAACGTCGAAGTACCGTCGTTCCAGCGACGGTACTTCGACGTTCACGCCGGGTTGGAGCGCAACGGCTGAGCGGTGCGCAACGGCTGACTGGGTGGTCGCGATGACCGACGACCGACGCCATGACGTGGTCATCGTGGGTGGCGGCCACAACGGCCTGACCTGCGCGACCTACCTGGCCCGCGCGGGATTCGACGTGGCCGTGGTCGAGGCGCGCGAGACGGTCGGCGGGTGCGCGTCGACGCTCGACATGCTCGGCGGCGCACGGGTCAACGTGTGCAACTGCGACCACTCGCTGATCCGCGGCACCGGCGTGATCGAAGAGCTCGACCTCGCCGCGCACGGCCTGCAGTACCTGGAGCTCGACCCCGCGCAGATCATGGCGCCGTGGGACGGCTCGCCGCCGTGGATGCTCTTTCGCGACGTCGACCGCACCCTGCAGTCGCTGGCCCACTCCAGGCCCAAGCAGGTCGAGGCCTACCGGCGCTACGTCGATGAGCTCACCCCCGCGGCCGAGCTCGTGCTGGAGATGATGGCCGGACCGCCGCGCGTCGGCAGTGTGGCGCGGCGACTGGCGCGGCGCCGGGGCCGGGGCGTGTCGGCCCTGCTGCGACTGAGCCGCAGCAGCTGCGCCGACGTGCTGGCCCGCTACTTCGACGACGCCTCGCTGCTGTCGGGCGCGTCGACCACAGGCCCCGCCGTGTGGGGTCTGCCGCCGCAGACGCCCGGCACGGGCCTCGGCGCGCTGGGCTACGTGCTGCGACACATCTCCCCGGTGGGTCGTCCGGTCGGGGGCTCCGGCGTCCTGACCGATGCGCTTGCGCGGGCGCTGCTGGCCGCCGGCGGAACCATCCTGACCGGCACGCGCGTGCGCACGATCCACAGCAGCGGTGGGCGCGCCACTGGCGTCACGCTCGACACGGGCGTGCGACTGGACGCGCGCGCGGTCGTGGCCACCGGCGATCCGCGAGCCACGTTCGTCGATCTGCTCGAGACCCCGCCTGCTCCAGCGCGCAAAATGGTGGGCCGATGGGCGAGCGCACCCGGCGGCGAGGGCTACGAAAGCAAGCTCGACGCGGTCGTCGACCACCCGCCACGCCTGCTCGGCCTCACCCCCGAGCATGTGGCCGCCGTCGGGACCGGCCCAGAGACTGGCACCACGCTCGTCATGACGCCGACGATGCAGGAGCTGCAGGCGGTGTCGACGTGGACGGCCCGCGGCGAGGTGCCTGCGCTGCCGCCCATGCTGGCCAACACGCCGTCGGTGCTGGACCCATCGGTCGCCGGGCAGACCGCGCCACACGTGTTCAGTCTCGAGGTGCTGTTCACCCCGTACGCGCTGCGCGGCGGCTGGGAGCAGACCACCGAGCCGCAGCGCTGGCTGGAGCTGTTTGCCCAGCGCGTGGAACCGGGCTTCCTGGAGGGGATCCGCGAGACCCAATTGACCGGCCCGGTGGAATACGAGCGCGACTTCTCGATGCCGCGGGGCTACGCCCCGTCGTTCGCCGGCGGGCCGCTCTCGGCGCTCTTCGGCCGTCAGAAGGAGCTCACCCGCTACCGCACCGACCTGCCAGGCCTCTACCTCAGCGGGGCTGGCACCTTCCCCGGGGCGGGAGTCTCTGGCGCGCCCGGCCGCAACGCCGCCGGCGAGATCCTGCGCGACCTGCGCGCGGCGACCGCGTAGCGGGCGCGCGTCGCGCCGACGAAACGCTCACCCGGCATGCCGCGCCCGGCAAGCGCTCTGGACCGACCTCGTGGCCTACAACGTGCGTCCAAAATGGACTGGAACGCGCGTTCAGTAAGTTGCGAAACTGGCCCAACCAGCCGACACTAGAAGGGTAACCCGCCCGACGTGCTGCACCAACGGATTGGACACCCGAGCAGCATGGTCGACTCCCTCCGAGTCATTCCAGGGGCAGGGCGGAGGCCACAGCCACAGGGGACAGCCTCCGCACCACGTACCAGGCCGCGCTTACCACCGGGACAGTGGTGAGCGCGGTTTGCCGTGGTGGCTCAGGCTCTGAGCAGCGCGTCGTAGGCGCGCCGCAGCCGCGGACCGGCTTCGGGGTCGCGGTGCGTCTGCCGCACCCGCACCGTGCCGGTGGCCAGCGCGACGATCGTGAACGCCACCTGCTCGGGATCGGTGCCCGGCGCCAGCTCGCCAGCCTCGACGGCCTCCTGCGCTGCCTGGCGGATGCGCTCACGCCACCACAGCGCGCCCTGCTGGATCGCGTCGTGCATCGGGCCTGGCTTGTCGTCGAACTCAAACGACGCGGCCGTGAGGATGCAGCCGCCAGGCCACGGTGAATCGCTCACGAAGTCAGCCCAGCGCGCGCAGTAGCCGCGCAGGCGCGCAAGCCCGTGATCGTGGCGACCGGGCTCAACCACCACGCGCCGAAACGTCGCCGCGGCTTCGGCGTAGACGGCGAGCTGGAGCTGCTCCTTGGTCGGAAAGTGACCCAGGATCCCGGCCTTGCTCATGTCGAGGTCCTTCGCGAGCAAGCCGAAGGTGAGCCCCTCGAACCCTTCGACCGACGCGAGCTCGGTGGCCCGCCGCAGAATCGCCTCGCGGGTAGCCCGGGCGTCTTCGTCGCTACGCCGTCCGGCCATAGCTCACAGATTAGCGAACGCTCGGTAGCTATATTTTACCTACCGATCGGTTGCTATTCCGATCTCGTTCCAGGAGACGCAGTCATGTCCACCACCCCATCCCCTCGCGACGTCGTCATCGTCGGCGCCACCCGCACCGCGATCGGCCGCGGCAAGCGCGAGGTCGGCGC
>JAEMRF010000073.1:9199-11511 GCA_016463515.1 Solirubrobacteraceae bacterium | reverse complement strand
CGAGGGTGCGGACGGCTTCGCAGGCGGCGTGGGCGACGGTGTAGTCGGGGCCGACTTTGGCGCGGGTGACGCGTTCGGAGTTCCACTCGCGGTAGGGGGCCTCGGGCTCGGTGGCGCGGGCGATGGCGTCGAGCATGGCGACGGATTCGACGGGGTAGGCGCCGACGGCGGTTTCTTGGGAGAGCATGACGGCGTCGGTGCCGTCGAGGATGGCGTTGGCGACGTCGGTGGCTTCGGCGCGGGTCGGGCGGGAGCTGGTGACCATCGAGTCGAGCATCTGGGTGGCGGTGATCGACGGACGGGCGAGGCGGCCGCAGGCGCGGAGGAGGCGCTTTTGGACGATGGGCATGATCTCGATGGGGAGTTCGATGCCGAGGTCGCCGCGGGCGACCATGATGACGTCGGACGCGGCGATGATTTCGTCTTGGCGTTCGACGGCTTGGGGCTTTTCGATCTTGGAGATCAGTGGGAGGCGGGTTTCGGCGCGGACGGCGTTGACGTCGTCGGCGGAGCGCACGAAGGAGAGCGCGACCATGTCGATGCGCATTTGTTCGCCGAGGCGCAGGAGGCGGATGTCGTCGGAGCCGACGGCGGGCAGGACGGCGGCTTCGCCGGGGACGTTGAGGCCTTGGCGGCTGGCGAGCATGCCGCCGACTTCGACGGCGGCGTCGAGTTCGGCGTGTTCGGGGCGCACGGCGGTGACGCGGAGGCGGAGTTTGCCGTCGGCGAGGTAGATGATTTCGCCGGGGGAGACGGCGTCGGCGAGGTTGGGGGCTTCGCAGTAGAGGTGCCGGGAGTTGCCGAGGCGGCCTTCTTCGACTTCGGTCGAGATGGTGAGTTCGCGGCCGGTTTGGAGTTCGATGAGGTCGTTCTCCAGTTTGGAGACGCGGAGCTTGGGGCCGGGGAGGTCGCCGAGGACGGCGACGGGTCGTCCGACGGCTTCGGCGGCGTCGCGCACGAGGGCCACGTTGTTGGCGTGGTCCTCGGGGGTGCCGTGGGAGAAGTTCAGGCGGGCGACGTCGAGTCCGGCCTCGATCATGCGACGGAGGACTTCAGGGTTCGCGGAGGCGGGCCCGATGGTGGCGACGATCTTGGTTCTGCGCTCGATGGCCCCAATCTAGCGGCGGGACAGGGCGCCAGCGTTGCGGAGGTGCAACGTGTGTCGATGTGTGGGGGCGAGAGCCCGGATTGCAGCGGAAAACGGCGTTGCGGCGTCGTGCAAGAACGCTGGCTACCTCAGATGAAGAGGCCGTCTTGCGCGATGGTTTCGCCGTCGGCGCTGAGTCGGCCGCCCTCGCGGAGGTCGGTGATGAGGTCCCAGTGGATGGCTGAGGCGTTGGTGCCGCCGGTTTCGGGGTAGGACTGGCCGATGGCGAGGTGGACGGTGCCGGTGATCTTTTCGTCGAGCAGGGTGGTGCCGGTGGGGCGGTCGATGCCGGGGCTGGTGCCGATGCCGAGTTCGCCGAGGTAGCGGGCGCCGTCGTCGGTGGCGAGTTCGGCTTGGAGGACGTCCTCGCCTTCTTCGGCGGTCGCTTCAACGACTTCGCCGTCCTTGAACACCAGTCGGGCGCCGCGGACGACGCCACCGGGTCGGTAGGACGGGACCTGGAATTGCACGACGCCGTTTGCGGAGGACTCGTGGGGGCCGGTGAAGACTTCGCCGGAGGGCAGGTTGCGTTTGCCGTCGGAGTTGCGCCAGGTGCGTCCGTCGACGCGCAGCGTGAGGTCGGTGCCGGGGCCTTCGATGCGGATTTCGGTCGCCTGGGTGAGGCGTTCGCAGAGGCGTGCTTGGACGGCGGAGAGGTCGGCCCAGGCGCCAGCGGGGTCGGGCTGGTCGAGCATGAGGGCGCGGTGCACGAACGCGGCGTAGTCGCCTGCGGGCATGTCGGCGCGGTCGGCGAGGGCCTGCGTGGGGTGGATGGTCAGGCACCAGGGGGTGTCCATCGAGATGCGCCGGAGGGATTGGCGGCCGCGCTGGTACTGCGCCATGCGGGCGGGGTCGGCGCCGGCGAGCGGTTCGTCGCCGGATGGCGCGTGCACGCGAACGAGTTTGGTGGCGGCGCCGAGCTCGGCGAGCGTGATGGGTGAGGGAGCGTCGAGTTGGGCGTCTCCGGCGTGGTCGACGTAGCTGCGGCTGAGGCCGTCGACTTCAACGCGCACGGTGGGCCAGGCGCCCCGCTCGAGGATCGCGCGGTGCAGGGCGTGGCCGAGCGGCAGGGCAGCGCCGGGCAGCTCAACGAGGACGGCGTCGCCGGGTTGCACGTCGATGCTCCAGTCGCAGATCAGGGCGGCGTGGGCGACGGGGTCGTAGG
>JAEMRF010000073.1:3701-9099 GCA_016463515.1 Solirubrobacteraceae bacterium | reverse complement strand
TCGGGGAAGTACTCGGCGAGGTGTTTGCGCAGCGACTCGCGCACGAACTTGCGCTCGTCCTGGGAGGCCATGCGGTAGCGGCCCAGCAGCGCTTTGCGGGCGGTGATCGGCTCGTTGTGCAGGTCCCAGGTGGTGCCGAGCTGCTCCCAGAGGAACTCCACGCCGCGCTGCCACGAGTCGTCGGTGCTGCGCCGCAGGTCGTGGATCTCGTCGTGGTAGCGCTGGCGGGCCGGCAGTGGGAGGCCGGCGCGCAGCTCTACGGCGAGGCCGTCGGGCCCGCCGTCGTAGCGGATCGACGGTGCTTTGAGTTTGGGGAGCTGGTCGCGCTTTGCCCGCTTCTTGGCCACAAGCGGAGCGTAACGGTCAGCGCAGGGCCTGCCAGCGTTGGCTGGTTTGGCGCATTTCGGCGACCAATCCGTTCGCGGGGTCAGCGGCCGCCTCGGCCTTGACGACGACGGTCTGGGGTACCAGCCAGAAGGGCCTGGGGAGCACGACGGTCTCGTCGGCGCGGATGGTGCGCTGCCAGGTGGTGAAGCCGAGCGTGCGCACCTGGATCGTGACGAGTGGGAAGGGACGCACGTACTGGGAGGGGTACAGGGTGACCTTTACGGTGCCGGCGGACTTGCCGAGCGTTGCGGGACTTGCGAGCTGGATGTTGGCGTATTGCGAGATGTCGCCGAGCTGCTTGCGTGGCGGCGCCGTCACGTCGTCGCATTCGTCCCAGGTCACGTCGGCGGTGAGTTGCGGGTCGTCGGCCGTGGCACCGGGCAGGTCGGATGGGGTCTTGACGGCGGGCTCGGTGCCGGTGTCGACCGGGTCGTAGGCGTAGATGCCGACGCTCGAGGCGTCCGGCCGGCTTTCGGAGCGCAGGATGCCGGTGTCGTGGGCGTAGAAGAGCGCGCCGTCGGCGTTTCCGCCCTTGTAGATATCGACCATGGGTAGCTCGGGCAGCAGTGGGAGGCCGGCGGTGCCCGAAGCGGGGCTGACGTTGAACGTTGAGCCGCCGGGGCCGTTCCAGTACGTCGTGCCGCTCATGGTGCGCCGGCCGTCTTCGCTCACGTCGAAGAGGCGGGTCTGTGGCACGTGGGGGCCGCTCGGGAAGCGCTCATCGAAGACCGATGACGCGAGGGTGAGGGTGTGCCCGTAGTCGTCGATGGTCGGCGCGCCGTAGCTCGTGATGACCGTCGACACGCCGCCGTCGATGCAGTACTCGGCCGGCGCGTTGGCGTTTTCGACGTACGTGGTGCGGGCCGCGACCTTGGGCTCTTGGCCGGCGATCGTGTACCCGGAGGCCTCGCCTGCGCGGTCCGGCCACTTGCGAGAGACGGGCCCGTGGTTGCCAGCAGGGCGCTTGGCGATCGGCAGGGTGCGCGTCCACGTGATCACGTGGCCCGAGCGGGTTGCGTCGGCGAGTTTGACGCCTGAAGCCACGGTGGTCGGCGCCGCCGTGGGCGTTGCCCGGCGGTAGACGGCCCAGTTGCCGGACTCGTCGGCGGCGCCGTAGAGCACGGTGGGGCCGCCGTTGAGGAACTTGGCGGTCCAGGCGACCTTCGGCAGCGGGGCGCCGGTCGCCGAGGTGTTCAGCGCAGTGGCAGTCCCGGCCGTGACGTCGTGCAGGATGACCTTCTCCGGCAGCCCCGAGCTGTAGGTGCGAAGAAGGGTGAGGACATACCGGCCGTCGTCGCTCACGTCGCTCACGGAGTAGCCGTCGCCTGCCTCGGGCACGGGCGTGGTGGTGCCGAGCTGGCGGTCGCGGATCAGGAGCTGCCGGCTGGGGATGCCGCCTGGCGTGGGCTCGAACACGACGAAACGGCCGTCCGCCGAGGCGCCTGCCAGCTTCGAGAAGCCGAGCGGCGCACCGGTGGCGCCGTCAGCTCGCGAGACGAGCTCGCCGACGGCTGGGGCGGCGCTGGCCGGCGACGCCAGTCCGAGGCTGGCAATGGAGGCGAGCAGGGCTGCGGCGCTGGAGGTGGCGCGGGCGCGAGCTGCATGCATGAAGGACGAACTCCGAGTGGAACGATGCGGGGTTCGGGGGCACGCCAACGCAACAGAAAATGGGTGACAGCGCCGAAGAGTAACAGTGCGTAGTGGAGCGAGTCCACTTGCTTCACGGCGCCGTCACGCGACCACGCCCGCGCGCAGCTGGGCCGCGACCGTGCCGGCCACCGGATCATCGCGCAGTGCCGCGCCGTGGCCGGGCCAGCACACGGCAGGCTCCAGGTCGGCCAAGCGCAAGATCGATGCGCGGGCCAGGGCCGGATCTTGTGAGTAGCCGTCGGTTGGCGGGAGCGGAGGGCTCGGGCGTCCCCACATGTCGACCACGTAGAACACGTCGGTGGTCAGCGCCACGCGGTCGGACTCGCGCCACAGCGCGATCTGCCCGGGAGCGTGGCCGGGGAGGAGCACGACCTTGAAGCCGGCTGCGATCTCCTCGTCTTCGGCGACCGTGCCGGCGATCTGCACGGGGCCACCGTCCCAGGCGAAGCGCTGAAGGGCCAAATGCGCGACGCGCAGGGGCAACGGCAGGAAGCTGAGTTTGGGGTCCCAGTACTCCCAGCCGCCGCGGCCTTGCGCCTCATCGACCGCGTCGGCGTGGCAGTGCACCGGTGCGCCGAGCCCCGGCGCGGCACCGCGGTGATCGGTGTGGGCATGCCCCAGCACCACACGCTGCAGGCCCCCGAGCTCCTGCGCGGCGGCGGCGATCGCCTTGCGCATCGTCTTTGCGCCCGCGTCGAACAGCACCACCCCGTCGCCGGAGCGCAAGAAGTAGACGTTGCAGTGCCCTGGGCCGCCCTGCAGCTGCCAGAGGCCGTCGGCGATCTGGTCGGCGCCCATCGCGGCAGCCTAGCGGCCGACTACGATGGCGCCCGATGCCGTCGCCAGCGACCGAACGCCAGCAGCCCCGCGGGGAGCGGATCATTCCGGGCCTGTGGCGCCTTCGGCTCCCGCTCCCGTGGTCAGGGATCCCGCACTGCAACGCCTGGGTGGTCGACCGCGCCGATGGCGATGGTCACGTGCTGTTCGACTGCGGCCTGCACACCAAGGACTCGTTCAATCAGCTGTGCGAGGCCCTGACGCAGATCGGCAAGCGCATCGAGGACACCAAACTGCTGGTGTGCACGCACGCCCACGTCGACCACTACGGCGAAGCCAAGGCGGTCGTCGACGCGGCGGGCTGTGAGCTGTGGATGCACCCCAACCACGCCCACATGACGGCGTCGCTGAAGGATCCCGAGCGACTGCTGGAGCAGCGTGTGGCGGTGGGCCGCGAAAGTGGCGTGCCCGAGGAGCTGCTGCAGCACTATCGCGAAGCTGGGACGCCGCCCGGAGAAGGTGTCGCTGGCCTGGTCAACCCCGCGAAGGACCTCGTCGACGGCGTCGAGATCGAGACGGCCGTGGGCACGTGGACGGCCATCGAGACGCCCGGCCACGCGCCCAGCCATGTGTCGCTCTACCAGCCCAATCGCCGGATCCTGCTGGCCGGCGACCACATTCTGGGTCGCGTGGCGCTCTACTACGACTACGGCTGGACCGACGATCCCGTCGCGCAGTACCTGGCGAGCCTCGACAAGGTCGAGGCGCTGGATGCGCGCCTGTGCCTGCCCGGCCACGGCAAGAGCTTTACCGATGTGCGTGGCCACATCGAGGCCCACCGCGAGGCGGCGCTCGGCCGCTTGGATCGCGTGGAGGACGTGGTGCGCGCCAGTGGCCCCGCGACGGCGATCGCGATGATCCCCGAGATCTATGGTCGGCCCCTGAGCGCCGAGAACGCTGGCTGGCTGATCTCCGAGACGATGTGTTACCTGCGCCACCTGGAGCGCAAGGGCGTGGTCACCTCGGGCGATGACCCTGAGCAGCCGCGCTGGACGGCCGCCTAGCATTACGGGTCATGCGGAGGCACAGGGCGCGGCAACGGTGACCGGCGGGCAAGACGCCGCTTCGGCGACCGATTCCACCCTCCCGGACCCCGAGGTCGAGGTGGTGCGCTCGACCCGCGCGCGCCGGGTGTCGGTGCGAGTAGACCGCATGACGGGCGTGGTGCGCGTCACGTTGCCCCAGCGCGCTCCGCTGGCCGAGGTCGACCGCGCGCTGCTCCGTCACCGCCGCTGGATCGCTGCGCGGCTCTCGGAGGCTGCGGTGATCCGCGCGCAGGTGCAGGCGCGCGGCAACACGGTGACGGTCTGGGGTGAGCCGCTCGAGCTCGTCGAAGACCCGGGCCGCCAGCGCGTGCACGCCAAGGACGGCAAGCTGCTCGTGCCGCCGGGGCGCGGCGACCTGCTGGAACGCTGGCTGCGCAACCAGGCTCGGGCCAAGCTCGTGCCACTCACGCAGGAGGCGGCGCAGACGCTGGGCCGACCGGTCGCTCGAGTCTCGATCGGCGACGCCAAGACTCGTTGGGGGTCCTGCACGGCCAAGGCGACCATCACCTACAGCTGGCGGCTGGTCCTCGCCCCCACGTGGGTGGCTGAGGCGATCGTCTGGCACGAGGCCTGCCATCTCGTGGAACTGAACCACTCCCCGCGGTTCTGGCGGCTGCTGCGCTCGCACGAGCCACGCACCGACGAGGCCCGTGCGTGGCTGCGGGCGCACGGCGCGACGCTGGTGTTGCCCGGCGCCGCGCGCTGAGTCGCACTCGGAACGTCAGCAGCGCCCATCCGGGCCAGTAGGCCCGTCAGGGCACTGCGGCCCGCGTGCTAACGGGTGGCGAACGCCGAGAACGACTGGGTGAGCGGCGCCGGCGTGACGCCATTCGCTGCGGACGGCTGCACCGTCGCGGTCACCGTCACGGGAAGCCAGAGCGGCGGTCGCGGCAAGGTGATGTTCGCGTAGGTCGTTGGCGTGCGCTTCCAGATGGTGATGCCGAAGACCTTGGCCTCGATCGTGACCTTGCTCGGGGTTCGCACTCCGGCCCTGCCGCCATTGAAGAGGACGGACCCAAGTGAGGAGGTCGACCGCACCGGCGCCCGAGTGATCTCGATGTAGTCGCTGAAGGCGCCGACTGGGGCGACTTCGTCAGGGTTCGTGTCGCACGAGATCCAGGATGCGCGGGCCACGCGGTCCGCAGTGTCGATCGGCTCGTTGGCGGTGAAGGTCAGCTTGGTGCCGGCCGTTTTGGGCTGGGTTGCGTCGAGGGCGTACGGGGTGGCGACGGTGTAGCGCGTCGTTGGCGGCGTGGGCGACAACCCGTACAGCCCGTCTTCGCTCTGGAGGAGGGTGCGGTCGTCGTCGACGAACAGGCGGGTGAAGCGGGTGGGCGAGGCCTTGAAGTAGACCATCGGAATGAGGGCCACGTCGTGGGTGCGCCCGATCGCCTGGAAGACGGGGGCGAAGGAGGCATACGCCGTGGTGGTCCACGTCGAACCGCCGGGGCGGCGCAGGGTGTAGGAGAACGTGGCCT
>JAEMRF010000073.1:0-3601 GCA_016463515.1 Solirubrobacteraceae bacterium | reverse complement strand
GTGGCGATGTCGACGAGCCGAGTGCTCGTTCGCTGCCCGGTCTCCGTGAACTTCACGGTCAACAGCCGGGTGCCGTCATCGGTGATCTGCCGGACGGCGCCATCGAGCGCCGGGATCGGCGTGATCGTCTGGGCGACCCGGTCGCGGACGACCAGCCCGCTCGGGCTGGTGATCTCAGCCTCGGGTTCGGTGGCCGGAGGCGGCCTGTCGACCGTGCCGAGGCGCAGCACGACGTAGCGGCCGTCGGACGAGGCCGTCACGAGCTGGGCCGGGAAGGGCTTGCTCTCGGGGCCGCCAACGCGCGACACGACTTCGGCCGAAGCGCTTTGGGCGGCGACGCCGCTCAGCGCGGCAGCCAGGCTGACCGTGATCCACGGCAGGCGCGGATGGAAAGGTGGTGACGGGCGAGTCGAAGCGATGATGTACAAAACGTAGCGAACTCAGATGAGTCGGGCAAGGCTCGTCCATCGGCGCTTCACATCGGTCGTCACGTCCGCCGTGCTCCTGGGTCGGCGCGCCGACCGACCCAGGAGCTGGCGGTGTGCCTAGCGGTTTGCGTAGATCGCGTACTGCTTGACGACCGGCGGTGGCGTGACGCCGCCCGCGGCCTCAGCCTGCACGCTCACGCGCAGGGTCATCGGGAGCCACAGCCACGGGCGGGGCAGGGTTGCGAGCTCGTTGGGCTTCAGGGTGCGCTTCCACGCGGTGAAGCCGAACACCTTGAGCTCGGCCGTGGCCGAGACGGCTTTGCGGAAGCCGACCGGGCCGTCATTCAGGAACAGGCTGCCGATCGGGGCGCTGCTGCGGGTCGGGCTGGTCTTCGTGAACACGGTGTAGGCGTCGACGGTCGCGACCGGGGCTGCGGGCGCACCTTCGCACGACGCGAAAACTGCGTCGGGGGCGAGGGTCGGCGAGTCCACGGGCTCGTAGCCGGTGAACGAGAGCGTCGACGGCGCGGTGGTCTCGCCCGGCTCGAACGCTTCTGCGGTGACGTAGCGCGTCGGCTCGGGACCGGGCCCAGGCGCGCCGCGCTGGTCGCTGCTGATCAGGGTGCGGTCGTTATCGACCAACACGCGGGTGTAGGTCGTGGGGCTGTTGCGGAAGGCCACGAGCGGGATGAGGGTCACGTCGTGCGAGCGGCCGAGCGCCTCGAACGACGGGCTGAGCCCAGCAATTTGGTCGAACGACGTGGTGATGCCGTCGGCCTGGCGCACGCGGTACCCGAAGTCTCGGCGACCCTGGAAGTCGCTGTCGGTGGTGGCCATGCTCCAGGCGACGCGCCCACCATCGGCGCTGAGGGCCGTGGGTGCCACGTCCTTGATGATCGTCCGAATGCCGAGGTAGTCGGGGCTGCAGGTCGTCGCCGACCGGCGGAACTGCGCGAGCGAACTTTGCGCGAGAACGCGCGGCTCGCCGGTGCCCTGTTTGATGCCGACGACCGTCCCGCGGAACGAGTTGGAGGGATTGTTCGGCTGGCTGACTTTCGGCAGCTCGCGGCTGTAGAGCACGGTGCCCAGGTCGCCGCTGGCGCTGGCCAAGCGGATGCCGTAGAGCTTCACCAGCTCGGTGCCCGTCCCACCGATCGGACCGCGGTACAGCGCGTTGTCCTTCGTGGGGTTGTTCATGAAGTCCGTGCCGGTGGTCGACACCACGGCCTTGGTGCCGTCGTCGGAGAGCTGCGCGCCCACGACGATGCCGGGGGTGGTCGGGAGCGCGAGCGGCTTCCCGCTGGCGACATCGATCACGAACGGCGCGCCGCCCGCCACGGCGAGGACCCGGGTGCCGTCGGTGCTGATCTGCTTGACCGCGGCGCCGGTGAGCGGTGTGCCGTCGGCGCGCTCCAGCGTGAGCGGAGTGACCGTCTGGGCCGTGCGGTCACGGATCACGAAACCGGAGGGGCTTTGAACGTCGGCCTCGGGGCCCGTGGGCGCGATCCGCGTGTTTGGCGTGCCGAGCTTCATGACGACGTAGCGGCCGTCGGCAGAGGCAGCAGCGAGTGAGGCCGCGAACGGGAGATCTCCGTCGCGCGAGACGAGTTCGGCGGCCGAGGCCGACGGGCTCGTGAGGGCCATCGCCGAGCAGGTGATGGCAACCGCCAGCGCAGCAGGGCGGGCGAGAGTAGGACGTGGCGACACGGAGGAGCTCCGGGGTTGGCCGGCGTTGGACCGGTACTGGGTTAGACGTGCCGCCGTCGGGGCTGGAGGCAAGGGCGAAGGCTGCCGCGACGCAGGTGCGTCGTGGCCGATCGGCGCCCGGACGCCCCGCAGCGTAGCGAACGTCGCACACCGATGGAATGTGATTTCGCACTCATCCGTCCGTCTAGCGCAACCGTCCACGCTCCGCCGAGCGTCAAGAAACCGGTGTGGTCGACCGATTGGTCACTCGTGGAGACGCTTCCCCCGGCATCCGCCCATGCTCACCCTCAGCGCGGCCGCGTGGTCGCGATCGCCATGGTGCTCCTCACCATGGGCGTAACGGTTGGCGTGGCGGAGCACACGCGAGGCCAAGCCGACGAACGCCGTCAGGCACAGGTCGAGCTGCGGCAAGCGCAAGCAGCCACGCAGCAATTGCGCGCGATCGCCGCAGAGTCAGATGGTGCTGGGGAGATCGACTCGGTCCGCGCGGCTGAAGCGTTCCAAGCCGGCGCCGTGATGATCGCGGCCATCGGGCGACTTGAAAAGCTCGGTGTGACCGGAGCGATCCCCGATCGCCTGGAGCGCGCCGTCTCAGGCTTGGCTGGTCCCGGGCGCGACGCGCTGACCGCTGCTCGAGACGGCAACTCCGCCGCGGCGAGGCGCTACTTCGTCACCACCTTGGATCCGGTGCTCAAGGCGATCATCGTCGACACCGAGAAGCAGATCGCGATCGAGGACAAGCGCGCCCGCAGCGCCGCAAGTCTTGCCCGGTGGGTACTGATCGGCGGCGTACTCTTCGGCCTCCTGGCCCTGGCGCTGCTGGTCCGTCGGTTCGAGGCGGTCGCCCGGCAGGGGCGGGCAGAGGCGATGCTTCGACGCCAGGCGTTCACCGATGCCCTTACCGGACTGCCCAATCGCGCGGCGTTGGAGCTCGCCCTCGCGCAGCGGCTCGAGCAGCCGGCGACCCTCGCCAGCGAGGCGGGCGGCGTCTCGATCGGTGCCGCGGTTGATCTGGAGCGTGAGCCGGTCGCGATGGCGCTCTTGGACCTCGACGACCTGAAGACCATCAACGACAGCCTCGGCCATGGCCGAGGCGATGATCTCGTCCGCACGATCGGGGCCCGCATCGCGGCCACGCTCGGCCCCAACGACCTCGTGACGCGCTTCGGTGGCGACGAGTTCGGCGTGATCATGGCCGATCCCTCTCCGGAGCGCGCCGTGAAGGAAATGGAGCGCGTGCTGCGGGCCATCCATCGACCGATCCTGCTCGGCGATCGCGACGTTCGCCTCACGGCCTCGGCGGGTATCGCGGTCGGGCACGATGTCGAGACGATCGTGCGCGATGCCGACATCGCCATGTACGCCGCCAAGGCCGCGGGCAAGGACCGCGTCGCCGTCTTCAGCAAATCAATGCGCGAGGACGCGCTCGCCAACCTCGAACTCACCGCCGACCTGCGACGCGCCCT
>JAEMRF010000392.1 GCA_016463515.1 Solirubrobacteraceae bacterium | reverse complement strand
GATCCGGGCGGTCGCCGGGACCACCGGGCGCAGCCGCAGCGTCTCTTGGAACGTTGCGTCGATCACGCCGTCCGGGTCGTCGCCTTCGGCCGCCTCGACGGCGCGTGCGAGGGCCTCGGGATGGCGCACGAGTCGCTCGAAGGTCCACGAAAGGGCGGTGGCGGTCGTCTCGTGGCCGGCAAAGAGCAGGGTCACGAGCTCGTCGCGCAGCTCCTGCTCGGTCAGTGGCTCACCTTCCTCGTCGCGCGCCATCAGGAGCATCGAGAGCACGTCGCCTCGGCTCTCCAGATCGGGCTTCTTGCGGCGCAGGTCGATCTCGCGATAGATCAGGCGGTCGACCTCGGCGGCCAGACGGCCGATCGGTCCGATGAGTCTGCCGGCGCGCACCGCGACGATGAACGTCGGCGCGATGACCCACCGGTTTCCGCTGAGCGTGAGGAGCTTGACGATCGCCGCGCGCAGTGCGTCGTGGCGGGTGGTGTCGTCGACGCCGAAGACGATCCGCAGGATCACCTCGAGCGTGACCGACTGCATCCGTGGCTGCAGCTTCATCGTGGTGCCGGGGTGCCAGGTCGCGATCTCGTCGGCGGCGATCTGGCGGATGTCGTCGCGGTAGGCGCGCATCCGGTCGCCGTGAAACGGCGGCAGGAGCAGGCGGCGGTGGCGCAGGTGTGCGCTGCCGTTGAGCGTCAGGAGGGAATGCTCGCCCACGAAGGGGCCGATCGGGCTGCCTCCGGTCGCGACCGGCACCTCTTTGGGTGGGGCCTTGAACAGCTTCTCGATGTCGTCCGGGGCCCGCGTGATCACGCCGCCGCGACCTCCGGCGAAGCTGAGGCTCGCGATGTCGCCGAAGCGGTCGTGCAGCTCCATGATCGTCGCGGGCTGGCTGGTGATCCAGCGCTTGGTCATGCCTACGCCGCTCACGTCGAGGCTCGGCGGGAGCTCGTCCTTGCGGCGCACCGGCGCGTCGACGGTGGGCGTGGCTTGCGTACGCGTCATCCGCGCTCCAGTTCGGTCACGGTGCCTTTGATGACGACCACGGCATGGTCGATGAGGCCGTCGATCGTGAGGTCGAGTTCGCCGGCAGCCCATGCGTCCAGCAGCGACTCGACCGCCGCCAGGACCGCCATGGCGAGGGCCTGCGGGCGAAGGTCGCGCGCCAAGGCGGCGTCGAGCGGGCCGTACGCCACGAGGAGTGAGGCGTAGCGAGTCATCGCGCGCCGCCGGAACTGGCGCACCTCCTCGCCGGCGCTGCCGCCGAGCTCCTGCAGCTTGATCCGGACCCACCGAGGATCGGTGGTGATCGTCTCGATGAACGCCCGCAGTCCGGCGCGGGCACGGGCTTCGACGTCGGTGCCGGCGGCGTCGGTCGCCTCCATCACGCGTGCCACCATGATGGTGTGGATGTGCTCGTGCACGCCCACCAGCAGCGCTTCGAGGGAATCGAAGCTCTCGTAGAAGTAGCGCTCGGCCAGGCCGCTCTCGCGCAGCACGGCTCGAATCGACGTTCCGCCAAAGCCGACGGTCCCAAAGAGCTCCACGCCAGCGTCGATGAGCTGGTCGCGCCGCTCCTGCTGGCGCTCCTGAGCGGTGCGGCCGCCGTAGCGCCGGCCCGATGGTTGGATGGCCGGGGTCGACATCTGGGGTCGACGCTACCAGCGCGATCGCACGAAGTGAAGGCAGCTGCCTCCAGATGGCGCAGCCCCGGCGGGCGTCGCGGCCCGCAGACCGCTAACCTCTGCGCCTGCTCGGAGAGGTGCCGGAGTGGCTGAACGGGCATGATTGGAAATCATGTGGCGGGGCAACTCGCTCGGGGGTTCGAATCCCCCTCTCTCCTTCTGAGCGGGCGCAACGGCCCGGCGGGCCAGCGCCCGCTATTGACGGCGGAACGGGTCGACGTACACGTCGTCGACCGCGATCGAGCCCTTGACGGCGGTGATCGTGACGCCGAGCTTGGTGCCCGTGAGGAGCGGCACGCCTGACGCCGTCAGCGTGATCTCCGTCGGCTTCCAGTCGCTGCTGGCCGTGATGGTGCCGAGCGGCAGAGCGCCGATCAGTCCGTCCCGGCCGGTGTAGCGCACGGTGACGGCAGCTGAGGCCGGTTTGCCGTCGGCGGAGCGCGACATCATGCGGATCGTCGGGTACGCAAGTCCCCCGCAGAACGAGGCCGATGCGATCGAGGCTCCCGGAGCAAGAACCGTCGAGGTCGCGTCGGTGGCGCTACCGGAGATGAAGAAGGGGTTGTTGTCGGCCCGCAGGCTCACTCGCCCCGACGGGATCCACTGGTCCAGTCCCTGCTCAAAGCCGCTGTTGGGCACTGGCACGTAGTCCGCGTGGTCGTTCCAGGGCGCGAACGGCTTGGTCGTGACCTGGGCGGCACACCCAGGGTCGGCGACCGGGGCGACGAGCGCGGCGAGGTTCTGGGCGGTGGTGCGCAGATCGCGGCCGATCACCGACGTCTTGGGGTCGAGCTGCTTCTTGATCGTCGCCGTCCAAGCGTCGGCGACGACCTTGGCCTTGGTCGTGGTGGGGCCAGCCTGCGCCGGCGCGGCCATCGTGAGCGAGCTTGAGGCGATGAGCGCTGCGGCAAGCAGCGGACGAGAGTGGGCCACGCGAGGTGTTCCTTGGGACGGGACGTTGGGGGAGGCCAGGGGGTGGGCCTGCCTGGCTATCGACCGGAAGTGGGTCCGACACGATCCCCTGGAATGGATCCATACGGCTTGACGGTCGTACGGAATGTCCGCGGGAGGTAAAGGTGGATGTGGTGGCCGTCGACGAATGGAGAGGTGGTGGTCCCGCGGACGCGGGTCGCCACGTCCCCCGCCGCATATCCCCTCAATGGATCCCCTCCTCGAGCAGCTCCACGCCGACGAGCGTGATCGCATCGCCCACGCCCCGTCAGCGCGCGAACGCGT
>JAEMRF010000391.1 GCA_016463515.1 Solirubrobacteraceae bacterium | reverse complement strand
GGTTCGGCGGGAGCGTGATGGCTGCAAAGTCGAGAAGGAAGTCGATCGTCCAGGACCGGGAGATCACTCTCCACGGCAAGGTCGTCTCGTACCGTCACGGTGGGAGCGGACCGCAGATGGTCCTGCTGCACGGCATCGCGTCGAACAACCGCACGTGGGACCCGATCATCGAGCGCCTCGCGCAGACGCACGAGGTGATCGCTCCCGACCTGCTCGGCCATGGCCAGTCCGACAAGCCGATCGGCGACTACTCGATCGGTGGCTACGCCAGCGTCGTGCGCGACCTGCTGCTGGCCTTGGAGGCCGACCGGGTCACGCTCGTCGGTCACTCGCTGGGCGGAGGCATCGCGATGCAGCTGGTGCACATGGCACCAGAGCTCGTCGGGCGGCTGGTGTTGGTCGACAGCGGCGGGCTCGGGAAGGGGCTTGGCGTTGCGCTGCGCGCCGCAAGTCTGCCGGGGGCGCCGCTCTTCATCCGCGCGGTCACGAGCCTGCCCGCCCAGGCAGCAGGTCGTAAGGCAAAGGTGCTCGCAGAGCGCGCCGGGCTGGAACTTCCCACCGACCTCACGGAAGGTCTCGGCGGCTTTACCTCGCTGCACGATCGCCAGGCCCGCGAGGCGTTCCTGCACACCGTTCGGGCCAGCACCTCGCTCGGGGGTCAGCGCGTCTCGGCGGTCGACAAGCTCTACCTGATGGACGGCCTGCCGGTCCTCACGATCTGGGGCGAGCACGACAGCATCATTCCCGTCGGCCACGCCTACGAAGCGCAGGAGCTCGTGCCCCACATGACGCTTGCGATCGTTGCGGGCGCCGGGCACTTCCCGCACGTCGATGCACCGGACCAGCTGATCGCCCTGGTGACCGACTTCGAGCAGAGCACCGACCCCAGCGAGGTGACCCTCGAGGCGCTCGGCCACGCCATTCGCGGGTCGACCCCGGCGACCGCGAGCATGTAACAGACGTGACGATCCGCCTGCGGGTGGCGCATCAGCCGTAGACTGCTCGTCCTTATGGCTTCCGACTTGCATGCCTTCGTCGAGATCCCGAAGGGCTCGCGCAACAAGTACGAATACGACGAGACGATCGGCGCGATCGTGCTCGACCGCTTTCTCTTCTCGTCCGTCGTGTACCCGTCGGACTACGGGTTCATCCCGGACACCCTCGGCGCCGACGGCGACCCGCTCGACGCTCTGGTCATCGTGACCGAGCCCACGTTCCCCGGCTGCTTGATCCCGGTCAAGGCGATCGGCATCTTCAAGATGACCGACGACAAGGGTCAGGACGACAAGATCGTCTGTATCCCCACGACCGATCCGAACTGGACGAACGTGAACGAGCTGGAGGACCTCTCCGACCAGCTCAAGACCGAGATCTCGCACTTCTTCGAGATCTACAAGCAGCCCGAGGGCAAGGTCGTCACGATCGACGGCTGGGATGACCGCGTGAAGGCCCTCGAGGAGATCGAGGCCTCGCGCGCTCGCTGGCGCGACGCCGGCGCCAACCCGATCCCCGCCCGAGGCGTTGCCGAGCGCTAGAGCGCTTCCTGCCGCGCCCACCGGGCGCGGCAACCGCCCGGTCACCGGCGCTCCCGCCGGGCTCACCGACTAACTTTCGCCGTCGTGCAGCCCCGGACCCTTACGCGCCGTTTGGTGCTGCTCAGCGCCACCTTTGTGGCGGTCGCGGGTGGTCACGCTGCTGCCGCTCCACTGGCTGGGGCGGCAGCCCTGCCTGCGGCCGCTCCCACGGCTGATGTTGCCGGCGCCAGCGGCCCAGACCTCAGCGTCCGCGCGACGGCGATCGCCGACGAAGTCGTGCGGCGTTGGGCCTCGATCCAGCGCGTCGACGGCCGCTTCCCCGACCCGATCTACGGGACCGGTGGCGACTACGGCACCGCAATGCTCGGGTACGCGATGGTGCGCCGCGGCGCCCAAGAGGGCGATCGCGCCCTGATCCGCGGCGGGCTCGACGCGCTGCTGGCACAGGTCAAGGTGCCGGCCGGCGGCGCCTTCGAGCTCTTGGTCCTCGCGCGTGCTTACCGCTGGGCCGACGGCGCACTCCCAAGCGATCCAGTCGGTGCACCGCTGTGGGCCAAAGCCGGACCGCAGCTCGCCGCTGACCTGGCAGCGCGTGGCCCGGTGGCCTCGCAGACCGCCTCGGCCAAGTGCTACGCCGATGCCCGCTGCTACAACAACCTCAAGCTCGTCAGCAGCCTTGCGTCGCTGGAACTGCTGGGCACGCGCCTCAAGCCGGTCGGCGCCGGCGCGCTGCTGGCCGACCCCGGTCTGAAGGCGCGCGTCCTGCATCGCGTCGGGTCGCGCGTGCCCAAGGAGACGGGCAGCGACGTGGGCCGCCGAGGCGAAGCGCCGCTGCAGGGTGGAGGCGTCCTCAGCGACCCGCCGCGCAACCCGCTGGCCTACCACGCACTGTCGACGATGATGCTCGGTGAGGTGGTCGACGAGCTCGGCCCCGAGGCCCCGATGGCGGCCACCCAGGCCTACGACCGCGCGACCCGCGCGCTACTCGTACTCGCGGCGCCCGACGGCGACCTCACGTACTACGGCCGTGGCCAGGGCCAGGTGTGGGTCCCCGCGGTGGTGGCTGCTGCAGCGGCGCGCGCCGCCGAGTACGCCACCACCGACGTCGAGCGTGGCCGGTTCCTCGCCCTCGCCGAGGCCTCGCTCACGCGTCTGCGCTCCGTCTATGGCGTCGGCGCGGCCGGCCTGCCGCTCGTGCCCGGAGCGATCGACGCCGCGACCTTGGCAGCCCGGCAGGTCGACCCCTACGCGACCACCCGCGGCTACAACGGCCTCGCGGTGTTCGCACTGGATCGCGCGGCGGCCTCGCTCAAGCAGGCCTCCGGCACCGCCACGCGGGTGCCGAGCGAGCGCACGGGCGTGGTGGTCTCGCCCAAGCAAGCGGGCATCAC
>JAEMRF010000072.1:4429-11567 GCA_016463515.1 Solirubrobacteraceae bacterium | reverse complement strand
CGGTGTTCGGACCGCACCTTCCCCGCCCCGACACGACGCCGATGATCGCCCGCGAACTGACGGAGTACTTCGCGACCTTCGAGGCCGACGGCGGCGGTCCGCGCGTGTTCTCGGCGGGCGACTCGACCTTCCTCTCGAACGTCAATGCCGCCTACCGTCGCGCCTGCTGGGAAGAGATCCGCTTTGCCGACCTGGCCTACAGCGAGGACCAGGCGTTCGGCCGCGCGCTCGAACGCCACCCGCGGTGGCACAAGCGCTACGACCCGGCGATGGCTGTCCTGCATGCCCACGACTACCCGCCGGCGGAGTTCTTCAAACGCTACTTCGACGAGTACCGGGGCCTCGCCGAGACCGTCGGGCACCGCGAAGAGATTCACCCACTCAACATCGTGAAGTCCACGGTGGCGCTGGCCCGGGCCGACGCCCGGTTCGTCCGCAAACACGGCGGCGACACCCCGACCCAGCTTCGCTGGGCTGGGCGTGCGGCTCGCCACCATGCGGGGCGGCGCGTTGCTGCGGCACTCGGGTCCCGGGCAGCTGCGCTCCCGGATCCGGTGGAGCGGCGCCTCTCGCTCGAAGGCCGGACGAGCCGTCCAGCGCCCCCAGCTGCTGCCTCTGCGCCCGTCGGCGATCAGCCGATCGTGACGGTGCAAGCCGAGGCGCTCCCCGGGCCGTACGGCTTCCTGACGCAGTACGCCCAGGAGGGCGCCGCCCCCCTCACCGGCGACGGCCCACTGCGCGCGGACCGCCGGTCGTTGCATGTTGCGGTCGTCATTCCGCCCTTCCGGGTGGGCTCGGGCGGCCACATGACGATCTTTCGTCTCATCGAGCGGCTCGAAGCCAAGGGCCACACCTGCACGATCTGGGTCGACGATCCCCTCGGCTGGAACCCCGAAGGCGCTGCCGTGCTCCGTGGCACGATCGTCGAGAGCTTTCGCCCACTCAAGGCCCCGGTGTTCAAGGGCTTCCGCGACTGGTTCGGGGCCGACGTGGCGATCGCAACCGGGTGGCAGACGGCCTACACCACGGTCGCGCTGCCCAAGTGCGCGGCCCGCGCCTACCTGGTGCAAGACAACGAGCCAGAGTTCTATGCGGCGTCGGCCGAGCGTGAGTTCGCCGAGGGCACCTACGGTCTCGGCCTGCACGGCATCGGCGCGAGCCCGTGGCTGGCGGAGCAGGTCCAGGCTCGCGGCGGCACCTGCGGCGTGTTCGACCTCGCCGCCGACCACGACACCTACTATCCGCGCGAGCTGGTGCGCGAAGACGACGTCGTCGCGTTCTATGCGCGCGTCGAGACGCCGCGGCGCGGGGTACCGCTCGGAGCACTCGCGCTCGAGGAGGTCGTGAGGCGTCGTCCTCAGACGCGGATCATCACGTTCGGCACCTCGAACTCCGTGAGCATGGGTGTGCCGTATGAGCAGGCCGGGATCCTCACCGCCGACGAGTTGGCCCGGCTCTACTCGCAAGCGACCGTCGGGCTCTGCCTCTCGCTCACGAACTACTCGCTGATTCCCGGCGAGATGCTCGCGTGCGGGCTGCCCTGCGTCGACATCGACCACCCGAGCATCGTCGGAGTCTTCGGAAACGACGGCCCGGTGGCGTTCGCGGCGCCCCACCCAAGTGCGATGGCCACACGCATCATCGAGCTGCTCGACGATCCGGCCGAGCGCGCGCGGCGGTCCAGCGAGGGCCTGCGGGTCGCGAAGGGGCGCACGTGGGCCCACGCCGGAGACCAACTCGAGGCCGAGCTGCGCCGCGCGCTGCGGCTCGCTTAGCATCGCCGCCGCATGGCTCGACCTCGCCTTCCGTTCCGGACCGACCACCCGCGCCTGATGCGCGGCCGAGAGACGCTCGCCGACCTGCTGCATCCGGGCGGCATCCCCACCGCGTCGGAGGTCCAGGTCGCGGTCCCCCAGGTGGAAGTGGAAGTGCAAGGCGCGCTCATCGACCGCCTGGCGGAGCGTGATGTGCCGCTGCAGGGGCGACTCACGCTCCACGGGCCGCTGATTCGTGAACTCGCGGGCGTGCTGACGGATGCGGAAGAGGCCCAGCTTCTCGACGTAATCGGCGAAGGTGGCCGCGCTCACCTCGATGGTGCGCACCCGCTGGATCGACGCATGGTGCTGATCGGTTACGGGTTGGCCCGCGGTCTGCTGGACCTCGAGGCGCGGACCGGACTGACCGCTGCGATGCCTCCCCACGACGTTCACGCCATGACCCACGCCGAGTGGGCCGCTGGCGGCGACCCGTGGTACGCCGACATGATCGACGGCGCCCTCGCGGAATGCGGGCTCTCGCTCTCAGACGGCGCCCGGGTCCTGGACTTCGGCTGCTCCTCAGGGCGTGTCGTGCGGATGTTGGCCGCGCGGCGTCCGCAGTCGAGCTGGCTGGGATGCGACGTCAACGCAGCCGCGATCAACTGGGCGACAGGCGCGATCCCCGAGGTCGAGTTCACCGTTCAGCCGCTGCGTCCCCCGTTGCCATATTCCGATGGGTCGCTCGACGCGGCCTACGCCATCTCGATCTGGTCGCACTACGCGGAGGCACCGGCGCGCGTGTGGCTGGACGAGCTGCACCGCGTCATCCGACCCGGCGGTCTGGCGCTGATCACGACGCACGGCCCAGGCGCGATCGCCTACCGGTCAAACGATCCCAATCACGGCGAAGCGACGCAGCGCCAGCCACTCGTGGACCTGTATCGCAGCGGCTTTTCGTTCGTGGACGCGTTCGGGGAGGCGGGCGACTGGGGCGTCGTCGACCGCGAATGGGGCGTGTCGTTCATCAGCCCCGAATGGATGCTGCGCGAGATCACGCCGCAATGGTCCGTCGCGCTCTACCGCCCAGCGGCGATCGACGCCCACCAGGACCTCTGGGTCCTGCGGCGCGAGGCCTGAGCCGGATAGAGTCGGCGGCTCTCATGGCGCGCCCCCAGCTTCCGTTCCGCACCGACCATCCGAAGCTCATGCAAGCGCGCGAGCGCCTGGCCGACGTGGTCTACCCCGGTGGGCTGCAGTCCTACTTCCGCCTCTACCAGCAAGGTCGGCGAGCCGATGGAGGCGTCGCCGAGCCCGGCGCCGACCTGGAACTGGCGGCGGTCGCGCAGCGCACCGCGGCGGCCAGTTCGGTGCTCACGCTCGACGGACCCTTGGTTCGCGACCTCACCGGTCGGATCACCGATGAGCAGCGCGCCGAGCTACTGGAGCGCCTGACGCCTGATCAGCGCGGCCTGTGGGATTCCGCTGCCGGCACCCCGTACCAGCCGATCTTGGCGGTCACCTTCGGCCTGTTCCACGACGTTCCGGGTATCGCCGAGGCCACCGGCCTGCACAAGGCGATGCCCCCAGCCGACGTGCACGCCATGGCGCACGTCGCGCAGGCCACCGGTGGCGACCTGGGCTACGCCGATGCCGTCGACCAGCTCCTCACCAAGGCGGGCGTTCCCATCGGCGACGGCACCCGCGTGCTGGACTTCGGGTGCTCGTCGGGCCGCGTGGCGCGCGTCCTGGCGGCCTACCACCCCGGGGCGACGTTCCACGGCTGCGACCCCAACGGGCCCGCGATCGCCTGGGCGCAGGAACACCTGCCCGAAGTGTCGTTCTTTCAGTCCCCGCAGCGTCCACCGGTCGACCTGCCCGACGGCTCGCTCGATGCGGCCTACGCGATCTCGATCTGGTCGCACTTCAACGCCGAGCCCGGCTTGCTCTGGCTCGCTGAGATGGCACGCCTGATCCGCTCAGGCGGCGCGATCGTCTTCAGCACGCACGGCTTCCAGAGCATCGCGACGCGCGCGGCTCGCGGCGAGTCATGGTCCGGGGCGCTGGTTCAGGCCGCCGACGACATGTACACGTCGGGGTTCTCGTTCTTCAATCCCTTCGGCGAGGACGGCGACTGGGGCGTCGTCGACGCTGATTGGGGCATGGCGTTCCTCACGCCTGAGTGGCTGATGCCGCGCATCCAGGACGAGTGGTTCGTCGACGCATTCCACCCCGCAGCGCTCGAGGGCGACCAGGACCTCTGGGTCCTGCGTCGCCGGTAATCCAGCTGCTGCTAGACCACCTGCAGCCTGGGCCGCTCGGGCTGGCTGCCTGCGGCCTCGACCGAGACGCGGCGGCTCGGCACGCGGCGGCGGATGGCGCGCAGATCCCACCAGCGCTGGAACTCGTCGATCTCGCGCCAGGTCGTCTCGGCGGCGTGCGGACCGGACAGCACGGCGAGGTGGCCGCCGGGTGAGGTGCGCAGGCGGACCTCGGCCGACTGCGGCAGCAGGGTGCCGACGGTGTGCACGCCGACCTCTGGAGCCAGGATGTCGTCTCCACCGGCGATCGCCAGGAACGGCTGGCGCAGGTCGCCGATGTCGAGGAACTCGCCGTGGAGCTCCGCCGGGCGTCGATCCAGCTCGTTCACGGCGATGAACCGAGCGTAGATCTCACCGATCGAGCGGCCGGTGTAGGTGCGCAGCTCGCCCTTGATGGCATCGGTCGCTTCGATCTGGGCGAGCGCCTCGCGATCGTGCAGGTTGGCGAGCTTGACGAGCGGCCCGCGCAGGTCGCGCGGGATCGAGGCAAGGCGCAGCCCGGTGCGCACGAACGGCGCGGCAACGGGATTGGTCATCACCCGCGTGAGCGCGGACTGCATGAACCCCTCGGAGAGGTCGGTCAACGCCGAGAACGTGGCGAGGGTCCCGCGCAGGCGCATGCGATGCAGGTCAAAGGGCGCCGCGATGACGGAGACGGTGTGGACCGGGAGGTTGTTGTCGTTGGCCACGGTGAGGGCGGCGAGCACGCCACCAAGCGACCAGCCGACCAGGTGGACGGGCCGGTCGCCGGCGTCGGCGGAGACCTCCCGGATCGTGCGGGGAAGGACGAGCTCGACCCACCGCTCCAGCGCCAGGTCGCGATCGGAGAACTTCTGGCGCCCGAAATCGACCATGTAGGTGCGCACGCCCACGCCGAGCAGGTGCTCGACCATCGAATTGCCGTGACGCAGGTCAAAGCACGCAGGCGGCGCGCCGAGCGTGGGGATCAGCAGCACGGGCAGCCGATCCGGGTCCGGGTCGACGGTCTCCAGGTACCGATAGACGGTGCGGTGACGGGCCTCCGTGATGATTCGCCGCGCCTGCGGGCGCGTGTCGGCGAGGTGCCCGGTGACGGTCACGTCGTACAGATTGGCGGCAGCGGCACCAAGCTGGCTCGGGACGAAGGGGTTGAAGACCACCTCCTGAGCGTAGAACAGCGCGGCGACGCTCACCAGTCGGCACAATCAGGTCCCATGGAACTGCCCGCACTGCCGACGATTCCGCCCGGGCTGCTGGCGGAGCTGCGCCGCGACCCCTCGTACACGCTCGAGACGCTGGCGCTCGCAGCCGTCGACGTGCATGGCAAAGCCGCGCAGGAGTGGATGCGTGAGCGCGGGCCGCTGCGCTACTCCCAGGAGCAGCTGGCCAAGTCGGCCACGAAGCGCTTTGCCAACACGGCGCGGGTCGAAGGTGCCGCGCTTGGGTTCGGCGGCATCTTCACCGCCGGCCCCGACACGATCGCTCTGGTGTGGATCCTCACGCGGGAGGTGCTGTTCGTGGCCGCCGCCTATGGCCATGACCCGACCGACAAAGCCCGGGCGGCCGAGATGCTCGTGATCTTCGACATCTACGACACCATCGAAGAGGCGCAAGCCGGCCTGGATCATCAGGGCGAGCGGCTCGCCGCCGCACTCGCGCGCAAGGAGATCAGCACACGGCTCTCCGGTGGGCATCACCAGCGGTCCATGACCGAGCGGCTCGTGCGCTACAGCAGCCGCCGCATCGCTCGGCGCTACGGCGGTCGTCTCGTGCCGGGTCTCGGCTCGATCCTGGGCGCCATCGACAATGCGGCTGCGGCGCGCCGCACGGGCGATCGCGCCATCGCGTTCTACAAAAGCGGCGGGAACCCCAAGGTGCTGCCGCCGCTTCGCAAGGGGCGCTGAGCCCCCGTCCTACGGGCGCTTTCGTGGCGCGGCGCCACGCCGTCCGCGGGCGTCCCTAGGCTCGTTCCCGTGCCGATCAGGGAGCTGACAGACGGGACCCAGGTCGACCTCGTGCTGCTGGTGCAGACCATCGACCGCCGGTCCCGGAACAACGGGGACGATTTCCTCAAACTCCAGTTTTGCGACCGCACGGGCACGCTCTCGTCGGTCATCTGGGATGACGTGGATCAGATCGAGTCGCTGCTCGTGGTCGGGGCGCCGTTCCGCGTGTTCGGGCGCTTCGAGGTCCACGAGAAGTTCGGTCCCCAGCTGCGCCTTGAGGGTTTCGAGCCCGCCGCCGACGGCACCTACGATCCTTCCGAGCTTCGGCTCGGTCCGCCGGTGCCCGTTCCGGAGCTGGAGGCGCGCCTCCGTTCGCTGATCGCATCGGTCCAGGACCCTGGCATGAGCGCGATGCTCGAAGCGGTCCTCGGCGAGAGCACCAGCACCTGGGCCGCCTACCGCGTGGCGCCGGCCGCCAAGCGCGTGCACCAGGCCTACCGGCATGGCCTGCTGGAGCACTGCCTCACCGTCGCGGAGGCCGTCGATGGTGCGGCGGGCGTGTTCCCCGGTATCGACCGCGACCTCGCCGTCAGCGCGGCGCTCGTGCACGACATCGGCAAGCTCGACGCCTACGCCTTCACCGAGGGCGACACGGTGGAGCTGACCGACGACGGCAAGCTGCGCGGCGAGATCGTGCTCGGCTACGAGCGGCTCCACGGTGTCGTCGACGCCATCCCTGGCATGAGTGCGGCCCGCAAGCAGGCGTTTCTGCACATCATCCTCGCCCACCACGGCCAGCTCGAGCACGGCAGCCCAGTGACCCCTCAGACCCGCGAGGCGTTCCTCGTGCACATGATGGACAACCTCGGCGGCAAGCTCGGGATCGTCGACCGCCTGGAGCAAGAGCGCCAGCCGGGTTCGGCGTGGTCGGGCTACGACCGCGCGTTCGGCGGCGCCGTCTGGTTTGCCGATGCAGCTGAGGACGTTCCCCAGGCCCAGTCCGTTGGGACGTCTGCAGCTCCTGCCGTGCCGGCCGCTCCGCCTGAGCCCCACGTGCCGGCTGCTGTGCCCCTGGGCGCCTTCGAGGACTCCGCTGCCTGGAATCCTCCGGACCCGAGCGAACTGACGGCAGCACCGC
>JAEMRF010000072.1:0-4329 GCA_016463515.1 Solirubrobacteraceae bacterium | reverse complement strand
GAGGACTCCGCTGCCTGGAATCCTCCGGACCCGAGCGAACTGACGGCAGCACCGCTTCCGCGCGAGCCCTTCACTGCGCCGCCTGAGGCTGAAGCCACCGTGCGTGCCACTCGTCGCGAGGGCGCTGAGCCCCCGCCAGACGTGCAACCGCTTCCGTTCTAAAGCAAGTGAAATGCCGGCGGTCCGAGCACTGCGCGCGGTCCTCGCCGGATGGCGCGCTCCCCGGGTAGCGTGACGGCACCGATGCCTGCTTCCGCCTGTCACGCCTGCGCTGCGCCGCTCCCGCCCGACAACCGCTTCTGCGGGGCGTGCGGCGCGCCGGTCGACCGGACTGCCGGGGCGCCCGCATCTCCGGGGGCTGCGATACCTGCTGGGGCGTCGCCGGGCGCCGGGCTCGGCACCCTTCGGCGGTACCGCGGGCCGCTGTGGGTCGGCGGGATCGGAAGCGTGCTGCTGCTGCTCGGGGGAGGCGTGGCCACCGCGATCCTCTCGACGGTCCAGCTCGAAGTCGGAACCGGGCTGCTGGTCGATGTGATCACGCCGGTGATCGACGACCAGATCCCCGGTACGGTCGTCGAGGATGCGATCGGGCTTGGCAGCGGCGACACGCTCGGGGCGCTCTCGGTCCTCACGCTGGTCGCCTTGGCCACCAGCGTGCTGGTCGCAGGTATCGGCCTGCTCATGCTCGTGATCGGCTTGGCCTGGGGCGCCAACCGCGGACTCGGCAGTCGGTCGGCGGGCACCGTCACCGTGGCCGCGCCCCCACCCGTCATCCAGTACCCGCCGCCGGCCTTCACCACGCCGCCTCCGCCCACCTTCACGGCCCCACCGCCACCGTCGCCCGTCGCCGCCATGCTGCCGCCGACCTTCACCACGCAGAAGCACCCACCGGACTGGCCGCCGCCAGAGGCGTAGGCGAGGGCTAGGCGGGAGCGACGTCGGAGATGAGCATCCGGTCGGCGAGCTCCAAAACGGGCTTGCTCAGCCGCGAGAGGCGCACGGGCAGCGTGTCGGCCGGGCCGACGACGATCGCCTGGAGCACGAGCTCGTTGATGGATCCCACGAGCGCGAGCGCCATGTTGGTGTCGAACTCGCGCACGAACCGCCCGTCCGGGAGGACCGCGCCGGTATCGCCGACGCTCTCGACCACGAGGTCGGTCATCATCGCCGCGAATCGCTGATTGACTGCACACCGCAGCTCTACGCCTGCTTGGCCCACCGCGTTGATCTCGGTGAGAAAGCTGCGCGAGACCTCGGGGGTGGTGGCAAGGAAGTCGAGGTAGGCGATCGAGGCGGCGTTCAAGCGGTCCATGCCGCTCTGCTGAGCCCGCGACGCGCTCACCACGGCCGAGATCAGCTCGTTGGCCATCATCGAATAGGCAGCCAGAAAGCAGGCCTCCTTGTCGACGAAGTGCTCGTACAACGTGCGACGCGAGATCCGCGCGGCCTTTGCGATATCCGCAATGGTGGTGTGGGCGTAGCCCTTTTCTTCGACGGCCGTCACCATGCCGGCCATGACCCGGGCGCGGACCTCGGCAGCTGGAGCGGGGGCAGCGGGCATCGTGCCGCAAGCGTAAAGGCCGTCGCGACGGACGCACGCAGGTCGACGCTCAGCGGAGCGTCGACGCTCGGCGTCGGCTAGTCGACGTCGACGGGCGTGAGCTCGCCGCGGGCGTACGCCACTGCAACGGCCTGAGCTCGGGTCCGCGCGCCGAGTTTGGCGGCGCCGCGGCGCAGCAGCGTGCGGGCCGTCTCCTCCGAGACCCCCAGGCGCTCGCCGACTTCGCTCGTGGTCGCACCCTCGGCGACGCAGCCGAGCGCCTCGCGCTCCCGCGGGCTCAGCGGACGGTGACCGCCGCCGTCGAAGCGACGGCGGGGCTCGGTCAGCCGCGGGTCGCGGTAGGTCGCGCCCGTCGAGATGTGATGCAGGGCGCGCACGAGTTCGTCGAGCGGCGCTGCGCGAGCGATCGCTCCACGGACCCCCTCATCGAAGGCGGCAGCGATCTCGCGAAGATCATCGCCCTGGGCGTACAGCACGATCGACACGCCGATCTGCTGCGAGATCTCGCGTCCCAGGCGCCGGGCGGCGGCATCGGTGCGGCCACAGACGAGCGCGAGGTCAAAGCCCACGTGGCGATGCAGATCGGCCGCGGTCTCCGCCGAGCGCGCCGTTCCCGCGATTTGGAGATGGGCGGCGCGGAGGGCGTGCGCGAGGGCCTCGCGGGGTCCGGCCTGGTCATCGATGAGCACCAACACGCTGTTCATCGTTACAGAGCGAACCTGGACGCGCCACACGAGGTCGGCCAATCGGCCAGGGCAACCGTTCGGTATGTCTGTAACCGGACCGTGGTCCCCCCGTGGGTTCGTCAATGAACGTCGGGGTTGGCGCGTTATAACACTAGTCACATCACCTGGCGCGAAAACTTTTCGCCGAGAGGCTCGTTCGGACGGCATATAACGCCGGCATGCGCGCGGTCGACCGCCGATCGGTGTACGGCCCAGGGTCGAAGCGTCCTCGGAGTCGCGCCGACATCGGCAGCCTCGGCGACGTGGCGAACCTCCACCTTGCGAGGTCGGGAGGGTCGGTTTCCCCGCAAAGAGCGGGAAAGAGGCGCTAGCGAGTGATCTTGGCGTGCTGACCGGCGTAAAGTGCGGGGCGAATGGCCAAAGACACCGAGAAGCTCATCCGACAGCTCTCGTTGATCTCGTACCTGATGGCGGAGCGCCGTCCGGTCACCGCGAGCGAGATTCGCCGCGATGTCGAGGGGTACTCGGGGATGAACGAGGATGCTTTCGCGCGCCGGTTCTACGCCGACCGCGCAGAGCTCGACGCGCTGGGGATCCAGCTGTCGGTCGACAAACCGGCAGAGGCGAACGCCGATCAGGAGAACTACTCCCTGCGGCCGGAGAACTTCCACCTGCCCGCGATCGAGTTCAGCGATCCTGAACTTGCCGCGCTGGGCTCCGCGCTCACGCTCCTTGACGGTGAGTTCGCCTACGCCGAACCGCTGCGCCTGGCCCTGCAGCAGCTCACGTGGGGGCAGCCCAGTCCGCTCAAGGCGCCCGATCAGCGCCAGATCGCGCTCGGTGTCACGGCTGGAGCGGAAGGTCCGGAGCTCTCGCAGCGCCTGGCCAAGATCGAGACGGCGATCTTCCGCCAGAAGACGATCCTCTTCGACTACTTCACGATCGACCGCGACGAGACCCAGAAGCGCAAGGTCGATCCCTACGCCCTGCTGTTCCAAGACGGCCGGTTCTATCTCGTCGGCTACGCCCACGAGCGTGAAGGCGTTCGCGTCTTCCGTCTGTCTCGCATTCGCGGGCGCGTCTCCTACGCGAGCAAATCCGAGCACGACTTCCGGCGCCCCGTCGATTTCGATCCTCGTGACTACGCCAGTCGCGCCGCCTGGCAGCTGGGCGAGCCCCACGCCGACGCCGAGATCGACGTGTCCCAGCGCATCGCCTGGCAGATCGAGCGCCACTTCGGCCGCTACGGCAAGTTCGAACCGCTCGAGGGCGGTGGCGCGCGCTTCACCACGCCGTACTCCAACTCGCGGGCGCTGATCGCCTGGGTGCTGCGCCACGGAGAGCACCTGCGCGTGGTGGGTCCCAGCGAACTCGAGCACGAGCTGCAGGACCGTGTGGAGGCGCTCACGCGTCGCCACACCCCCGGCGGGATCGAGCTGGCGGCGGCCCTTCCCGACGGTATGTCGATGGCCGAGATCGAGCCCGAACCGAAGGACAAGAACGAGCCGACGATTCGCCCCGAGCGGTTCGCCCGCCTCGTGACCCTCGCTTCGATCCTGATCCAGGCCGGTCGCCGCGGTGAGACGCTGCAGGCCAGCGAGCTCGAGACGCGCCTGCAGATCACCGAGGCCGAGCTGCGCGACGACGTCAACCTCCTGTCGGTCGTGAACTTCGGCGGCGGCTCGTACGTGCTCTACGCCGAGGTGGCCGAAGACGGCACGATCGAGGTCGATCCGGAGCCGTACTCCGACAACTTCGCCCGCCCTGCCCGCCTGCTGCCGGTCGAAGCCAAGGCCCTCATTGCGGCGATCGACCTGATCGGCGACCACCTACCCGAGAACGTCCTGAGTTCCGCGCGCGAGAAGATCGTCAAGGCGCTCGGCGCCGATCCCGCGCAGCAGGGCCTGCACATCGCTGGCACCGGCGGCGACGACAAGGACATCGCCCGTCAGGTCAGTACGGCCATCGCTGAGTACAAAGTGCTCGAGATCGTCTACTGGAAGCCCAACGAGGACGAGCTCTCGACCCGCACCATCGAGCCCTACGCGCTCGTCAACGGACGCGAAGGCTGGTACGTGGCCT
>JAEMRF010000390.1 GCA_016463515.1 Solirubrobacteraceae bacterium | reverse complement strand
CTAGAACGACGGAACCAGAATCCGCTGTGTTGCCAATTACACCAATCCCCAAGGGCCGGTTCAGGCGCTCGTAGAGAGTAGCGAGACGCGAAGAATCGTGTCGCGCCGGGCGACCGATTGTCGCTCGGAGCGGCATGTTGCTGTGGCGGGCGCTCGATGCACCGCTCGGACGCGTGGTAGAACCGCGCCATGTTCGTCGCCCTTGCCGCCACCGTCGCCATCGGGGCACTGATCGCCGTGGCGACCATCCTGGATGAGCGGCTGCGGATCGCTGATGACCTCAGCGTTGCCCTGCTCGTGTGCGTCAGTGGCGCGGTGGCCGGCTGGGCCCTCATCGACACGGTCGGTGGCCTCGGCACCGACAGCCTGGATGCCTGGGACCTGGGTGGCGCTGCGACCGGCGCGCTCGTGATCGCGCAGGCCGCTTGGCGCGGCCGGCGCCGCACCTTCAACGAGCTCGGGCTCACGCCCCACTCCGAATAGCCGCGGGCTACGCGCCCGCGAGCCGCCTTCAGCGCGGGCGTGCCTTCTTACAGCGCGGCGAGGTCGACCGACGCGTCCGCGATGGCCTCGCGGAGGCTGTCGACGGTCGACTTCACGGCGATCAGGCGGCGGGCATCCATGAGGTCCTCGCCGCGGCCGATACTCAGCGCGGCAACGAGGACGCCGTCCTTGACGTACCAAACGGAGAATGCGCCCTCATCGACGGAGCCGCGGATGATCTCCTCGTCCCAGCCCGTGGACGCGTTGCCGACGTACTCCAGCGACAGCCAATCCGACAGGTCGCTCCAGAAGTACGGGACGAACGTGAAGTCCTCCCCCGCGCCGTTGATGTTGCGCGCGACGGTCTTGCCCTGCTCGATCGCGACGTCTTGGTGCTCGATTCGGCGGTAGCCGCCAAACAGCACGCTCTCGAACTCGGCGCAGTCGCCAGCGGCCCACACCGAATCGGCAGCGGTCCGCAGCTGCGCGTCGACGAGCACGCCGCCGCGCTCGCCCAGCTCCAGGCCGGCGCCCTTGGCGGTCATGACATCCGGAACGGCGCCGACACCGAGGACCACGAGCTGCGCATCGACGGCGGTGCCGTCGGTGCAGAACACCTTCTCGACGCGCTCGTCGTCGCCCTCGAGCTTTTCGACCTCTTTGCCGCCGAGGACCGTGACCCCGTTGGCTTCCAGGACCGAGCGCACGTACTTGCCGGCGGTCTCCCCGAACCCGACCTGCATCGGGTGGTCCTCCTGCATGATCACCGTGACCGACTTCCCGTGGGCGGTGAGCGTCGCGGCAACTTCACAGCCGATGTAGCTGCCGCCGATGGTCGCGGCCTGCTCGACCTGCTCGAGCTCGGCACGGATGGTGTCGGCGTTGCGCAGCGCGCGGATGTAGTGCAGACCCTCAAGGTCGGTACCGTCGATGCGCAGACGGCGCACGTTCGCGCCCGTCGCGACCACGGCGTGGTCGTAGGAGACGACGTCGCCGCCTTGCAGCTTGGCCGTCTTCTCCGCCGTGTCGAGCTTGAGCACGCTGGTGCGCAGCCGCAGCTCGACGTCGTTCTCCTCACACCACGCTTCGGAGAGCCACGTGGCGTCCTCGCGGGGCATCTTGCCGGCGAGGTATTCCTTGGTGGCCGGCGGGCGCTCGTAGGGCGCATCGAGCTCGCGACCGAGCAGCAGGATGGAGCCTGAGTAGCCCACCTTGCGCAGCTCCTTGGCGCAGGAGGCGCCGGCGACCCCAGCTCCGATGATGAGGACGCCCGTCTGGAGATCGGCCATGGAGAGCTACTTTCGGCGATCGATGGTGAACTGCGACATCACGGCGTCTTCCAGGCCCGGATCCAGGATCACGAGGACCTCGTCGCCGGCGCGCACGCGCGACTCGTCGGTCGGGACGAACCCGACGGCGTCTCGCGGGAGGAGCGAGATGATGCGCGATCCCTGCGGCAGCTCGACCTCGCCGACGCACTTGCCATCAGCCGGGGCGCCGCTGTGGACCTCGACCTCGATGATCTCGAGCTGGTCGCCCGAGAGATCGAGCAGCCGCACGAGGCCGTGGCCCGGGAGCGAGTGCTCGATGAGGTTGAGGATCAGGTCGGTCGCGGAGACAGCCGGCTCGATCCCCAGGAGCTTGAAGTGCTCCAGGTTCCGCGGGTTGTTGCAGCGGGCGATGATCCGCTCCACGCCGTACTTCTGCTTGGCGACCTGGCAGATGAGGATGTTGTCCTCATCGTCACCCGTCACCGCGATGACCATGTCGGCGCGGGCGATGCCTGCGCGTTCCAGGACCCACAGCTCGGTCGCGTCGCCGTATTGCGCCACGTGCTCGAGCTCGCGCTCGAGGCGGATGTAGCGCGGGCGCCACTGCTCGATGAGCGAGAGCTCGTGGCCCTTCTCGAGCAGCTCGCGTGCGAGGTTGAGTCCGACTTTGCCGCCGCCGGCGATGACCATGAACATGAGTCAGGACCCCTTAATCCGCGCGGAGTTCGTTCTCGAACAGGCTGATCGCGATGCGCGTACCGCAGATCACGTGCAGGCCCTGCGACTCGTACCAGTCAGCGCGGGCCGGATCAGCCACGCGGCACAGGACCTTTTCGACCCCGTAGCGCTCCTTGGCGATCTGCGCCATCACGATGTTGGTGTTGTCGCCGTTGGTGGAGGCGATGAACAGGTCGGCCTCGGCGATCCCGGCGGCCTCGAGCGCCGCGGCCTCGAGCGCCGTCCCGACGGAGAACCGACCGCCGGCCGACTCCCATCCATCGTCGACGGCCGCGTCGAGACGATCCAGCGCGAGCGGGTCCTCATCGAGCACCGAGACGGTGTGGCCTTGAGACATCGCAAACCGGGCAACGCGTTCACCGACGCGACCTGCACCTAGGACCAGCACGAACATAGGCCGAGAATCTACTCCTGGAGGGGGTGGAGCGCGCCGCGATACTGCG
>JAEMRF010000389.1 GCA_016463515.1 Solirubrobacteraceae bacterium | reverse complement strand
CTCAGGCGCCCTTCTGCTTCGACACGAACGTCGGGCCGGTGGGTGGCTGCAGCGGCGGCTCGGGCACCGCGAGCTCGCCGGCCGACGTGCCGGTGATCTCCAAGAACCGAGATTCCAGGCTCGCGACCTGGGGCGAGAGTTCAAAGAGTCCGACGCCCCGCGCAACGAGGCGCTCAGCGGTGGCCCGCAGCTCCTGGTCGCCCGAGTGCGCGACCGTGATGCGGACCTTTCCGCCGCCATCTGCGGCGTCGACGTGCTTGACGAACGGGAGGTCCAGCACGGCCCGCTCGGCGGCGCCGACGTCGTCGACGCGCACCAGAATCGCGCCACTGGCGCTGCCCTTGGTGAGGTCGGCGATGGAGCCGTAGGAGATCATCCGCCCGCGCTGGATGATCGCGACGTCGTCGGCCATGCGCTCGACTTCGTCGAGGATGTGCGAGCTGATGAAGACCGTGCGGCCCTCGTCGACCAGCGAGCGGACCATCTGGCGGAACTCCATGAGGCCGGCCGGGTCCAGGCCGTTGGTCGGCTCATCGAGCAGCAGGAGCTCGGGGTCGTTGAGCATCGCGCGGGCCACGCCCAGGCGCTGGCGCATGCCCAGCGAGTACGCGTCGACCTTCTTGCTGGCCGCGTCGGTCAGGCCCACGCGATCAAGTTCTGCGTCGATCCGGCCGGCTGCAGCACGGTCGTAGTGGGCCGCCCACAGCTTGAGGTTGTCGCGGCCCGACATGTAGGGGTAGAACCGCGGCTCTTCGACGATCGCGCCGACGCGGCTCAGTGCCTCGCGCGAGTGCCGTGGAATCCGGTAGCCACGGACCGTGATCTCACCTTCGGACGGGCGCGCGAGCCCGAGCATCATGCGGATCAGCGTGGTCTTGCCGCACCCGTTGGGCCCGAGCCACGCAAAGCAGCGGCCCGGTGCCACATCGACCGTGATGTCGTCGACGGCGGCGACCCCACCGAAGCGTTTCGTGACGCCCCTCAGGGCGATGATTGGCTCCATGTGCCGGACCTTAACCGTCACATAGGCGCTCCGCGCAGGGCAGCGCCCGGTCGGGCCCGAGCGGGCTGTCACGGGTCCCAGCACACGGTCTGCGGTCTGCGGTGGTGTTACATCGGCGGTCGGCCGTGACATCTCTTGATGTGGAAACAAGCGCAGAGCACCGGTTTCGAACCCTGGTTGAGCCATACCTGCCCGAGATCCGTGCGTTTGCTGCTCGGCGCGCCCCCGCCATCGCCGACGATGTGCTCTCCGAGGTCAGCGTGGTCGCCTGGCGGCGCATAGACGACTTGCCCTCTGGGAATGAGCGGGCATGGCTCTACGGGGTCGCTCGCAATGTGCTGCTCACCGAACACCGCAAAGCCGCGCGTCGTGAGAGTGCTCGGTCCGACATCGAACTCTCTGAGATTGCGGACCCAGCCAGTTCTCAGAGCTGGCATCCGCCGCTCGCGGAGGCGCTCGACCGCCTGTCGAGCCGCGACCGCGACCTGCTCCTCCTCACCGCATGGGAAGGGCTGTCAACAGCAGAGGTCGCGTCCGTCCTCCAGATCCGGCCAACGGCTGCCCGCATGGGGCTGGTCCGCGCCCGCCGCCGACTTGCTGCGGCGCTCGACGACCTGGACCCGGGTTGGTCCGGGACCGCTCTCCCCCAACACATCGGCCCCACGCCGAGTCATCGCCAAGCCGCTCAGGAGGTTCCGTCATGCGCCGACGCCAAGCACTAGTCGACGAGTACCTGCGCAGCCACGATCCGCTGGGCACCTCGGATCGCGCCGAAACCTGGGCTCACACGCCCGAGCCTCCGCAACAACTCCAGCGACGCAGACCATTCCGTGGCGCGACCGCGGCGGTGGCTGCAGGCCTAGCCGCGGCGGCTTTGGTGCTCGGCAGCTCGATCGCAGACTCCACTGGGCCGCTCTCCGCGGAACAAGCGGTTGCAGCAGTGGCCGCAGACCTCCAAGCCGACCGTGTCCTTGAGTGGCAGTGGCGATCCTTTGACCCGTCCGATCAGTCGTTGCCGACCATGAGCAGCTCCTCATGGACCGATCTTGCGACCGGCGACGAGCATTCCGTCACGGACGAGCCGGCATACCGCTCCAGAGGCAAGCTCGTCGACAATCGCTTCTATGCCTGGCGCACCAAAGACGCCGACTGGTCTGCGCGAGCGCCGAAGGACGCCAGCGGGCCGATCACCGTGAACGAGTACGAAGCTGGCTACCTCGGGTTCGGCGCGTTCGGCGGGAACCAGACCCCGGTGGAGTTCCTCGGCGAAGTCCTTCGCCGTGCGAGCCGCAGCGAAGGGGAACTCACCGAGACAACTCCAGAACGCGGCGTTCCGGTGGTCATTGCCACTGCGCCAAGCACGATCCGGGATCCTGCGGCACGCGGCGCGCGGCTCTATCTCAGCGTGTGGATTACTCGGGAGGAACAGCCACGCATCCTGCGCACGGCAACTGAGATGCGCTGTGCGAGCGGCGACCCATGCGATCCCAGCCCGGCTGACGGAAAGGACGACGTGCAGCCTTTTGGAGCAAGCGAAACGCTCGTGTGGACGGTCCACCCACGCACGCCCGAAACGCTGGCGAAGGTTGCATTGCCACCGGATGGCGGACGTTTCAAGCTCAACCCGCGCTGAGCCGCGCCGTACCCAACAGGTGGCGGCGCACCGGCACCAGCAGCGGTGGGCCGAGGGTCTCGACATGCTCGTCGGTGATGTCGAAGCCGGCGGCACGGATCGCGGCGCCAGTGTCGCGGGCGACTTGGCAGCCTCCCCCCGCTTTGGCCCAGAGGCCGCTGCGGTCGAGCAACTCCTGACCGCGGCGGCCGAGCGTGCCGGCCGGCTCGGCGACGTGCTCGTAGTACCGCAGCTCACCGCCGGGCCTCAGGACCCGTGCGATCTCGGCGAGCGTGGCGGCCTGATCGGGGACCGAGCAGAG
>JAEMRF010000388.1 GCA_016463515.1 Solirubrobacteraceae bacterium | reverse complement strand
ACGTCGCCACCGAGGGGGCGGCTGATGCTCCGGCCGGGTCCATGCCCGGAGTCAGGTGGCTGCTCTCGCCAGCGCAAACAGCCTGTCGAGCGCCATCCGACTTGACTTTGCGCCAGATCAGAGGAGCTTCGAAGGAGTGATGTCAGAGATCTGCACCACTCAGCACGGCCTGGAACGAGCTTCCAGCCGTCCCCATGGTTGACCGATCGGCCAACGGCCGCCGGGGTAACGCCCACACACGCCGCGAGGCCCTGCACCTCGAGCAGACCGTCGCGGACGCCGACCAGACTGCGGCGGACGTCGACCAAACGGCCGCCGACAGCGACCAGACGAGCGCGGAGCGCGACCAAGCCGGTTCTGACCGCGACCGCCACCTCTCCGAAGCAGACCAGCGTGCGTCTGATCGCGACCAAGCCACGGCCGACCGAGACAGTGCCGATGATCGTCACGAGCCGGCGGCAGCGCGCGAGCAGGCTTGGCGCGCCACCCGCCTGCAACGCGCCGAGACGACCGCCGAACGCGCGCAGGTCGCGACCGATCGCACCCAAACGGCGCTGGGCCGCTTCCAGGTGGCCGAGCAGCGAGACGAGGCCGCACAGTCACGCGATCTGACCGCGGAAGCCCGCGACCTGGCGGCGACGGCGCGCGACCGGTTGGCCGCCGCCCACGACACACCGGCCAGCACCGCCGATCGGCGGCGAGCCGCGGACGACCGCAAGCAGGCCGCGGCAGACCGCGAGCATGCCGCCGGCGACCGCTGGGAGACGCGCCTCGATCGCGACGACCTGCGCACCGCGCTGTCTGAAGCGCACTTGGACGACCTCACCGGCACATATCGCCGCGCCATGGGCATGACGGCCCTGCGTAGCGAGATCGACCGCGCCCACCGGTCTGCGTCGCTCCTGGTGTTGGCGTTTGTCGACGTCGACGCGCTCTCGGGGTTCAACCACCAGCAGGGGCACGAAAGCGGCGATGACCTGCTGGTCGATGTCGTGACCAGCATTCGCGCGAACCTGCGCTCCTACGACCCGGTCGTGCGATTCGGCAGTGACGACTTCGTCTGCGGGCTGTCGGATACGACGGCCAGCGAGGCGATCGAGCGGTTTGCTGCGATCGATCGCACCCTCACCGCCATGCGCACCGACGCCTCGATCACCGTCGGGTTCGCGGCGATGGAGCCCGAAGACACGCTCGAGACCATGATCGAGCGCGGCGAGCTCGCGCTCATCGACGCCAAAGAAGCCCGCTGAGCTGAGCCGCGGCTAGCCCGGCGCCAGCTCAAGGGTGACGCGCGTCCCTCCATGGGACAGCGCCGTCACCCCGAGCGTGCCGTGCTTGAGCGCTGCACGCTCGCGCATCCCGAGGATGCCGAACCCCTCACCCGGCCGCGCCCCCGCTGCGGCCGGCTGTCCGGGGCCTACCCCATCATCCTCGACGGTCAGGCGCAGGAGCCGGCGATCCACGCGGATCAGCCCAATGTCTACCCGGCTCGCTCGCGCGTGTTTGACGACGTTGGTCATCGCTTCTTGGGCGACGCGATAGACGATCGTCTCGACGTCGGCAGAGAGGCGCTGCTCGCCCAGGTCGATGGAGACGTTGGTCGCCAGCCCAGCCGTCTGCGAGACGCGGTCGATGAGTGCCCGCAGCGCCGGCTCCAGCCCCAGCTGATCGAGCGCCGCCGGGCGCAGGTCAGCGATGATCGCGCGCAGCCCAGCGATATCGGTGGCGAGCTGCTCCACTGCAGCTTCGACCAGCGGCCAGCCGTCGACCGGCCGGGCTTTGAGCGCCAGCACCAACGAGAGCTTGAGCGCCGCGAGGCCCTGCAACGTCTCGTCATGGAGCTCACGCGCCCACCGCCGACGTTCTGACTCTGCCGCCGCGAGGGTGTCGTGCAGGCGTTTGGCTTCGACGCTGCGCGCGATCGCAACGGTCGTCGCTGCGCTCACGGCAAACGCTTCCAGAGCGCGCTGGCCCGCTTGGTCGAACCCCACGGCCGGGTCGGCGTCGCCGAAGGCCATGAGCACCCCGATGCCTTCGCCGCGGTGGATCAGCGGCACGATCAGCGTCGGGCTGTCGACCGGCATGGCATAGGCGGTGGGGTCGATCAGCATGGTGCGCGTGTCGTCGATGCGAATGGAGCGTGTTCGGTCGATCGCACGCCCAGCCATCGAGCCGCCGAGTGGGATGACGGCACCGGGGCCGACCTGCGCGCTGCCCGCCACGGCCGCGATGCTGAGTTCGTCGCCGTTCAGGAGCCAGATGAGGAGAGCCTGCGCCCCGACGAGCTCGCGGCCACGACTGACCATGATCTGCAGGTTGCGCGTGAGGTCCGTGTCGTCGCCGACAGCGATGGCGATCTCCATCGACGTACGCAGCGACCGGACGGCCCGCTCCAGGACCACCCGCTGCTGGGTGGCGTCCGCAAAGAGTCGCGCGTTGTCGATGGCCACCGCAGCCCACGTCGCGAGCACCGCCACGGCAGCCATGTCGTCGTCGGTGAAGGCGCCGCCGTCGGCTTTGTCGGTCAGGTAGAGGTTGCCCCACACCTCGCCCCTGATCGTGATCGGCAAGCCCAGGAAGCTCGTCATCGGTGGGTGCCCAGCGGGGAAGCCGTAGCTGCGCGGGTGCTGGGTCACGTCGTCGAGTCGCAGCGGCTGCGGACGGTCGATCAGCAGACCCAAGATGCCGTGCCCGCGGGGGAGCGCGCCGATGGCCGCCCGCGTCGTCTCATCGATCCCGGCCGTCACGAACTGCTCGAGCGTGCGCCGACGCTCGTCGAGCACTCCGATCGCCGCATACTGCGCGCCGGTCAGTTCGCGGGCCGTCTCCAAGAGGCGGTCAAGCACGGCTGGCAGGTCGAGCTCGGACGTGAGCTCAGGCCCGACCTCAAGCAGACGCTTCAATCGGTGAATCTCGTCGCGATCGGCACCGTCGGCGT
>JAEMRF010000387.1 GCA_016463515.1 Solirubrobacteraceae bacterium | reverse complement strand
TGCTGGAAGAACCGCCGCGGTGCGCCCCCGCGACCCCCCGGCCGCAGGGTGCCCCCGGCCGGGTGCCCGGGGGTTGACGTGGCCATGAATGGCCTTGCTCCGCATCGTGCCGGTCAGAACCTGACTGCTACCTGACTGCAAAGCCTCGGATCACTGGCTGGCACGCGCCCGCTCCGCTGGTCTGACGAGTCGGTCCGGGCGCGGGTCGAGGGCCTATCGCACCGCGGGCAGGCGCAGGCTCAGGAGCGCGCCGCCGTCGAGGCCACCATGGGGATCGACGTCGAGGTGGCCGTCGCAGCTCGTCGCGAGCCGACGCGCGAGGGCGAGGCCGAGACCAACGCCGGGCGAGTCCTCGCTGCGCACGCCCGGCTCCAGCAGGGAACCCGCAAGCTGCTGCGGGACGCCTGGTCCGTCGTCTGCGACCGCCAGCCAGACATCCCCACCTCTCTCGCTGGCCGATACGACGACTCGGCTGCGGGCATACCGCAACGCATTGTCGACCAGGGGCTGGAGTGCGCGTTCGATCAGTTCGGCAGGTGCACCGACCGACGGCACCGTCGCGGAAGCTACGAGCGAGAGCTCGATGCCCTGGTCTGCGGCGACCGAGTCCGAGGCGTCGACGACCCGCCGTGCGGCGCCCACCGCGTCGCCTGTTCCGTCGGCGACCGTCTGTTCGTCATGCACTGATCGCATGAGCACGTCGACGACCTCGGCCATGCGGTCCGCGTGGGCCAGCACCGCGTCGACGCCGGCGGTCACGGCCGCTGGGTCCTCGGAGCGACGGCGCAGCAGCTCGGCCTCGCCCCGCAGCGCCGCGAGCGGTGTGCGCACCTCGTGCGCCATCTCCGCGGAGAAGCGCTGCTCTTGGCGTCGGCTCGCTGCGATCCGCTCGAGCAATCCGTCGAGCGTGACGGCCAGCCCGGTGAGCTCGTCATGGGCTGGACCCAGGCCAAAGCGGCGATCGAGGTCGTGCTCGCTCCATTCCCCTGCATCGCGGGCCATCTGTGCCACGGGAGCTAGCGCCGCGCCGACCGCGCGCCAGGCCAGCCCAGCGCCGATCAGGAGCACGAGCAAGCCAAAGAGCGCCGTGCCGATCAGCGCCCGCTCCTCCGTTCGCTGGTAGGGCAGCAGCAAGAGTCCCACGACGCCGACGGCGAGCTGCTCGCCGGTGGCGGGGTCCTTGATCGGCTCGGCAAGCAGGCGGACCGTGCCGGAGGGCGTCGTGGTCTCTCGCGGCTCCGTCACATCCGAGAGTGCCTTGGCGAACGCGTTGGTGCCGTACGACGAAGGTGGGCTGGCGACCGTTCCATCTGCCGTGAACACCCAGGTCTGGTAGGCGGGAGCATCGGCCAGGGGGCCATCGCGGACGACCACTTCGCCCTCCTCTACCGCCACGGTCGCAAGCAGGGCGTCGGCACGGGCCTTGAGCACGACCGTCGCATCGCGATTCAGGGTGTGGCGAAGCAGCGCGTTCCCGGCGGCGCCGAGCGCGACGATCGACACGAGCAGCACGCCCACCCACACGAGCGTGACGCGCGCACGGAGCCCCAGCCGGTTCATTGCAGCGAGTACCCGACACCGCGCACGGTGACGATCGTCTCGCTGGAGCCCAGACCGCGCAGTTTGCGTCGCAGCCGCGCCAGGTACGAGTCGAGCGTGTTGTCGTGCACGGTGGCGCCGTCTGGCCAGCCGGCTTGGACGAGGGTGCGCCGACGCACCACGGCACCGGCATCTCGTGCGAGGGCACCCAGCAGGCGAAACTCCGTCGGCGTCAGCAGCACGTGCTGCGTCCCGGAGCTGACCGTGTGGGTGGCGGGGTCGAGCACGAGCGAGGAGGACGGTCCGACCGCGGTGCGCGGTTCGGGCGCAGCAGCGCGGCGCAAGAGCGCCTCGAGTCGCACGATCAGCTCGACGAGTGCAAACGGCTTGGTGAGGTAGTCGTCGCCGCCGGAGCGAAATCCCGCCACGCGATCCACGACGGCATCGCGGGCCGTGAGGAACACAACGGGGGCGGTCACGCCGCCCGCGCGCAGGGCCTGGCAGACGTCCCGCCCGTCGGCGTCCGGCAGTCCGATGTCGAGCACGATCACATCCGGTGCGCCATCGGAACCGAAGCGCTGCAGCGCCTCACGACCCGTGCCGACGGCGGCGACGGCAAAGCCCTCGTCTTCGAGCCCGCGCACCAGGATCGACCGCAGTGCTGCGTCGTCCTCACAGATGCCGATCACGGGGCTCACCGGTGCATCGTCGCACGGGGTCCGGGCTTGGCGGATCAGCTGGTGCTGGTCTTCTTGGCGCCGCGGGCCTTGGCGAGCGACTCTTCGAGGGCAGCCATCAGATCGGCTGGGGCCTTCTGGGGAGTGGGCTCGTCCTCGAGCTCCGGCAGGTCGACGGTGCCGTCCTTGCGCTTTTGCTCGATCAGCTTCAAGAGGCGCTCGCGATGGCGGTCCTCATAGGCGCCGGGCTCCCAGTCCTGCGTCATCTCTTCGATGAGGGCGACGGCGTCGTCGATCTCGCGTTTGCTGGGTTTGCTGGCGTCGCCCTCGGGGATCGCGCCCGTGTCGGCCGGATCGCGCAGGTCCTCGGCGAACTTCATGGTGGTCAGGCTCAGCAGGCCATCCTGCTCGCGCAGCGCCACGAGCTGTTCTTTGGCGCGCATCACGATCCGCCCGATGCCGACCTGTCCGGCTTCCTTCATCACTTCCAGCAGCAGGCTGTAGGCGCGCGCGGCGCCTTCGCCCTCGCCGGCCGGAAGGAGCCAGTACGGGTGGTCGAACATGATCGGATCGATGTCGTCCAGCGGGACGAACGACTCGATGTCGATGGTCTTCGTCTTCGCGGGCGCTGCCGCGTCGAGGTCCTTCTGGGTGAGCACGAGCATGCGGCCGTCCTCGAGCTCCCAGCCCTTGGCGATCTTGCTCCACGGCACCTCTTCGCCATC
>JAEMRF010000386.1 GCA_016463515.1 Solirubrobacteraceae bacterium | reverse complement strand
GTCACCGACGTGCTCCTGCTCGACGTGACCCCGCTGACGCTGGGCATCGAGACCAAGGGCGGCGTGATGACGCGCCTCATCGAGCGCAACACCACCATCCCGACCCGCAAGAGCGAGACGTTCTCCACGGCCGAAGACAACCAGCCGTCGGTCGAGATCCACGTGCTGCAGGGCGAGCGCGAGATGGCGTCCTACAACAAGTCGCTCGGCAAGTTCCAGCTCACCGGCATCCCGCCGGCGCCGCGTGGCGTGCCGCAGGTCGAGGTCACCTTCGACATCGACGCCAACGGCATCCTGAACGTGTCGGCCAAGGACCTGGGCACCGGCGTCGAGCAGAAGATCGAGATCAAGTCCGGCGGTGGACTCAGCGACGACGAGATCAAGTCGATGGTTGCCGACGCCGAGGCGCACGCCGAAGACGACAAGCGCCTGCGCGAACTCGCCGAGGCCCGCAACGAGGCTGAGGCTGCGGCCTACGCCGCCGAGAAGCAGATCAAGGATCTCGGCGACCAGCTCGAAGACGCCGACAAGGAAGACATCGAGAAGCTCGCCGCCGACGTGCGCGAAGCGACCAAGGGCGAAGACGTGGCCGCGATCAAGGCTGCGCTCGAGACCCTGCAGTCGCGTCAGCACACGATCAGCGAGGCGCTCTACGCCAAGGCGCAGGCCGCGGCGGCCGAGGGTGCTGCCACGGGCGAGCCCGAGGGCGCGCCGGTCGGTGGCTCCGGGTCCGACGACGAAGTCGTCGATGCCGAGATCGTCGACGAGGGCAAGTAGGCCCCGCGGCAATCCAGGCTGAGAGGACTCTGGTCATGAGCACCGAGAACGAGCCCAAGCACGAGCCGGGAACGGAGGCCGCAGCCGAGCAGGCTGCGGCCGCCGCCGCCTACGCGGCCAATGCCGACGAATCCACGCCGGAAGGCGCGGTGGCCGTCGACGAGCAGCCCGAGGCGGAGGCCGCCCCCGATCCACTCGAGGGCAAGTCCGATGAGGAGATCCGCGAGCTCGCGGTGCAGGCGGCGGAGTATCTGTCGCTGGCGCAGCGCACCCGTGCGGACTTCGACAACTACCGCAAGCGCGCCCAGGCGCAGGCGCAGGCCGCGAAGCTTCGCGGCGGCACCGACCTGGCCCGCGAGCTGCTGCCCGCGATCGACAACGTCGAGCGCGCGCTGGAGCACGAAGGCACCGCGCTGACCGAAGCTGGCGACGCCAGCGAGGCCGCCCAGCGGATCCTCACGGCGCTGCGCAGCGCCCACGGCGAGATCGTCGCGGCCTTGGGTCGCGGCGGCATCGAGCGGTTCGATCCGCTCGGAGAGGCGTTTGACCCGACGCGTCACGAGGCGGTCGCGCGCCGTCCCGCCGAGGATCAGGAGCCCGTCGCCATCTGTGGCGTCGTGTTCCAGCCGGGCTACGCCGCGGGTGACGAGATCATCCGTGCGGCGCGCGTCGTCGTGACCGACTAGCTCCACCACCACAAGACGACCAACCCCACCACCGCCCGAACGAGAAACGAACCGCACGCATGGCCGCAGCTGATCCCTACAAGACCCTGGGCGTAGACCGCTCGGCGTCGCCCGAGGCGATCAAGAAGGCCTACCGCGTGCTCGCGCGCAAGCACCACCCCGACAACGAGGGTGGCAACGAGGACAAGTTCAAGGACATTCAGGGTGCCTACGACATCCTGAGCGACCCTGAGAAGAAGTCCGCCTACGACCGCGGCGGCTTCCAGGTGCCCGGCATGGGCAGCGCCGAGAACTTCTCCATGAGCGACCTCGCCGACATCCTCGGCGGGGTCTTCGGGAGCCGCATGCCGGGCGGTGGTGGTGGGCGCGGGCAGCGCCCGCAGATGCAGGCTCGCGGCCGCGACCTCGAGACCCAGGCGCGCATCACGTTCGATCAGTCGATCGCCGGCACCGAGATCACGCTGCCGGTGCCCTCGCAGGACCCGTGCCCGGACTGCCGCGGCACGGGCGGTCGACCCGGCTCGCAGATGACCACCTGCCCGGAGTGCTCGGGCCAGGGCGTCGTGATCCAGAGCGACGGGCTGTTCACGAGCCAGACGCCGTGCCCGAAGTGCCGCGGCGTGGGTCGCGTGCCCAAGGATCCGTGCAACACCTGCCGCGGTACCGGCCGCCGGCCGGGCGGCTCGACGCTGCGCGTGAAGGTGCCCGCGGGCATCCGCGACGGTGGCCGCATCAAGGTCCCCGGGCGTGGCGAGCCCGGCGTGGGCGCTGGCCCGCGCGGCGACCTCTACGTCGTCGTGCACGTCGCCCCCTCGCGCGTGTTTCACCGCAAGGGCGACCACCTGGAGATCGAGCTGCCGATCACGGTGACCGAGGCGCTGCGCGGCGCCGAGGTGAAGGTGCCCACGCTCGACGGCGTCAAGACGATCCGCGTCGCTCCGGGCACCAAGCACGGCACGCTGCAGCGGCTCAAGGGCCTCGGCCCACCGCTGAGCGGCAAGAACGGCGCCCGCGGCGACCTGCACTACCGCATCGCCGTCGACATCCCCAAGGATCTGACCGACGAGCAGAAGGCGCTCGTGGATGCCCTCGGCGCCTCAATGGACTACGACCCGCGCGAAGACCTCATGAAGCGCGCGGCCGCACGCGGAGGCGTCAATGCCTGACGACCCTCAGCGATCGCAGCAGCAGGCCAGCCACGAGCAAGGCCATCGCCACCAGGCTCAGCAGCACGGCCGTGGGCCGCATCGCCAGCAGGCCCAGCAGCAGCAGGCCCAAAGCGGCGAGCAGCGCACCGTCCGCGCGCGGATCGAGGTGTCGTCCAACCGCGGCGTCTTCATGATTTCCGTCGCCGCGGAGCTCGCCGACATGCACCCGCAAACGCTGCGCATGTATGAGCAGCGCGGCCTCATCCAGCCGCAGCGCTCCCCGCGCGGCACCCGCCTGTACTCCCAGGACGACGTCGAGCGGCTGCGCCGCATCCA
>JAEMRF010000071.1 GCA_016463515.1 Solirubrobacteraceae bacterium | reverse complement strand
CGGAAGTCGACCGTGCGGCCCTGCGAGTCGGTCAGGCGACCATCCTCGAGGATCTGCAGCAGCAGGTTGAAGACGTCCGGGTGGGCCTTCTCGATCTCGTCGAGCAGGAGCACGCAGTACGGCTTGCGGCGGACGGCCTCGGTGAGCTGGCCACCCTCGTCGTACCCGACGTAGCCGGGAGGTGAGCCGACGAGGCGCGAGACCGCGTGCTTCTCCATGTACTCGGACATGTCGATGCGGACCATCGCGTCGTCGTCGCCGAAGAGGAACTCCGCGAGCGTGCGAGCCAGCTCGGTCTTACCGACACCTGAGGGGCCGAGGAAGATGAACGAGCCCGTCGGGCGCTTGGGATCCTTGAGCCCGGCGCGCGAGCGGCGGATCGCCTTGGAGATGACTTCGACGGCGGCGTGCTGACCGATGACGCGCTTGTGGAGCTCTTCCTCCATGCGGATGAGCTTCTGCGTCTCGGCCTCGGTGAGCTTGAAGACGGGGATGCCGGTCCACATGGACACGATCTCCGCGACTTCTTCCTCGCCGATCGACGCGCGTTCGCCGTCGCCTTCGCCGGCCTGCCACTCGTCTTCGAGTTCGCGCTTCTTGGCGACGAGCTTGCGCTCGTCGTCGCGCAGGCTGGCAGCCTTCTCGAACTCTTGGGCCTCGATCGCGGCTTCCTTGGCGCGGCGCGCCTCCTCGATCTCGTCTTCGAGTTCGCGGTGGACCGGCGGCGAGCTCATCGACTTGATGCGCTTACGCGAGCTGGCCTCATCGATGAGGTCGATGGCCTTGTCCGGGAGCTGGCGATCGGAGATGTAGCGATCCGACAGCTCCGCGGCCGCCTCGAGGGCGTCGTCGGTGATGTCGATGCGGTGATGGGCCTCGTAGCGATCGCGCAGACCCTGGAGGATCTGGACGGTCTGCTCGACGGTCGGCTGCTCGACGCGGATCTGCTGGAAGCGACGCTCCAGCGCGGAGTCGCGCTCGAGGTACTTGCGGTACTCGTCGAGCGTGGTCGCGCCGATGGTCTGCAGCTCGCCGCGGGCCAGAGCCGGCTTGAGGATGGAGGCTGCGTCGATCGCGCCCTCGGCGGCACCCGCGCCAACGAGGTTATGAATCTCGTCGATGAACAGGATGATGTCGCCGCGCTGGGTGATCTCCTTCATCACCTTCTTGAGGCGCTCCTCGAACTCACCGCGGTACTTGGAACCGGCCACGAGGGCAGCGAGGTCGAGGGTGTAGATCTGCTTGTCGCGCAGAAGCTCTGGCACATCGCCGGCGATGATCGCCTGGGCGAGTCCCTCGACCACTGCGGTCTTGCCGACGCCCGGCTCACCGATGAGGATCGGGTTGTTCTTCGTGCGGCGCGAGAGGATCTGCATGATCCGCTCGACTTCTTGCGCACGACCCACGACGGGGTCGAGCTTGCCGTCTTGCGCGAGCTTGGTGAGGTTGCGGCCGAACTGGTCGAGCAGCTTGCTCGACTTCTTGCCCTCGCCGGAGCCCGACGAGCTGGCCGAACCGGAGCCCGCACCCGAGCCCGAGGCCTCGCCTTGGCGACGACCGCTGGGGCCGGAGAGCATGCGGATGACCTCGCCGCGGATCTTCTCGGCGTCGGCGTCGAAGTCCAGGAGGATGCGCGCAGCGACGCCCTCGTTCTCGCGGACGAGACCGAGCAGCAGGTGCTCGGTACCGATGTAGTTGTGGCCGAGGCTCAGCGCTTCGCGGAGCGCGAGCTCCAGCACCTTCTTGGCACGAGGCGTGAACGGGATCTGTCCCGTCGTGACCTCTTCACCGGAGCCGACGATGCGCACCACTTGGGCGCGAACCCGCTCGACAGTGATGTCGAGCCCTTCAAGTGCACGGGCCGCAAGACCCTGCTCTTCTCGAAGCAAACCCAGCAGGACGTGTTCCGTCCCGATGTAATTGTGCTTTAGCGTGCGGGCTTCATCCTGCGCGAGGACAATGACCTGGCGTGCGCGCTCTGTAAATCGCTCGAACATTGCTGGCAGTCCTCCACTCCGGCCACATGGCCTTCCGTGCGCGGTGCGCCTCTTCCCAAGTCATCGGCCGCCGAGGCGAATGTCTGAGCTGGAGTTTGGCTTTTCAACGCGTACGGCCAGTCTACAACGACGGCTCACGGACAACGCCGACCGTTCACCTTCCGGTCAGGTCCGAGCGCCTGTTGTTCGCGCCGCGTGCCCGCTCAGGGTCCACCGGATGGGCCTCCAACACCTCCCGGGCGTGGGCGCGCAAGCTCGCGCCCACGGGCCTGCGCCCGCCCCCGGGCCGCCCGCCCGCAGGCGCGTGGGCGCCCCAGTCCCTTCGGCCGGACCCGCATAACCTTGTGATCGGGCATTCGTTGAGGAAGTCAGCGCCAACGTGCACCAGCGCGGTAAGGCGCCCAGCTTCGCCGCCGATGTCGTGGAGGAGATGTCAACCGAGACCGCGGCCAGGATGGCCAAGAAGAAGCGCACGCAGCGCAAGCCGAGCAAGAAGCTCCCGGTCTGCACCAAGCGAGATCTGCGCACCCCCAAGCGCAAACGCCGCAAGTGCACACCGCCGAAAAGCAAGGCCGTCCCGCAGCGGCCCTCGCCCGCGGGTGCCGTCGCTGCCCCACCTGTGGCCGCGCCCACTCCGTCGGCCTTCCCCACTCCGTTCCCTACCGCGGCTCCCGCGCCGAACCCGTCGCCAGCCCCGTCGCCCAGCCCGGTCGCCGGACCGACCCCGGTGCGCTCCGTCGAACCCGACGCGGTCGCCACGGCCCCGCACGTCGGGCTCGCGGTCTACTCCGGCCCGTTCCAGGAGGCTCAGGCGCAGCGACTGCTGTTCCGCGCCGGCTTCGGCCCTCGCCCCGGGCAGGCCGCCGCGCTCGCCGGACTTGGCGTGCGCGAGGCCGTCAGTCGACTGCTGAACCCTGGCGCGACTGCGCTCGAAGGCCCGGCTCCGACCGGCGGCTACCTCGTTGGCGGCCAGTTTGCTCCGTACGACAAGTGGGGGCACATCCACCTGGAAATGTTGGACCGGATGGTTCGCTCGACGGACTCACTGACGGAGCGCATGACCCTCGTGCTTCACGACTGGTTCGGGGTGAGCCGAGCGGCCGTGGAGGCCAAGCTCACGATCGAGCACATCGCGCTGCTGCGCGCCAACTGGCGCGGGTCGTTTCGCACGCTGCTCAAGCAGGTCACGGTCGACCCCGGGATGCTCGTCTTCCTGGGCGGCTCCGGAAGCTCGAAATGGGCACCAAACGAGAACTACGCCCGCGAGCTGATGGAGCTCTACGCCCTCGGCGCCGACCGCGGCGCCTACTCCGAAACCGACGTGCGCCAACTCGCCCGCGCCTTCACCGGCTGGCGCCACGACTGGTCCGAGGCGCTGCGGTACTACAACTTCCGCCTGGACCCGAACCGATTCGACACGGGCACCAAGACCGTCTTTGCTGGCACCGCCGCCGAGCGCCGCGGCAACCTCAATGCCGAGAGCGCCGTCGACGCCGTCGTCGACCACCCGATGCATCCGTCGTTCGTGGTGCGCAAGATGTGGTCCTACTTCATCCCGACCGAACCGGCGGCTGAGACGCAGCAGGCGCTCGAGGCGCTCTACCGCGCCAGCGGCGAGCGCCTGGACCGTCTCGTCGAGGCGATCCTGCTGCACCCGGACCTCTACCAGGGCGCGGCGATGACGAAGCCGCCCGTCGTCTACGTGGCGGGGCTGATGCGCGGCGTTGGCGCCGGCATCACGACCGACGCGTGGATCTGGCGGTGCGAGCTCGCCGGGCAGCACCTCGGCATGCCGCCTAGCGTGGCGGGGTGGAACGACCGGGCGTGGATGAACACCTCGTCGTTCTCAGCGCGCTGGGGCATGGCGCATGAACTCATCAAGCCCAAGACCGCGGCCGCTGCCGCCTACACCGGGAAGACCGAAACCGCCGACCAGGCGCTCACCGCAGCCCTGTCGGCGTGGGGCAACCCGGTCGTCTCGGCCGATCACCTGGCGATGCTCACCCGGATCGCGTCCAGGACGTGGATCGGCAGGACCGCCGGCGACAACTACGGCTCCCAGGCCTCATTCCTTGCCAACCGCCAAAACGTGCTGCTGCAGCTCGTGGGCTCCGCCCCCGACGCGCACGTCTGCTGAGCGGCTCCGCCCGCCCTTGCGTCTTCGCACTCGCCCCTCAGCACGTCCTTCCTGCTCACCGCTACCGCACCAAGCCCTCCGATGAACCAGCGCCACTGCACCGACTACGCCCGCTCCCATGCCAAGGCAGGGGTCGGCCTCCCGGCGATCGAGCCGGGGATGCCGGCGCCCGCCGGCACGGGACTGTCGCGGCGCTCGATGATGCTGCGGTCGCTGGGGCTCGGCATGGCGGTCTACGGCGCTGGCGCGGCGAAGTCGGTCGACCATGTGGAGGCGGCGATCAACGATGCACTGGGCCAGCACAAGGTGGTCGTCTCGGTCTTCGTCGATGGCGGCTGGGATGCGCTGTCGGTCCTTGCGCCGCTCGGGTCCGCCCACGAAGCGCGACTGACGACGCTGCGCCCAAACCTGCTCGGCACGATCAACCGCGCACAGACGTCGGTCTTCGCGGCCGACCCGAGTCTGTCGTGGCATCCGGCCGCCGCCGGCCTGCGCGATCTCTGGAACGACCCATCGGTCGGGGTGGCCGTCGCGCCGGCCGTCGGCTACGCGTCGCCGAACTACTCGCACTTCACCAGCCGGCACTTCTGGGAGGTTGGGTCGCTCGATGTGGGCGCCAGTACCGGCTGGATGGGTCGGTACCTGGACCGAGTGGGTCGCAGCGATGTGCCGATCCAGGGCGTGACGATCGGCGGGACGCTGTCTCCGACGATGGCGACGGGGAGCGTGCCGGTGGCCGCCGTGTCGGACGTCGACAACTACAAGTACTGGTACCCCAATGCCTGGGGCAGCCTCACGACCGAGGCGATGGCGGAGCTGCGCGCCGTAGGCTCCCGGGCCAGCGGCGACGCCGAACGCGACGTGGCGCGGATGGTGTCGCAGGCGTCGATGACGCTCGTCGATGATCTTGGCGCCACGGCCGCCGTGCCGCAGCCGACCGTTGCCTACCCGGCCGACAAATCCGCATTCGTCGACGGCCTCAAGGACGCGGCTCGCTTGCTCGGCACGCGTGTGGGCGGCAACGCTCTGCCCGTGCGCTGCCTGGCGCTGCGGGCCCACGGCGGCTACGACACGCATTCCGGCCAGGAGCCGTCGTTCAGCACCAACCTGCGCATCACCGCCGAGGGCATCAAGGCGTTCTGGGCCGACCTGCAAGCGCGCGGTGAGGACGATCGCGTCGTGATGCTCGTCTGGAGCGAGTTTGGTCGTCGGCCTCAGGAGAACGGCTCGGCCGGCTGCGACCACGGCGCTGCAGGCACCGCGATGGTGATCGGCAAGACCGTCAAGCAGGGCATGATCGGCGAGTTCCCGGGCCTCAAGGCCTACGGGACCGTTGGCGCGGGCCTCATGCAGGACGGCAACGTGCGCGCCACCAGCGACTTTCGCGGGATCTACTCGGCGCTGCTGGAGCAGTGGCTGGGGACCGAAGCCGACGGGATCATTCCCGGAGCCGGCGCGCGGCCGGGGGCTGGCGCGTTCGCACGGCCCGCACTGCTCTGAGGGCTCGTCGACGAGCCCGACCGGGGCCGAATTGGGCCGAACGTGATCTTTGTGTCGCTATAGCAACCACTAAATCCCGTTCGCGCCCGACGAACGCGTTTGGGCAGGCCGCGGCCCGAGCTCGCGCGCTACTGCTCGCGCAGAGCGGGGAAGAGGATCACGTCGCGGATCGTCTTGGAGCCGGTGAGCAGGATCACGAGGCGGTCGATGCCGACCCCCACCCCCGCTGCGGGAGGCATGCCGGACTCCAGCGCCTGCACGAAGGACTCGTCGTAGGGCTGGGCTTCGGCGTCGCCACCTTCGGAGTAGCGACTCTGGGCCTCGAAGCGCTCGCGTTGCTCGTCGGGGTCGTTGAGCTCAGAGAAGGCATTGGCGATCTCGACGCCGCCGGCGTAGGCCTCCCAGCGCTCGGTCAGCCCCTCGATCGTGCGGTGGCGCTTGGCGAGGGGCGAGAGCTCGACCGGGTGGTCGAGGATGAACGTCGGCTGGACGAGCCCCGGCTCCACGAAGGTGCCGAGGAGCTCGTCGGCGAGCTGGGGCCACGAGAGCTCTGAGAGACCGTCGATCTGCTTGGCGATCTTCGGCCTGCCCATGACCTGGGCACGCAGGAACGCGTCCTGATCGCCGATGACGTCGGTCTTTTCGCCGTTCACGCCCGGGATGTCGTAGCGGCCGTCGGGGCGGCGGTGCTCGAAATGGGCGAGCAGATCGATGCCGGTGGCTTCCAGGACGGCGTCGCGGAAGGTCACGCGGCGCCAGGGCAGGTCGAAGCGGATGGCACCCTCGGCCTCGAAGTCGTAGCCGGCGGCCTGGGCGGCGCCGCGCACGAGACGCTCGGTCCGGTCGGCAGCGGCGTGGTACTCGGCGTAGGCCTCGTACCACTCGATGGCCGTGAACTCGGGGTTGTGCTTGGGGCTCAGGCCCTCGTTGCGGAAGTTCTTGCCGATCTCGTAGACCCGCTCCAGGCCGCCCACGAGGCAGCGCTTGAGGTAGAGCTCCGGCGCGATGCGCAGATAGAGCTTGCGATCCAGCGCGTTGTGGAAGGTGACGAACGGCTCTGCCGAGGCGCCGCCGTAGAGCGTCTGCAGGATCGGCGTCTCGACTTCGAGGAAGCCGTCGTCATCCAGGGTGCGCCGGAATGACGAGACGACCTTGGAGCGCGCGATGAACGTGGCGCGACTCTCCTCGTTGGAGAGCAGGTCGACCTCGCGCTGGCGGTACTTTGCTTCGACGTCCTGCAGGCCGTGGCGCTTGTCCGGCGGGGGCCGCAGCGCCTTGGCCAGCAGCTCGGCCGAGGTGATCTGCAGCGTGAGCTCGCCACGCTTGGACACGAACGCGCGGCCCTCGATCCCGAGCAGGTCACCCAGGTCGACAAGGTCGCCGAGGAGCTTGAAGGTGGCAGCGTCGAGGGTGTCTTCGCGGGCCTGGAGCTGGATCCGGCCGGAGCGGTCGTAGAGATCGAGGAAGCTCATGCCGCCTTGGTCGCGGCGCGTAGCCAGGCGGCCGGCGATGCGGTGGACCTGGTCGGTCTCGGCGCCGGTCTCCAGGTCTGCGTGAACTTCGCGTACGGCGGCGATCGGCTCGGCCCCGTCGAAGGAATAGGGGAACGGCTCGATGCCCTGAGCGCGCAACTCGTCGAGCCGGCCGCGCCGGGCAGCCAGGATGCGGCCTTCGGCCCGCGAACTGGCGGCAGCGCGCTCGTGCTCGGTGAGCTCGCGGCGCAGCGTCTTGTAGTCGCCCGTCTGGGCGCGCAGCCACACCGACAGCGGCTTGGCGACGGTCGCGCGCGGGTCGTCGATCGTGGCGCCGGACGCGATCGCAGCGACGCCGGCATCGATCAGGCGCAGCTCAGCGCTGGCGGCGTTGAACCACTCGCGCATCGACAGGTAGGCGCCGAGCGCAACCAGCGAGGCAGGGTCGCTGGAGGACCCAAGGTTGTCGGCCGTGACGCCCTTGGGCGTGGCCTGGCCCGTGGCTGCGTCTTGGTCGGCGTCGGCGCCGCTTTGCAGCAGCTCGGCGATCGAGGCATGGGCGACGCCTGCGGCCTCGCGGTCATCGGGGTTGCGGGCAAAGCCCGACGACGCGCCCTTGAGCGCGTTCAGGCGTTCGCCGACGAGATCGGCCCAGTGGACGGCTGCCGCCCACGCGGCCTCTTCGACGTCGGAGGACGCCGCAGCCGGACTGGGTCCGTCGTGTGAAGACACAGCGACCGAGTCGGCTAGATGCCGACGTCGATCTTGTTGATCTTGAGCTTGCGCGGCTCGCCCTTGGGCAGGATCACCGTCACGACGGCGCCGAGCTTGTGGCCCAGCAGGGCCTTGCCAACCGGCGACTCGTTGGAGAGCTTGCCCTCGCCCGGGGCGGCCTCGGCGGAGCCCACGATCGTGAACTTCTGCGCCTTGCCGGAGCCCTGGTCGGTGAAGTCGACGGTCGACCCGACCTGCACCACGTCGGTGGAGACGTCGTCGTGATCCACGACGGTGGCCGAGCGGATGCGGTCCTGAAGCTGGACGATCCGCGACTCGATCTGCGCCTGCTCGTTCTTGGCGTCGTCGTACTCGGAGTTCTCCGAGATGTCGCCGAAGTCGCGAGCTTCCTTGATGCGCTCGGCAACCTGGCGGCGACCTTCCGTCTCGAGGTGATCGAGCTCGGCCTGAAGCTTCTCTAGACCTTCGCGGGTGAGGATGACGTCGCGCGACATGAGGGCTGCTTGATCGTTGTCAGATGGGGCTGGAAACCAGGCGAACCTGGGGCGGCCACGAGCCCGAGAGCCCGTGGCGAGCGGCGGAGCATAGCAAGGCTCCGGACGGATTCGACCGCGCCGTCCACCCGGCCACGGGGCCGGGGCGAGCGATCCCGGTCGGAGCGTCGCGGACCGTCAAGCGTTCCCGCGTGTTTGCGGCGGTTTGTTTACGCGACGGCGGCTGGCCCGCGCAGGACCGACCCGGGCACGCCACGCTCGTCGACCGGCGCTGGTTCGGCGACGCCGCGCAGGATCTCGCGGACCTCGTCGATGTCGGCCGCGCGCTGGAGGGCGTTCTGCAGCTCGTGACCGCCGTCGATCGTCTCCACGTACCAGGGGTAGAACTTGCGCAGGTAGCCCGTCGCCCGACTTTCGCCGAGGTGGGCAACGGCTTGGTCCATCACCCACAGCAGTTCGCCGACGACCTCTTCGCGGGTCGGCTGGCCCTCGCGCAGTCCCAGGACGCGGGCAAACAGCCACGGATCGCCGAGCGCGCCGCGGGCGAGCATGATCGCCTCGGCGCCGGTCTGCTGCCAGGCGCCGGTGATCCACTCGGGGTCGTTCATCCCGCCAGACAGGATCACGGGCACAGGCAGCTCGGCGACGAGCTGCTCGGCCAGGATCAGGTCCGGCTCGCCCTTGTGCTGCACCTGCGCGGAGCGCGGGTGGAAGGTGATTGCGCTGACGCCCGCCTCGTGCACGAGGCGTTTGGCGACCTCGTAGCCGTCGGCGTCGCCCTTCTTCACGCCCGAGCGCAGCTTGACCGTGACGGGCAGGCCTGAGCCCTCGCGGGCGGCGATCGCCACGGCGACTGCGGTGTCCGGGTCTTTCAACATCGCGGCGCCGGCGCCCGAGCCCATCACCTTGGGCACGGGGCAGCCCATGTTGAGGTCGATCACGTCTGGGCGGGCGTGCTCAGCCACGTACTCGGCGGCGGACCGCATGATCTCGGGGTCTTGCCCGAAGAGCTGGATCGCCAGCGGCCCACCGGCCCGCTCGCGCTCGTCCACGCGCAGCAGCTCGGTGCAGGTCTTCTCGTTGCGGTAGTGGATCGCGAAGCTGGAAACCATCTCCGACACCGTCATGCCGGCGCCGTAGCGCTGGGACTGAAAGCGCACGAACCAGTTGCCGATGCCTGCGAGTGGAGCCAGCAGCACGCGATTGGGCACGGTGAGCCCAGCCAGCTGCCACGAGTCGTGGAGCGAGCGCTCGGGCGCTGCGGCACCAGCGGGCGCTTCGGCGTCGACGGGCGCGGGGGTGGTCGGAGCGTCGGGCATTGCACCAAAGAGTACGGGACGCAGTGACCCGCTCGGCGCGACGGGCCGTGCCCTACCCAACAGCCCCGGCTCGACGCCGCCCAACGGCGGCGGCTAGCGTTACCGGGATGTCGGATCCCGTCTTGATGACCGCCGAGGACTACGCCGCGCTGACGGCTGAGATCGAGCGCCTCGAGGGCGAAGGTCGCCGCGCGATCGCGGCGCGGATCAAGACGGCGCGTGAGTGGGGCGATCTCAAAGAGAACTCGGAGTACCACGACGCCAAGAACGACCAGGCCCACCTGGAGACGAAGATCCTGGTGCTGCGCGACAAGCACCGCAACGCGCAGATCGTAGAAGCGCAGGTCGGCGGCGACACCGTCGGCTTCGGATCGACCGTCGTCGTGACCGACGCTGCGGGCAAAGAGAGCACCTTCACGCTCGTCTCCGCCACTGAGGCCGTCCCCGCCGAAGGCAAGATCTCGTCGAGCAGTCCGGTCGGCCAGGCGCTCGACGGCGCCCGCGTCGGCCAGACCGTCGAAGTGCAGACGCCCCGCGGCGGCCGACCGCTGACGGTCGTCTCCATCAGCTGACGGGGTTCTGCGCGCGGCGCCGGCGCCGACACCTACGGCAATCGACCGCCGACACCGGCGACAACCCACTGCGCCATAGGCCCGGAACTGAAGCGATTTGCAGTTTCACGTGCGCCGCCCCACTGCGTCCTCCTGACGGGAGATAGTCGGGGGACATGCTCCCTCTGCTGACGACCCCCGGTCAGCTCCGTCGATTCCTCCTGGTCTCGGCGCAGTCTGGCGTCGGCACCTCCATGGGCTACGTCGCCCTCCTGCTCGTCGCATACGACCAAGCCGGCACTGCATGGGCGCTCGCGGTCGTGTTGACGGCCAATCTGCTGCCCGCGGCCCTGCTGGCCCCGTACTTCGGCAAGCTGGCCGACCGCCACTCGCGGCGCACGCTCTGCGTCACCGCCGACGTGCTGTGCGCCGTCGCGTTCACGGGGATCGCGCTGTCGGGCAACTTTGCCGTCACGACGGGGCTCACCCTGATCGCGGGCACCGGTGCGGCCCTCTTCAGGCCCGCAAGCCGCGCCGCGGTGCCCACGCTTGCGGGGCCGAAGACCGACGACGCAGTCGGCGCGCTCGTCACGCTGAACTCCGTTGCGCGACTGCTGGGGCCGGTCATCGGGGCGGGCCTGCTGCTGGCTGGCCCCGTGCAGTCACTGCTGCTGATCAACGCGCTGACGTTCGCGGTGTCGGCTCTGATCCTGCTGCGCCTCACGCTCGACGGCCCCAAAGCTCCTGCGCGCCCCTGGATCCCGATGACGCTCGACGAAGCGCTCGCCGACGAGCTCTCGCGCCGCCGCTCGATCCGGGACGGACTTGCTGCTGCCCACTTGGTGCCGCGTTTGCCACTGGTGATCTATTCCTCGGCCGGCGCGACGTTCACGTTGGGTCTGGCCAACGTCGGTGAGCCGTTGTTGGCCACTGGTCCGCTCGGCGGCGGCGATGCAGCGTTTTCGCTGGTCGTGGCGGTCTTCGGCGTCGGCGCGACCGTCGGCGCGCTCTTGGGCGCCGCAAGCGTGCGGCGGCTGGTGATCTCGATCATTGCCGGCTCAGCGGTGATGGCGGCGATCGCAGTCTCCCCCACGCTCGCGATTGCGCTGGTGTTCTTTGCGCTCGGCGGAATCGTTGAGGGCGTCTCCATCAGCTGCGACGAGCGACTCGTGACGGCGCTCACCCCGGAGCACGTGCTCGGGCGCGTGTTCGGGCTGAAGGACTCCCTCGACGCCATCGCCCTCCTCGGGGCGTTCTTTGCCGGCGCGGGTGTGGCCTCGACGTTTGGCGCTCGCTGGGTCTTCGGTGCCAGCGCAGTGGTCACGGGACTCGTCGGCATCGCCGCGCTGCTTCTTGCGGTGCGCGACTCTCGCCCGCAGCCACCCGTCGCGCAGCGCCCAACGGTCGCGGTCTGACCGCGCCGCGCCCCACGCGCCG
>JAEMRF010000385.1 GCA_016463515.1 Solirubrobacteraceae bacterium | reverse complement strand
GCGTGGCACTCAGCCGCAAGCACGAGGACTTCAGCAGCGAGGAGTGCGAGCTGCTGAACGCCGCCCGGCCGTTCTTGATCCAGACCTTTCGCAGCGTGGTGGCCTTCGACCGCCTGCGTCGGCAGGTCGCACCCGCAGCCCTCCCGCTCGGCGACGCAGCCCGCGAGACCTTCGGCCTCACGCGCCGCGAGGCCGAAGTGCTCGAGGGTGTCATCGCCGGGCGCTCCAACCAGGACATTGCGCAGGCGCTCGGTCTCAGCGTGCGCACGATCCAGAAACACCTCGAGCATGCGTTTCGCAAGCTGAACGTGAAGTCACGGACGGAAGCGGCAGCCATGCTGCTGACTCGGCCGGCCGAGCCTGCTCCTCGGCCGGCGATCAGCACGTAGGCCTTGAGCGCCAAGCGGCCAGCGTTGCCCATGGGTGACCGTCGAGGAGTAGCCTGGCACGTATGCGCTCTCCCGTCTGGCGGCTGCGCACCGTAGCTGCCGCTGTTGCCCTCACTGCGTTCGCGGCCCCGGCAGCTGCCCATGGCGCCGGCGTGGCCTACGTCGACGGCAACGAGATCTGGGTCTCGTCGCTGGACGGCACCCAGAAGGTGCGACTCAGCGCAGGCGAGAACGACTGGCGCGAGGTCGCCCAGTCCGACGGCGGCCACGTCATCGGGATTCGGCTGGAGGCCAACAAGATCGCGAACCTGTCGTCGTTCACCATCTGGAACCCAGACGGCACGGTCAAAGATTTCGGTCCCTTGGTCAGCAAGTCCAACGGCGGCCTGAACGCGCACCCACTCAGCCTGGAGATCACGCCCGACGCCGGACTGCTCGTGTACGGCTACTCGAACTACGTATACGGCTTCCCCGTCGGCACGCTGACCCAGGGCTACCACCTGTTGCCGTCTGCAACTCGTGCAGCGCCGGTACTGATCTACTCCAACGACGCGGCGCGTTGGCCCACCCTCGTGGGCGAGCGCATCGTGGGCACACCGGACCAGCGCTACATCAGCGTGCAGGACCCCGGCGGCACGGGCACGGAGACGTTCACGCCTTGGATCGACACAGCAGACGAAGCTGGCGATCCAGACGTGCATCGGACCGATGTGGCGGGCACTGGCACCGTCATCGCGATCGAGCTGGCCTACTACGCTGGCGGTGCGACCACGACCACCGACCAGCAAGTCCGGATGATCCGCGCAGCGAGCCTGGGCGGTGCGATCATCGAGGCGGGGCAATGCATGCTCCCCCGCACCGGGCAGGCCACCAACCCGAGCCTCTCGACCGACGCTTCGACCGTCGCCTGGTCCGACGAGGGCGGCGTGAAGGTAGGGGGCGTGCCGGACTTCGGCGGAGCCGCCACCTGCACACTGACGCGCCCCGCGGTCACGATCTCACCCACCGGGAAGGACCCGTCGCTGGGTCCCATCAACGTCGCCGCGATCTTGGCCGCGCGCACGCCGCCGGGCAGCGGTGGTGGTGGCGGTCTCGCCGGATCAGGGACCGTCGGCGGCACAGGTGGCGCTGGCGGCGCGGGTGGAGGCGGCACTGGCGGGACCAGCCCGACTGGCGGCACGGGTGGCACTGGCAGTACGGGCGGCACGGGTCAGCCCGCTGGGCCAGCCGTCACGTTCTCTGGGGTCACGAGCCTCAAACTCTCGTCGCTGGCCGGCAAGAAGGGCGCAACCGTTCAGGCCATGCCAGCCGTCTCGGGCGCAGCGTCGTTCACGCTCACCGTCGATCCCACGAGCATCGGGGCCAAGGGCAAGAAGCCGATCACGATCGCTACCGGCAAGGCGAAACTCACTGCGGGAACCGGGGCGAAGGTCAAGCTCAGGTCCACCGCAGCGGGCAAGAAGGCCGCCAAGAAGCTCAAGAAGAAGAAGGCCAAGCTCACGGTGACCGTGGCCGGGACCACGACCACCATCACGGTGACGCTGAAATAAGCGCCGGGCGGCTTGGCCGCCGGGCTACTTCTTCTTGGCCGACTTGACCTTGAAGGTGAGCTTCTTGGAGCTGATCTTCTTCAGCGTGCCGTCAGGCTGCTTTTCCATGATCCGGAGGGTCACCTTCAGCGTCTTGCGCTTCTTCAGCAGCGTGCGGGCCTTCTTGCTCAGGCGGACCTTCACGTCGGCCGTCTGCCCGCCGCTGAGCACCACTTCGGTGCGGCCGAGTTCCACGCTCTTGGGCTTCTTGGGCTTCTTCTGCACGGCGAGGGAGAGCGACTCTTTGGTGCCCGGGAACCCGGCGACGTACTCGTTGGTGTCGAGCAGGTAGACGAGGCTGCACTTGTCCTGCGGGGGACCGACGCAGATCTGCGTGATGCGCACGGTGTCGCCGCTGGGAGGACTGATCCTGGCTCGGCCGACCGATGCCGGCTTGATCTCCACGGGGGTCACGATCGGTTGCGAAATAGGCGTCGTGACGCCCGGGGTGGGCGCGCCCGGCGTGGGTGGAGCTTCCGGGGGATTGCCGCCAGGCGTCCCGCCGCCGGGGACCGTCACGGCGCCGCTCAGGCGCCCAAGCTGACCTGGGGGCGACGTCGTATTCAGCAGGTAGTACACGTCGCCGCCCGCGGTCGGTTCGACCGCCAGCGGACCGGCACTGCCCGTCTTGTAGACCGTGGCCGTGGTGGTGCTCACGCCTGGCGTGATCTTGATGATCGCGTTGGCCGAGGGATTGCTGGGGCCTCCGAACTCCGCAACCCAGATTGAGCCGTCCGGAGCGGCGCGAATCGCGAAGGGTCGCCCTGCGGTGAGCCCCGGGCCGAAGCTCGAGACGGCGTAGCTGGTGAATGTCAGCGCAGCGGGATCGAGCTTGCCGATGGAGTTGTTGACCTGGTTGGTGAACCAGACGGCGCCGTCTGCCCCCACGGTGAGGTCGGACGGGCCCGTGCCCGTGAAGGATCCCGAGCAGGGGCTCACGCCCAGGCACGGCTCGATCAGGTACTCGAGATAGCCG
>JAEMRF010000384.1 GCA_016463515.1 Solirubrobacteraceae bacterium | reverse complement strand
CAGTTCCTGCTGCCCGCGATGGGGCGGGGCATCCACAGCCCGGTCTACGTCGACGATCTCGTGCAGGGGCTGCTGCTGGCGGTCTCACATCCGGCCGCAGCCGGGCAGGTATTCACGATCAGTGGGGCGCAGGGGGTCACCAGCCGCGAGTACTTCGGTCACCTGTTCCGCTTCGCAGGGCGCCGCGGCCCGGTCGGCGTCCCGACCGGTCTTGGCGTGGCCCTCGCAACCCTCGCGGACGCCGTCAACCGCCTCACCGGCAGGCGCAACGAGATCAACGCCACGTCGATGCGGTACCTCGCTCGGCCCGGCACCTACTCGATTCAAAAGGCCCGCGAGATGCTCGGCTACGAGCCGCAGGTCGACCTTGCCGAAGGCATGCGCCGCACCGAGCGCTGGCTCCGCGAGCAGGGGCTGATCCAGTGACTGCCGCGCCCCTCGACCCAGGAGTTCTCTCATGAGTCCCAACGCCAAACCCACGCCTGCGACCGCTGCGCCGGCGCCGGCGCCCGCCGCCGAGCTGCGCCCGATTCCCGAGCTCGACGCAGCCCGCGAGGTATGGCCCCGCGGGCAGCGCCTGGCGGCCGTGATCGAGGCGGGGCAGGCGTTCAAAACGCGGTTCAAGGCCCAGGGGATGGTGCGCGCGGCGCGCAGCCTGGATCTCGTGACTGCGCCGTACCCGTCGACGTTTGCGTTCCATGGCGCCGTGCGGGTGCCCAGCGCGCCCTACATCTCGATCACGAACCGCATGATCGTGGTCCAGTACGAAGACTTCGGTGGCAGCCTGCGCACGCTGGTGTGGGAGCCGACCGTGCCGGAGGGGTCGGCGAAAGCACCCTTCTTCGCGCAGACGGGCGCGCGCATCGATCGACTGCCCGGCGGCCGCTGGCTCACCGATCGCGTGCTGACGGAGTTCACCAACGACACCGATAGTGCGCTGGCCGAGTGCGGCCTCAAACCCGCCGACGTGGACTTCGCGAGCTTTGACCACCTGCACGTGCAGGACCTGCGGATGATCCTCGGCACGACGCAGCCGATCCCCGGTGAGCGCGCTCCGTGCGAGCCCCTCTTCCCACGGGCGCAGGTGCTTGCGCAAGACCGCGAAGTCGCCACCCTGGAGGATCTGCACCCCATGCAATGGGCCTGGTACGTGCCCGGCGCCCTCGAGCACACGCGGCTCGAGCAGCTCGTGCGGCTGCAGGGCTCGGTTGAGCTCGGCATCGGCGTGGCGATCGTGTGGACGCCCGGCCACACCGACGGCAACCACTCGCTGGTGCTCAACACACCAGACGGCGTGTGGGTGAGTTCGGAGAACGGCGTCTCGCTCGACAACTGGCAGCCGGAGCAGTCGAAGATCCCTGGGATGCGCCACTACGCGCGCTTCTACCAGCGGGAGATCGTGCCGAACGCCAACACGCTCGAGGACGTGCAAGACCAGTACGACTCCATGGTGCTCGAGAAGACCCTGGCCGATCCGTGCCCGTCGGCGCCGCAGTGGCTGCAGGTGCTGCCGTCCTCGGAGCTCACCAGCCACCGCCGCCAGTGGCCGATCCGCCCGACGCACCGCCACGGTGGCATCGACTACGGCCGGATCGTGGCGCAATGACACCGCGCGCGGCAACGGCGACGCGCGAGGCCGAGGACCTGGCGGACTCGCTGACACCCGAACTCGACAGCCTTGCCGGCCGGCGGCTGAGCCTGGGCCGCTCCGATGTGCGGGCGCTCGTGGCCTTTCACGCTGCGTTCTTTGCGCTGATCGGCGTCGTTGCGGCGCTCGACGCACCGGCCAAGGGATGGGCGGTCGTGGCACTGGTGCTCGTCTACAACGTGGGCTTGCCGCTCCTGGCACGCGCGACCGACCGTGACGATTGGTTTGCGCTCTGGGGGTTCCTGTTGCCCGTGTCGGTCTTTCAGGTCCTGCCCGACTGGGTGCTCGCCGCGCAGGTCGGCACGCTCGTCTTCCCAGACGTCGGTGGCCTGCGGCTCGACGATGCGATCCCGCTGGCGATGGCTGGCATGTGGGTCCCGCCGCTCTTCATCACCCTCGTCCTCGCTGGCCCCTCACCTGTGCGCGCCGCTTGGCTCGCGCTGCTGGTGTTCCTGGGTAGCGAACTGTCTGCGCCGTTCCTGCAGCTCTGGGAGCCAGCCGCCGGCACGACGCAGGTCGCGGGCGTCGCGCTCTACGTGCTGCCCGCCGAGGCTGCGCTCGGGTGGGCGGCCTGCTTTGCCTTCATGGCCGTAGGGCGGTCTGCGTGGCCACAGCGCGTGGGGGCGGCGTTTGCCGTGTCGACGTTCTACCTCGGTGCGCTGGTCCTCGCGTACTTCCTGATCGACGTCGCCGGCTGGACCATTTCGACGTAGCCGTCGCGGGCGCCGCCTCGGTCCAAGCGTCGCCTTGGCCGCCGGCCGGGTCCCGCTATTTGCCGGGGCGTGCGGGAAGTGGCGTGGCGATGCCCTTTGCGGCAAACGCCAGCTGCGCGGCAGCGCAGGCCCAGACTTCGGCGGTCACGCCGTGGCCACCGGTGTCGGCCGCTTCCTTGGCCTTGGATGCGCAGGCGATCGCCGCTTCGGCAAGGGCGGAGTCCAGGGCGGCGTGCTGGGGTTCGGTCATGCCGAAGAGTCTTCCAGGGCCGCTACGAGACCGTCTTGGTCGCGAGCTCGCGTTTGAGGATCTTGCCCATCTGGTTGCGGGGGATCTCGTCCAGGAAGATCACCTCGCGCGGCACCTTGTAGCGGGCGAGGTTGTTGCGCACGAACGCCTGGAGCTCCTCCTGGGTGACCGGCTCGCCTGAGGCCACGATGTAGGCCCGCAGCCGCTGGCCGAACTCCTCGTCCTCCACGCCGATGACGGCCGACTCCAGCACCGATGGGTGCGAGACCAGCAGCGCTTCGACCTCGGCGGGAAACACGTTCTCGCCGCCCGACACGATCATCTCGTCGTCGCGGCCGTCGATGTAGA
>JAEMRF010000383.1 GCA_016463515.1 Solirubrobacteraceae bacterium | reverse complement strand
TGCTCCATGAACGACACGGCCGACCCGAAGTCGTACATGAACCAGCTGGGGCCGCAATCGTCGAAGTCGATGACGCGCACGATCTCGCGGCCGTCCCGGTCGTCGAGCAGCAGGTTGGCCAGGCGCAGATCGGCGTGGACCAGGCCGTAGGTGCCGGGCCCCTGGTCGAAGCTCGCCAGGTCCGAGCGGATGGCTGCTTCGGTGGCTTCGAGGATGGCGAGCTCTTCTGGGCCGAGCCCGAGTCCCTCCCGCCACGGACCGAAGGTGGGCCGGCTGCCAAGCAGCTGCTCAACGCCCCACGGGCGGCGGCAGAAGCCGGGTGGCAGCGTCCAGCTTTGGGCGTGGTCGTGGAGCTTGGCCGTGGCGGCGCCGAGCATCTCGAAGGCCGCGGGCAGGTCGGCAGAATTCTCGTCGGGCATGGCGCCATCCAGCCAGCCGGCGACGGTCACGAGCCGGTCGCCATCGAGCGTGTCGATCCGGGCCACGCGCTCGCCGGTGAGCGTCGGGAAGGGCGGTGGCACCTCGACGCACCGACTGCTGGCGAGGGCATCCAGCCACAGCAGCTCGCTCTTGATCTGCGTGACCGTGTGGTAATCGGTGCGGTGCAGGCGCATCGCGGCGACCTCGCCAGTGGCAGGATCCTCGATGCGGAAGGTGACGTTCTCGGAGAGGTTGACCACGTCGAGCGTGGCCTGCGGGGAGAAGTCGTATTGGTGAATCGCGCGCCGCGCGATCTCGAGGCTCTCCTCGACGAAACTGCCGATGACCGTGCTCATGCCGCAACCTCCGCGGGCTCGCCGTGGGGATGGATCGAGGGCACCGTCGCCGTGCCGCTCGCCGCCGCCGCTTGGGCGACGGCCAGGGCGCGGTCGAGTCGATGCAGGATCTCGTCGACCTGTTCGGGCTCCAGCAACAGGCCCGGCTTGAACTGCAGCACGCTCGGGTCCAGGCTGGAGAAGATCGCCCAGACGCCTTCGGCGTAGAGCGCGCGCGTGAGGTGCATCGCGCCCTGGGGGTCGGCAAGCTCCAGGCCGATCACGAGGCCGTCCTGACGGATGCCGGTGAACCAACCCTCGTGGCGGGCGCGCAGCTGGCTCAGGCCGACGTCGAACTGGATCGACAGGGCGTGGACCTGCTCCTGCACCTGCGGGCGGGTCGTGATCTCCAGCACGCCGAGCGCGGCGATGGAGCCCAGCTCGGCGCCACCAGCGGTCGACATGTGCGAGAAGCCGTCCTCGTCCAGCCACCGCGAGGTCGGCTCGTTCATGACCACCGCGCTGATCGGATAGAGGCCGCCGCCCAGCCCCTTGGCGGTTACGAGCACATCGGGCACGACGTCCGTCTTGCTGATGCCCCACAGCACGCCGGTGCGGCCAAGGCCGGTCTGCACCTCGTCGGCGATGTAGAGGGCGCCGCTCTCGTGGGCAAGCTCGGCGACCGCGGCGAGGTAGCCGGGCGCCGGGAGCGGGAACCCGTAGGTGGCGGGGATCGTCTCCATGAGCACGCCGGCCACGTCGGCGCCGGCGAGTGCCTCCTCCATCGCCGGTAGATCGTTGAACGGCACCTGGACGAACTCGTCCGGGCGGTCGGAGAGGAACGGCACCGAGTAGCGCGCGTCGCCGGTGGCGACGGCCAGGCCACTGTGGCCGTGGTAGGCCTTCACGATCGACACGATCTTGCGCCGGCCGGTTGCGCGGCGGGCGACCTTGATCGCCAGGTCGATCGCCTCCGAGCCGCTGGTGCCGAAGGCCACGCGGCGCATCTGCGGGCCGGTCAGCTCGACCAGGCGCTCGGCCAGCGCCGTGCGGGCCGGGCTGGCGAAGTGGTGGTTGCCCATGTCGAAGTGGTCCAGGGCGTCCTTGAGGACCTCGACCAGTTCGGGGTTGCGGTGGCCCAGGTTGTAGGTGCCGCCGTTGAGGTGCACGTCGATCAGGCGGTGGCCGTCGACGTCGACGAGCTCATAGCCGGACCGCTCGCCGATCACGATCGGCACGCCCATCCGCTCCCAGAAGCCGGTCTTGTCGGCGTTCCAGGCGGCGGCGGAGCGGTCGAGCAGGTCGCGCTTGTCGGCGAAGCTCGCGAAGCCGAAGTCGAGGGTCACGACGCCGCCTCGGTCAGCTCGTCGAGGGCTTGTGGCGATTCGGGCAGGATCTGGCCGCCGTCGACGGCGACCGATTGGCCGGTCACGTAGCTGGCTTCGTCGGTGGCGAAGAAGAGCGCAACGGCGCCGATGTCGGCCGGGGTACCGAGTTTGGCGTGAGGGATCGAAGCCGCCATGCCGGCGAGGTAGTCCTCGCCCATGTCGGCTAGGCCCTCGGTGAGGATGTTGCCCGGCAAGACCGCGTTGACCGTGATCCCGCGCGGCGCCAGCTCGATCGCGGCGGTGCGCATGTAGCCGAGCTGCGCGGCCTTGGTGGCGCCGTAGTGCGCCCAGCCGGGGTAGCCCGTGAACGGCCCGGTGATCGACGACGTGATGATCACGCGCCCGCGTCCGCTCTCCGTGAGGGCCGGGATCGCCGCGGTGATCACCAGCATCATGCTGCGCACGTTCACGTTGAAGATGTGGTCGATGTCGGCGGCGGTCAGATCGACGAGCGCGGCCTGCGGGAAGATCCCGGCGTTGGCGCAGAGCACGTCGAGTCCGCCGAGGGTGTCGACCGCCGTTTCGACGATCGCCTCGCAGTCAGCCGAGTCTGCGAGGTCGCCAGCGATGAACGTGACGGATCCACCGGCAGCCGCCGCGATCTCGCCGAGTTCCGCGGAAGCTGCGGCGCCCACGGCCGGGTCGCGCCCAGTGATGACGACGGCACACCCAGCCTGCGCGAACGTGGCGGCGATGCCCTTGCCGATCCCGCGGGTGCCGCCCGTGACAAGGACCCGTCGACCGGTCAGTGGACTGAACATGCGTGCGCGCTCCTGTGGTCGTCGGAAGAAGTAGTTCCGAGCCGATGCGTGAGAGCGCGCTGCAGCACCCCGGAAACCA
>JAEMRF010000382.1 GCA_016463515.1 Solirubrobacteraceae bacterium | reverse complement strand
GTCGTCGCTGAGGACAAGATCAAGAACTGCCCGAACGTGAGCACCTTCACCGGCCCGCGGCCTGTGCAGTCCGTTCGTGCCAGCGAGTGGGAGTCGTTCAACCTGATCGGCGATGACGGCCGCGACAAGCTCTACGGCGGTCACGGGGGCGGCTTCATCGACGGCAAAGGCGGCGACAACGTGCTCTGGGCCGACTGGGTGCAGTCCACTGGCGGCGAGGCCGCCAAGTCCAAGACGACCCGGATCAACGCCGGCAACGGCAACAACATCGTGTTTGGCGGTCGCGGCACCAACATCATCAACCTCGGCGATGGGCGCAACTTCGTTCGCGGCGGTGCGTGGCACAACACGATCAACGTCGGCTCGGGCAGCAACACCATCCGCCTGCAGGGCAAGGGCAACAACACCATCAACATCCGCGGCGGCTCTGCCTACGTGGAATCGTTTGCCAATGGCCCTGCGCCGCGGGTGAACTGCCTCAATGGTGCTCGCGGCATCGTCGTGCACGGCATCCGCAAGCCCAAGACCAACTGCCCGACGGTCGCCAAGGCCAAGTCCAAGCGTGGCCAGGCCCTGCAGGTCAACGGCGTTGAGGCCATCCCGGACTCCGATCCGATCATGGACGGTCAGCTGACGCCCGGGAGCCCGGCCGGCGTGCCTCGGCCGACGCCGACCGCCTGACGGACGCTGCGCGGGGCCCAGGCCCCGCAACGGCTTACGTGGCGATGAAGCCGACGACGCCGTCCGCGAGGGGAACCTCGCGGGCGCGCTCGTCGGCGATCAACAGGTCGAGGTGGCCGATCACCTCGGAGTGGGTGAGCGAGGGCTGCGTGAGCACCACGCTCTTCCACATGCGCGTGGCCAGCGCGTACGTCGTCTGAGGCTCGCTGGCGTCGAGCATCTCCAAGAACTTCTCTGCCCGCTTGTCGTGGAACGCCAGGCGCTCTGCGATGAGCTCTCCGGGTGGACCCACGAGCGGTCCGTGGCCGGGCAGCAGGAGGAGAAGGTCGTCTGCGGCCGTCTGCTGCATCGACTTCACGAAGAGCTGCAGCGAGGGCAGCCGGTCGGTGGTCTCGTCGGGGACGAGCACCTCCAGTGGCGGAGCCAGGATCGGGTTGGAGCTCGTCCCGCTCAGGACGTGGTCTCCGGCGAGAGCGGTGCCGGAGGACGGGTCCACGAAGAGCACGTCTGATGGGGAGTGTCCGGGGCGGTGCCGCACCTCCCAATCCCGCCCGCCGGCGCGCACCGTGTCGCCATGGCGGAGCGGCAGATCGATCACCGGCCGCGAGCCCAGCGCCATCATCAGGTGAAACGCGGGAAGGGATCCGACCGTGAGCTCATGCGGGTAGCCGTTGCGCTCGAGCTGCGCCATACCCCAGCCCATGCGGGCGCCCGTGATCTGGCCCTGGTCCTGATCGGGGTCAAACAGCGCTTGGAGTGGGGCGTACGCCGCGACCGGGCAATCGGCCCGGTGGGCGATGACCGTCGACAGCCCGACGTGGTCGACATGCTCGTGGGTGAGCAGGATCTGCTCGATGTCCTCCAGTCGGTGGCCGAGACCCGCGAGGACCTGCTCGAGCGTGTCGAGGGAGGTTCCGGTGTTGACCCCGGTGTCGACCAGCGTGAGCGGATCGCCCTCGAGCAGGTAGAGATTGACCCGGCCGATCGGGAACGGCGTGGGGAGGGCGATGCGGTGGATGCCCTCCGGCAGCGCGCCGGCGTCGGCGGCGTGGGTGGCGAGGGCGCGTTCGCTGTGGTCCGGCATGCCGGGCTCACGCTACCGACCGTGAAGGCTGGCCGCTCAGTCGCCGGACGCGCGTTCGGTATCTGCGCGCCCGACCTTGCTGGTGACGTCCCGGGGCGACCGCAGTCGCAGGGCGAGGGTCAGCCGCGGATGAGCCCGAGGACCTCGTCGCGCTTGGCCTGCATGTCGGCCTCAGACACGAGCGACTCCAGCGTCAGGCGCAGCAGCGGTTCGGTGTTGGACTTGCGCACGTTGAAGTGCCAGTCCTCGTAGTCGATGGAAACGCCGTCGACATAGGTGATCGTGGCGTCCGCGTACTTGGCTTCGATCGCAGCGATCTTGGCGTCGGCATCGTCGACTTCGGAGTTGATCTCGCCGGAGATGAAGTACTTGGAGCGCATGGGCGCGAGCAACTCACTGAGCTTCTGCCCCTTCTCAGAGAGCAGCTCGAGGATGAGCAGCGCCGGAATGGTGCCGGAGTCCGCGCAGTAGAAGTCGCGGAAGTAGTAGTGGCCCGACACCTCTCCGCCGAACAGGCCGCCTTCGGAGCGCATGCGGCCCTTGAAGAACGCGTGCCCCACGCGGTTGATGTGCGGCACGCCGCCGGCCGCGAGGACGATGTCTGGGACGGCGCGGCTGGCGCGGGCGTCGTAGAGGATGTCGGCGCCGGGGTTCTTGGCGAGGATCGACTCGGCCAGCAGGGCGGTCAGGAAGTCGCCGTCGACAAAGTTGCCGAGGTCGTCGATGAAGAAGCAGCGGTCGGCGTCGCCGTCCCACGCGATGCCGAGGTCGGCGCCCTCTTCGACGACCTTGTCCATGATGAACTGGCGGTTCTCGGGCAGCAGCGGGTTGGGCTCGTGGTCCGGGAACTCGCCATTGGGCACCCAGTAGTGGGCAGAGACGTTGACGCCGAGCTCGTCGAAGATCGGTCCGACCATCTCGCCGGCCATGCCGTTTCCGCCGTCGGCGACGATCTTGATGGAGCGGCTGATCTTGCTGGCGTCGACGAATTCCAGTGCGGCGACGCGGAACTCAGCGTGGATGTCGACGGATTCGACGGAACCTGCGACGGCCGGATCCGGGGCGGGTAGGTCGGACTGTGCGTACTTGCGGACCTCTTGGATCCCGGAGTCGCCGCTGAGCGCCAGGGCGCCCTCGCCGACGAGCTTGGCGCCGGTGTAGGCCTTGGGGTTGTGCGAGGCGGTGCACATCAGGCCACCGTCGAGGTTGCGCGAACCGACGAGGTAGTAGAGCTGCTCGGTGCCGACCTGGC
>JAEMRF010000070.1 GCA_016463515.1 Solirubrobacteraceae bacterium | reverse complement strand
GCTACGCCGTGGTCGGAGTCGCGCTTGCGGCGATCGGCGCAGGTGCGGGCCTGGCGGCGACCGCCGGCTCGGCAGCGATCATGGCCGCGGCGCCCCCTGAGCGGGCGGGCGGCGCCGCGGCTGTTCAAGAGACTGCCTTCGAGCTTGGCGGTGGGCTGGGCGTGGCCATCCTCGGGTCCGTCGCCGCGAGTGCCTACCGCGCCGACCTCGACGTCTCGGGAGCCGCGAGCGAGGCGGCCCGCGAGGGACTTCCGGCCGCCGCCGAGGCAGCTGTGCGTGTGGGTGGTGAGGCGGGCGCGCAGCTCCTGCTCGCTGCCCAGAACGCCTTCGTCAGCGGGCTGGGCGTCACCCTCGGCATTGGCGCGGCCGTCATGACCGCCGGCGCGCTGATGGCGATCCTCGTTCTTCCGCGACGCCAGGCACCGGCGCCATAACGGCAAGCCTGGGCGTGGCTCCCTCAGCCGCGCCCTTCCTCGGCATCCAGCTGCGAGCGCAGTCGGTCGAGCCCGGCGCGGATCATTCGGCCGTAGGGGTCGTCGCCCAGGGACTCCACCGCGGCCCAGCCGAGCTCGAGGTGATCGCGGGCGTCCCACGGCTCGCCGAGGCGGCGGTAGGCGTCGGCGATGCTCAGGTGCAGCGAGGGTTCAAAGCCGTAGACCGGGCCGGCCACGCCGGCCTCGGTGGCGCGCTCGTCGGTGATGAGCCCGTAGGCGTCGAGGGCGCGCAGGTCCCAGCGCAGCTCGTCGTCGGCCTCGTCTTGCAGCTCCGCCAGGGCGTGCGCGGCGGCGCAGCGGTGCAGTGGATCACCGCCGGGCCCGAGCTGCTCCCACAGGGCTTCGAGGTCGGCGCACGCTCCCTCGGGGTCGCCCCCTTGAGCACGGGCGGTGGCGTCGGCGATGCGCTGCAGGGTGGCGTCGGGAACGATCACGCCCTCAGCGTACGCGCACCATCGTTCCGGCTCCCATGCGCTCGGCGATCCACGCGATGTCGGCGTTGGCGAGGCGAATGCAGCCGTGGGAGCGCGCCGAGCCGAGGGGATCCTTGAGGCTGGCGCCGCCCCGGCCGTGCAGAGCGACTTGCCCGTCACCGCCGTCGAAATGCTCCAGCACGTTGGAGTGCGCGGTCAGCGGCAATACCCACGATCCGGCGAACCCGGAGCTGTCGGGCTGGCGCAGCAGATCGGCGATCGCAAACGTGCCGCCGGGCGTGGGGGTCTTGGCCTTCCCGACGACCACGCGCACGCGGCGCACGACGGCGCCCGCGTGCCACACGGTGAGCGTGCGCGCCGCGCGCGAGACCTCGATCCGCCAACGATTCGGGAACGCGTCGACGGCGTCTGCCTGGACCCATCCCTGCCGGGCGTTTGGCCTGCCCGGCAGACGCACCAGGAGCCAGTCCTGCTCGCCGACCTCGCGACGGTCGAGCACCAGCAGCCGGTTGGTTCCGCCCCACGGAGACAGCGGCTCGACGACCCCGAGATTCGTCGACGACATCCTCGGCGCCGCCCACGCGGTCACCGGCAGGACGATCCGGGCCACCCACGCCGTCGACGCGGTCGGCCCAGCCGGCGTGGCCTGCTCGGCCGGCGTGGTCGGCCCAGCAGAGGCGGTCTGCCCTGCGTCCTGCCCACGGGCAGCACCAGCGGCGCCGAGCGAAAGCGCGGCGACCGCCGCTACGGCCGCGACCCACCGCGCCGCGCTCGCGCGCGACCGGCTAGCCGGTGACACCCGCCGTCCTCTCCGAACGCACCCGCACGAGCGGCTCATCGTGCGTGGTCGTGACGGTGCCCGCGTTGTCGGCCCGAGCGCTCGCCCGGTTGCGGATGAGCGTGCTGCGCGTGGTCGAGCTGACCGTGGCCTTCACGATGAACACGCGCTTGCGACCGATCCCCAGGCGCTCGATGTCGAAGCACAGCTTGCCGCGGCGGATCGTGCCGTTGCCAGCCGTGCGCAGCGTCAGCGCGCGGGGGAGGGTGTCGCAGACTTCCACGTTGGTCGCGACTTCACGGCCCGTGTTGCGCACCTCCACCCGGTAGGACACCTTGCGGCCCGCGATCATCCGCGGCTGCACGAGCCACTTGCGCAGCGCCAGCCGGGTCGGGCCCTGGGTGGCCTGCACGGTCGCGCCGGCCACGTTGTTGGTGTCGACGCGGTCGGCCTGCGGCGAGCTGACCGTGGCGGTGTTGGGCAGCGTGCCGGCCGCCAGCACCATCACGGTCACGCTGATGCGCACGGTCTGGCCGTTCTTCACGAGGCCCAGGTCGCAGGTCAGCGTGCCGGCCGCTTCGGTGCACGTGCCCTGCTCGGGAGTGGCCGAGCGGAACTCCACGGAGCCGCGCAGCGCGTCGGTGACGACGGTCTGGGGAGCATCTGCAGGACCGTTGTTGGTCACCGTGATCGTGTAGGTCAACGGGAGTCCGACGCGCGCCGGTCCGTTGGCGGTCTTGGTGATCGACAGCTGCGCCGTGTCGGCCGGCTTGACCGAGATCGTGGTCGTGGCTGAGGCCTCGTTGTCGGTCGGAGTCGGATCCGGCTCGGTGCCCGTCACGGTGGCGCGGTTGGTCACCGTCTGGCCGCCGAGCGACTCGGGCACGTTCGTGGTGAGCGTGATCTGCACCGCGTCGCCCACCGCCAGGGTCCCCAGCTCGCAGGCCAGCGTGGAGGCGTCGGCCGAGGGCGCACACGTGCCCATCGAGGTGGCCGAACCCAGGTAGCTCGTGCCAGCCGGGATCGGATCCGACACGGTCACGTTGGTCGCCGCCGACGGGCCCTTGTTGGTCACCACCATGGTCCACGTGAGGGTGCCACCGGCGCCGACCGTCGCGGGGCCCGTCTTGGTGATCGCCAGGTCGGCTGCGGGGCCCACCTGCGTGATGGCGGTGTCGGTGTCGTTCGGCGGCACGAGATCGCCCTCGTTGCCGCGCACCACGGCGCTGTTGGTGATCGCGGTGGCGCCCAGGGAGACCGGCACCCGCACGGTGATCGTGCGGGTCGCGCTCGCGCCGACGGCCAGATCACCGACGGTGCACCGCACCACGATGGGCGTGCCACCCAGCGACGCGCAGCCGGGATCGGCGGACTCCAGGGTGGTGCCGGCCGGGAGCGTGTCGTCGATGACCACGCCGGTCGCGTCGTTGGGGCCGTTGTTGGTCACCTCCAGCGTGTAGGGGAGCGTCCCGCCCGCCGTCACCGTCGCCGGGGCGGTCTTCTCGATCTCCAGGTCGGCCGACGGCGTGACGGTGATGTCAGCCTCGGACGTGTTGTTCAGCGGGTCGCGGTCGGCGGTGCCGCTGCCAGCGGCCGCGACCGTCGACACGTTCGTGTGGGTACCGACGGCGGTCCCGCGGACGACCACGTTGATGAACTGCGCGTCCGCGGGAGCCATGGTCCCAAGCACGCATGTAAGGGTCGACCCGGCCACCGCGCAGCCGCGGTCATCCGACACGTAGTCCAGGCCGGCCGGGAGCGTGTCGGTCACCGTGACGGCCGTGGCCGTCGACGGCCCGGCATTGGCGATTGCCAGGCGGAACTGCCCCTGCGCGCCGTTGAGGATGCTCGGCGTGGTGGTCGTCTTCACGATCGACAGGTCGTAGTCGGTCCCCACCGGCACGGTCGTGCCAGCCGTGTTGTTGGGCAGGTCGGGGTCCGGGGTGGTCGACGACGCCACCACGGAGTTGTCGGCGTTGGTGGTGGTACCGGCGTCGACGAGGACGGTGATCGTCCGCGTGGCGGTCGCGCCATTGGCGAGCGTGCCGATCGAGCAGGTGACCACGCCGGCGGCCTCCGTGCAACCCGGCGATGCGCTCTGGAAGCTCACCGTCGCGGGCAGGGTGTCGGTCAGCTCCACGTTCTGGGCGTCAGACGGCCCGAGGTTCTGCACGCCGAGCGTGTAGATCAGCGTCTGGCCGGCAGTCGCTGGGTTCGGCGTGGCGAGCTTGCTGGCCACGAGATCCGCGCTCGCCGTGGTCGTCACGTCGCCGGGGTCCGTCACCGGCGTGGGCGTCTCGTTCGCCACGGCGCTGGAGCCGTTCACGAGGTTCGTCCCTGTAGGCGTCGACGCGCTGACCAGCAGCGGGACGGTGATGTCGACCTGCGCGCCCGCGGCCAGCGAGGCGATGGTCCAGCTGGCCGACGACGCGCCAGCGGCGGTCTCCGAGAACCCAGTCGACGGCGCCGCCGTTGCCGAGCCGGCGGTGTAGGTCGTGCCCGACGGGAAGGTGTCGGTGACCACCACATCGGTCGCCGCGACGGCCGCGGTGTTGCGCACGCGGATCGTGAAGTTCGTCGTCTGCCCGGCGACGGCCGAGCCGCCGTCGGGCGTCTTGGCGATCGTGAGCGTGGGGATCGCCAGAATGGCCGACGCGGTATCGGGCCCGGCGGTGAACGGGCCGCCCGCGTCGGCCGGGTTCCCGGCCACGTTGCGCACTGCCGCCGATGCGGAGTTCACGTGCGGGCTCCCGGCGCCGGTCCCGATCGAGGTCGCTGCGGCGAGGGTGGGGCGGGCCTGGAACGTGAGCGTGGTCGAAGCCCCAGCGGCCAGCGCGATCGACGTGCTCCAGCTCAGCTGGTCGCCGGCGGCATTCGGGGTGACCGTCGGCTCCAGCGCGCCGCCGGTGGAGAACGTCGCCGAGCCGGCGATGTAGTCCCAGTCACGCGGCAGCGTGTCCGTCACCGAGAGGCTCGTCGCCCCGGCCGTGGTTGCCGTGTTGGTCACGACCACGCGCCAGGTGAACGCTTGCCCCACCTGCACCGGTGCCGAGTCGGGGTTGCCCACCGCGCCGGTGGTCTTCACCAGCGTGATCGTGGGCGAGTCCAGCGCGGCCTGCACCGAGTCCGGTGTGGCCGAGTAGGAGCGGTAGACGAACCCGTCGGTCAGTCGCTGGGCCGCCGGAACGCCATACGCCGTGGGCGCGGTCGCGGTGTTGTCGATGAGCTGTCCGTCGCTGAGCGAGGTGATCGCAATGAGGCTGGCGTCGTAGCCCAGGGTGACGGTGCCACCGGGCGCGATCGGGCCGGGCACGAGCCATTCCATCGCTGGGTTCAGGGCGGTCCACCCGTCGACGTTCAAACCGGAGTTCGTGGTCAGCGTGATCCCCGTGAGCTCGACGTCGGGGGTATCGCGCACGGTCACGTCATGCAGCGGCGCATTGCCGGTGTTGCGCACCACGATCCGGTAGCGCAGCGCGTCGCCGTCCTGGACCGTCACCGGTCCGTCGACGTAGGGCCCGGCGTTGACCGAGATCTCCTTGTCGATCTCGACGGCCGGCTCGATGGCCGTGAGCGTGTGCGTGACCGGTCCAGCGGTGTCGTCGAAGGTGCCAGCCGGTGGGATGACCGACGGGTTGAACGGGCCGTTCTTGTTGGTGCGGTTGGAGGCCACCGTCGCGCTGTTGATCGACGTCTCACCGGCGATCACGTTTGCGCCGCCGTTTCGGTGCGTGGCGCGCAGGTGCCCGCGGTAGAGCAGCCGGATGGTGCGCGGCACCGTCGTGGGGCCCAGGTCACCCAGGTCCCACGCAATCGTGGTGGTGCCATTGCCGTTGACGACCGGCGTGTACTGGCCAACCGTCGGCAGCGTCTCGGGTGGGCAGCCGCTGCTGCAGGTGATCGTCGAGTAGGCATCGAAGTCGATCGAGTCCGGGAGCGTGTCGCGCACCGTCATGTCGTAGAAGTCGACGCTCGCCGGCAGGACCACGTCGAGGTGGTAGAGCACGGTGTCGCCGATGGTCAGCGTGGTGCGGTCGGCGCCCTTGGTGATCGTGGCGAGCTGCACGACGAGCGTGTTGGTGTCGGTGGCCGTGTAGCCGGTGTTGGTCGGGCTGGTCGACGTGCGCTCCCCGGCTACGGTGCCCGCCAGGCTCGTCGTCCTGGTCGTCACGGAGTTCTGCAGCGTGGCGCCGCCCACCGCCGGATCGTTCACGCGCGCGGTGTAGGTGAACGTGGCGGTGGTGCCCGCCTCGATCCGGGCCGCGGGGCTGAACGTGAGGGTGCGTGCCGCGAGGTTCCACACGCCACCGCTGGTGGTGCTCTCGCCATCGGCGATCGGGTTGCCGAGCGTGTTGAGCGGCGTCAGGCCTGCTGGCACCGTGTCGATCAGCGTGGTGTCGTGCGCCGGCGAGATCGTGCCGTTGCCGGCCGGTGAGGATGGCGTGCCCGCCGCGCCGTTGGCCAGCGTGAGGGTGTAGACGACCTCGTCACCGCCGACGACCGGCGTGCCACCAGTGTCGTCGGCTTTGGTGACGCCGATGACCGGTTCGACGATCGCCGTGGAGATCGTCGACGACGTGAGGTTCACGGGTACACCCAGGGCGTTGTCGTAGATCACCCGCCCGCGGTTGGTCAGGTTCGATCCGCCGCGCGTGTTGCCGGCCACGTCGGCGACCGTCACGTCGAACTCCAGGACGAACACCTCATCGGCGCCACCGGAGGTGTAGGTGGCGGGGAAGATCAACGACGGTGTGCCGCCGGCCTCGGAGATCGTGAACCCGCCCGGCAGCGCGCCGCCGTTGAGCGTGGCGGTGGTGCTGGAGAGCACGAGCGGCTGGCGAGTGCCGACGTCTGGGTCGACGATCGAGAGGTCGTTGACCGTCTCCCCACGGGGCACCGTGAGGGTGATCGTGTAGTGCAGGACCTCGCCGATGGTGGCGCGGGCCGACGTGTTGTTGGGCCCGTCGACGGGCGACGTGCGCGCCTTGGTGATCGCCAGCGCCCGCGCGGTGATCGTGGCGGTGTCGCGGGCCTGCGGCACGTTCGCCGACGCGTTCTGGGTCGGGTCGATGTTGTTCTGGGGGATGTAGGTGAAGCTGCCGCCCTGGTTGGTCGGCGTGAAGAACTCGCGGACGCCCGCCGTGTTGGTCAGCGCCTGCGAGGGGACGACCGTGGTGGGGACGGTCACCTGGTAGGTCAGGGTGGCGCTACCACCGGCGAGCACGTTCGGCCCCAGCGCCGGGTTTGCGCCCCAGCGGATCGTGCCGGCCGAGCAGCTGCCGCCACCGGAGATCGACGTGACCATCGCGCAGGTGATGCCGGTGGGGAGCACGTCCCACACTTCGACGTCCTCGGCGGTGACCGCACCTGCGTTGTTGACCGTCACCCGGAAGTCGACCACGTCGCCGCCGCTCACGGTTTGGTTCTGGGTCGGCCCGACGGGGGCGCTGTTGAGTCCGACGATCCGCTTCTGCAGGCTGACCTCAGGCGTCACGAGCTCGAAGTTCTGCTGGGCACGCAGCGGGTAGCTCACGCCGGCGGTGTTCTGCGAGGCGGTCTTGAAGAGGTTGCCGATGATGTCGCCGCTGGCGTCGGTCGGATCCAGGCTGACCGTCGTCGCGATCTGCCGCTCGAAGCGGCGCGCCTGCGGCACGAGGCCACCGGAGGGGAGCGTCCACAGCAGCTGCCCGCCGGGCGCGCCCGGCGTGATGGCCGTGGTGTTGTCGAGGGTGGTGCCCGGGATGGTGTCGGCGGGGGTGATGATCTCGCCGGCACCCAGGTTGAGCGTGGCGTCGTAGCGCACGTTCTCGGGCAGGAAGTCCGTCAGCACCACGCCTTGGGTGTCGAGCGCGGAGGGGTAGGTGATCCCCAGCTGCCAGCAGATCCGGTCGCCTGGGCGGTAGCTGGGCACGGTGTTGCCGTAGGTGTCGGCGGCGCAGTTGGACGAGGTCGTCGCCACGCGCTTGTCGATCGTGGGCTGCGTGGAGGTCTGGCCTGCGCTGGAGGCGTCGACCACCGCGGTGGCGAGCGCGCCGTCGTGATCGATCGGGGTACCGGCGCCGCTGCAGTCGGGGGCGCCCGGCGCGCAGATCACGTTCGCGGTGCCGCTGGTGGCGACCGTGTTGGAGACGGTGTCGCCGGCCAGGATCGGGCCGGCGTCGGCGAAGGCCTCTTGGAAGTTGCTGCGCGTGCGGGTCGGGAAGCTGATCGTGTGGACGGTGCTGGGCTGCAGCATCGCCAGCGCGGCATCGGTGCTGGAGTTCCAGGTCACCGTGTAGGAGCCGTTGCTCTGCTCCACGGCCGAGGTGTAGGGCGCGCTGGGCGTGCGGCCACCGACCGGGTCACACTCGCTGTCTGACCCCGATGGCGTGTTCGCGAAGTTCGCGCTCCCGATCGGGCAGAGGCCGTCGGGGACGGTGTCGGTCACGGTGACTGCGGTGGCGTACCGGTACTCCGAGGTGCGCAGGCGCAGCGTCCACTCGGTGAGCTGCAGCTGCGCCAGCGACGAGAGATCGGCGGACTTCTGCAGTGCCAGATCCTCGGCTGAGCGCGTGAGCGTGTGGTCGTCGGTCACCGGCAGGGTGCCGTTGTAGTCGCCTTGGATGAAGGCGCCGTTGATCAGGCTCTGCTCGTCGGCGACTTCCGGGCCGCTGTTGTTGTCGAGGTTGGCGGTCTGCTCCCCAGCCGTGCCGGGCGTCGCGCCGGACCAGCTCAGGGTGTTGCTGCGCAGCGGGATGGCGGCCCGGTAGTTGATGGTCGAGCTGGCGCTCGGGCCGAGGGTGCCGAGGCCGGTCCACTGCACGTGCGTGTAGATGCCGCTGGGCAGCGGGCCCGCGCCGTCGGGGTCGATCGACACGGTCTCCACGAGCTGCGGGGCCACGCATCCGGCCACCACGGGCACCGTGATCGGGCCCGAGCCCGGGTACTCCTCCGTGGAGGACGGGTTCGTCGGCGCGTCGGTCGTCTGGTCGGAGCCGGGACCGCCACAGCCCAGGAACTCGAGGCCTGCCGGCAGGTAGTCGTCGATCACGACGTTGTCGGTCGGCTCGATGGCGTTGTTGCGGTAGGTGAGGGTGTAGGTCGTCTGGTGGTTGTGGACGCCCCGCAGCAGCTCCCCTTCGGGCGACGGCTCGCTCTTTCGGATCTCGATCGCCGTCACGAGCGTGCCACCGGAATCCACCGCGAATCCGGTGTAGGAGGTCGGTCCCGGGGTGGGCGTGCCGTCGGCGGCAAACTTCGGCACCTGCCGCGGATCGGAGTTCACGTACGCGCCGGCGTCGATGGTGAAGGTCGACCCGATCGGATACTCGAGCGGGTCGTGGTTGACCTCGAAGCTCGCGGTGTTCGTCGAGTTCGGCGACACGTCGGCGACGTTGATCCACAGCAGCGTGGTCTGGCCCACGCCGGGGCTGTCCTGCCGGATGGTCGGCGCGCCGAGCCCGCCGCTGGCGCTCCCGGGCACGTAGCTCACGCCTACCGGCAGCACCGCGCGGTACGACAGGTTGTAGGCGTAGGGCTCGCCCAGCGGATTGGTGGCGCTGAGTTCCACGCGCGCGGTCTCGCCCTGCAGCACGGTGGCGGCCGGGTCCGCGCTGAACGTGATGTTGGGGCTCCCGGCCGCGTGGGCGGCGGCGGGCAGGAGTGCGAGCACCGCGAGAACGAGGAGAGCGGCGGCTGCGCGAAGGCGCGAGAACGATTGCGTCTGCATGGGTTGACGCAAGCCATACCTCCACGGCCCGGTCAGAGGTGGGCGAACTCGACCATTTGGCGACCGCTGCAAGCGCTGTGTTGCGTTTTGGCGCGCTGGCGCTCCGCCGCGTTGCTGAGCCGCCCTCCCCTACGCTGACTCCTCATGGCTGTGACCACTGCGAGCGAGCGCCCCTGGACTGAGTTGCTCGCCCGCGGCCGCGGCGAGGGCACGCTGGTGCACCAGGCCCGCGAGGGCGCGCGGGCGCCGCGGTTTGCCCCGATCCCGCACGACCTCAATCCCGCGCTGCGCGCGGCGCTGGCCGAGCAGGGGATGGGCGAGCTCTACGAGCACCAGGCGGCGGCCATCGAAGCGGCCTGGCATGGGGCGACGATCACCACCACCGGCACCGCCAGCGGCAAGTCGCTGTGTTACCTCGTGCCGACCGCCGAGGTGCTGCTTGGCGATCCGCGCGCTCGGGCGCTGTACCTGGCGCCGACCAAAGCGCTGGCGCAGGACCAGGCCCGCCGCATCCACCAGCTTGGCCTGAAGGCATTGCGACCCGCGATCTATGACGGCGACACGCCCAAGGAGCAGCGCACCCGCATTCGGCGCGAGGCCAACATCATCCTCACCAACCCCGACATGCTCCACGTCGGCGTGCTGCCCAACCACGCTGCCTGGCATGACCTGTTCGCCAACCTGGCGGTCGTGGTGATCGACGAGGCCCACGTGTATCGCGGGGTGTTCGGCAGTCACGTGGGCAACGTGCTGCGGCGCCTGCGCCGGCTCGCCGCGCGCTACGGCACCGAGCCGCGGTTCCTGATGGCCAGCGCGACCATCGGCAATCCCGTCGAGCTCGGTGCAGCCCTGACCGGCATCGACGAGATTGCTCTCGTCGACGATGACGCCTCACCGCAGGCTCCGCGCCAGTACGCGATGTGGGATCCGCCACTGCTCGACGAGGACTCCGGCGCCCGTCGCTCCGCGGTGACCGAGGCCGCCGAGATCGTGGTCGACCTGGTCAAGGGCGGCGCGCGCGTGATCTGCTTCATGAAGGCCCGCAAGGGCGTGGAGATGATCAGCCGGATGGTGGTTGAGCAGCTCGAGGACTCGGCGCCGATGCTGGCAAGCAAAGTCTCGCCGTATCGCGCCGGCTACACCCCCGAGCAACGGCGCGACATCGAAGCCAAGCTCACGCGTGGGGAGCTGCGCGCCGTCATCGCCACCAACGCGCTGGAGCTCGGCATCGACATCGGCGCGCTGGATGCCTGCGTGGTCGTGACCTTCCCGGGGACCGTCGCCTCGCTCAAGCAGCAGTGGGGCCGCGCCGGGCGCCGCACCGAGGGCCTCGCGCTCTACGTCGCCGGCGACGACGCCCTGGATCAGTACTTCTGCCGCAACCCCGAGCAGTTCCTGGATCGGCCGGTCGAGAACGCGATCCTGGATCCCTTCAGCGAGCAGATCCACGCCCAGCACCTGCTCTGCGCGGCGCTCGAGGCACCGATCGTGCCGGAGGACCTGCCGTTCTTCGGCCCCAAAACGCCCGACGCCATCGCCGAGCTCATCGCCAGCGGCGGCCTGGTCAAGCGGCCCTCGGGCTACGTGCTTGCCGAGCCCGATTCGTATCCGGCGAGCAAGACGTCGCTGCGATCGGCCAGCGCCGAGCAGATCGTGGTGGTCAACGGCCGCTCCGGCGAGGTCATGGGCGGCGTGGAGCTGGGGCGCGCGTTCTCGACGGTCCACAAGGGCGCCGTCTACTTCCACCTGGGCAAGTCCTACCTCGTGCGCGACTTGGACGTGGTGCACGGCTCGGCGGTCGTCGACGAGTTCGACGGCGAGTGGTACACCCAACCCAAGACCGAGACGACCACCACCATCGACCGGCTGCTGGAGCGCCGCGACGTGCCGGGGGCCAAGCTGAGCTTCGGCGAGGTGTCGGTGACCGAGACGGTGATCGGCTACCAACGCAAGCGCTACGGCGACCACGAAGCGATCGACCTCATCGCGCTGGATCTGCCGACGACGACGTTTTCGACGCAGGCCCTCTGGTACGAGCCGACCCATGAGGCGATGCGCGACCTGCCGATGGAGGCGCTGCTCGGCGCCCTGCACGCGGCCGAGCACACGCAGATCGCGGTGCTGCCGCTGCTGGCGATGTGCGACCGGTGGGACATCGGCGGCCTCTCGACCAACCTGCACATGCAGACCGCCGGCCCGACGATCTTCATCTACGACGGCCACCCCGGCGGCATCGGCATCACCCGCGAGGGCTACCGACGCTTCGAGGAGCTCTGCCTCAGCGCGCTCACCTTGCTGAAGCAGTGCCCATGCGAGCACGGCTGCCCGTCGTGCGTGCAGTCGCCCAAGTGCGGCAACCTCAACGAGCCCCTCTCCAAAGCCGGCTCGATCATGTTGCTCGAGGGCGTGCTCGGCGTGGCACCCAAGCTCGCACCCGCCGAAGCCGCCCTGCGGCTCGTCGGCCCACCCAAGGGCCCCAAGCGCCCGATCGCCTAACCGCGCCGCAGGCGCGCGCCCCAGCGGCGTCAACGTCGTCGACCGCCCCAGCGGCGCAGACGTCGTTGCGCCCGTCTGGCGTGAACGTCGAATTACCGTCGCTATAGCGACA
>JAEMRF010000381.1 GCA_016463515.1 Solirubrobacteraceae bacterium | reverse complement strand
GTGCTCGCCACGCAGAGCCCTCGGGTGGACGTCATCACCGGCATGATCAAGGCCAACGTTCCGAGCCGGATCGCTTTTGCCGTCTCATCGCAGACCGATTCGCGCGTGATCCTGGATCAGAACGGCGCCGAGTCGCTGCTGGGCCAGGGCGACATGCTCTTCTCACCGGTCGGCACGGCCAAGCTGCAGCGCATCCAGGGCGCCTACATCGACGACGAACAGATCGAGCAGATCACCGGCTACTGGCGCAAGCAAGGCGAGCCGGACTTCAACGAGGAGCTGCTTGAAGAGATCGACGAGACGCCCGTCGATGAGGTCAAGGGCGATGGTCTTGACCCCGACGAGGACCCGATGCTCGAAGAGGCGATCCGCCTGGTCGTCGAGATGGATACCGCGTCGACGTCGATGATCCAGCGCAGACTCCGTGTGGGGTACACCCGCGCCGGTCGCCTGATCGACATGCTGGAGCGCCGCAACGTGATCTCTGGCTACGAAGGCAGCAAGGCGCGGCAGGTGCTGATCGGCCCAAGTGAAGTCGAGCGGGTCGTCGCCCAGATCCGGGCCCGAGACGAAGCGGCCAAGCCGACGCTCTTCCAGGGCGAGACTCCCGAGCCGCCGGCCACGATCGAGGACGCCCTCGCCCAGGCAGAGGCCGGCCCGGTCGCAGGCCGTTTGGCCCCGCGCGAGACCGTCGAGGCTGGTGCGGCAGCGAGCGACGACACGAGTGCGGGCGCAAGCGTCCATCACTCGGGCGATCGATAGCCTGCGCACATGGCGGAGATCGGCGCAGCGCTGCGGGAAGCACGGACCCGCGCTCGGATCGAGATCGCGCAGATGGAGACGCAGACCAAGATCCGCGCCAAGTATCTGCGCGCTCTCGAGAACGAGGAATGGGAACTGCTCCCCGGTCCGACGTATGTGAAGTCGTTCCTCAAGACCTACGGCGACATGCTTGGTCTCGAAGGTCGTCAGCTCGTCGCCGACTACAAGCGCGAGCACGAGCCATTCCAGGTCGAAGGCGACATCGGGCAGCTGAGCAAGCACTCGGGCGGTCGGATGAACCGGCAGCAGGGCAGGCCCCCGCTGGTGCGCACCGTCGCGTTCGGGCTGCTGGCAGCGGTCGTGCTGGGCGCGGGCGCGTACTTCTTCCTCCTGCGCGGCGAGGATGAGCCGGCGCAGGTCGGCACCGAGCAGCCGATCGTTCCGATCCCCGACGCGACCACGCCGGTTGAAGAAGACGATGAGCCCGAGGCCCCGAGGCGCGCAGCCGTATCGGTCATGGCGACCGGCGATGTCAGCGTGTGTATGCGCGTGGGTCGCGACATCGTCGTGCCGGAGCGCGACGGCGAGCTGCGTGCCGGCGAGCGGACCAAGACGGCGACTGGCAGAACGGTCATCGTGACGGTGACATCGCCGTCGCGCGCGCTGCGCCTGCGGGTCAACGGTCGTAATCGCGCCCTGCCAGACGCGCCTGCCGGGCCGCTGACCGTGAGCGTCACGGCGACCGGCGTCAAACGCGCCGGGGCCACCATCTCCGCCTGTCGGGTCTAGGCCGGCCCTACCCGCAGTGAGCGCTGCCGGGCACCGCGCCCCGGGCCGTCACTAGGCTGGCCAGCATGTCCGATTCTGCAGAGCCCCGGCGCCGTCTGCGCGGCGCGATCGTCGTCACGGGCAATGAAGTCCTCGGCGGCCGCGTCACCGACCGCAACGGCCCATGGATCTCTGAACAGTTCGGCGAGGTCGGGGTCGAGACGGCGGGGATCGTCGTCGTTGGCGATCGTCGCGAGGATCTGCTCTTGGCGCTGGGCCAAGTGCGGGACTGGGGCGTCGACGTGATCGTCACCACCGGTGGGCTCGGGCCGACCGCGGACGACCTCACCATGGAGGTCGTCGCCGACCACGCCGGCCGTGCGCTGCAGCTCGACGCCTCGCTTGAGCAGCGCGTCTGGGCGCGCGTGGAGATGGTCCGTGACCGTTACCCGGACATCGACGTGGGGTCGCTGAAAGCCACCACGCGCAAACAGTCGCTGCAGCCGGCCGGAGCCGTTCCGCTGGAGCCGATCGGGACCGCGCCGGGGTCGATCGTGCCGCCGGCGCCCGGCGTGAGCGGCCCTCCGGTCGTCGTGCTCCCTGGGCCCCCACGTGAGCTTCAACCGATGTGGCATGCCGCGATCCAGACCGAGCCGCTTGCGGGGCTCCTCGCGCAGACGGTGCCGTTTCAAGAGCGCATGCTGCGCCTGATCGGGCTGCCAGAGTCTGACTTGGCCGCCACGCTGCGCCAGGTCGAAGAGGCTGGCGTGGCCATGGATCGCCTGGAGGTCACGACCTGCATGCGCAGCGGCGAGATCGAGATCGTCACCCGGTTCGATGATCAGGACGCGCCTGTCTACGCGCAGCTCGACGCGGCCATCCGCGAGCGCTACGCCAGCCGTCTGTACTCCGACGACGGCGCCTCCGTTGAAGAGGTCGTGCGGCGCGAGCTCGTCAAGCACGGGTGGTCGATTGGATTTGCCGAGTCGTGCACCGGTGGCCTCGTCGCAGCCAAGATGATTCAACCGGCCGGCGCTTCGTCCTACGTGCGCGGCGGCATCGTGGCCTACGACAACGGAGTCAAAACATCGGCGCTGGGCGTCCCCGCGGAGCTCATCGAGGAGCATGGGGCGGTCTCGAGCGAGGTTGCTGCCGCGATGGCTGTGGGGGCCGCCCAGCGCCTGGGCGCAGACTGCGCGGTCTCCGTGACCGGGATCGCTGGCCCCGGCGGCGGGACTGATGACAAGCCCGTAGGGACCGTCTGGTTCGGCGCCGTCGTGCCTGGCCAGGAGCCCGTCACCAAACACATCTGGATCCCCGGAGACCGCGGCGCGGTCCGCGAGCGTTCGGTCGTGGGCGCCCTGCACGTGCTGCGAGCAGCCTTGCAAAAGGCTGGCTAGGGCCTGAGATTCCGGGGGTTCTGCGCAGAGTTGGCACAGACTCCGCAGCCTGGGAACACCTGTTCGCATAAGTTCCGTCCGAGACGAACCGTACATTTGTTCCCA
>JAEMRF010000069.1 GCA_016463515.1 Solirubrobacteraceae bacterium | reverse complement strand
CGGCCAGGTACTCGGCCGTGAGCAGTCCCGCGAAGCCGGTGGCTCCGAACTGCACAAGGTCGTAGGCGGTCTCACGCTCGGTGCTGGCCATGCGGCCAGCCTACCCGGCCGAGTCAGCGAGGTCCGACAGTCCAGCAAGGCCGCCAGCCGCGAAAGGGCGTGTGTCAGACGCCCTGCAAGTAAGGAGAGGCGCTCGGCACGGCGTCAAAATAGTTTCCGTGCGTGAGCATGATGCTCTTCAGCGAGTCGGCACCGACCAGAACGATCTCGATATTCCGGTCATGGCGGTGTTCAAGCTCCGCGCGCTCGTACGCGTCAACGGCTTTGCGTGCGTCGTTGAACGGACGCTGCGTGACTAGCTTTCCGCGAGCCCGGTCGTAGACGAGCAAGAAGTGGACAACGGGCACTCGTTTACCTCCTGAAGTAATGGGCCGTGGTTCGGTGGATCTCTTCCCAGGCGTCTCGAAACGCCTGGTCCGGGACGATCCCCTGGCTATCAGCGTACATGCCGTGACTTGCCAAGCGGAAGTACTCCTTCAGATCGGGTGGCCCCATTCCTTCCTTGAGGCGGAACCCGAGACGCTGGCCGGTTCGCTCGACGGCAACTGCCCATTCGTGTTCGTCAGGCGTACGTAGCTGGACTTCGATTCGTCGTCCGTCTCGGAGGACGATGATGTGAAGCGCGCGGTATCCGGTGGGAGCTGGGACGTCTCGTGTGTCGCGCGTGCGACCGAGAGTCTCCCACTTGACTGCAATCCGTTCGGCAACTCGATCTACCTGGGCGCGGTCGCTAAGAACCGCGCGCACGCCACCGATGTCGCCCATGTTGCTCAACTTGGAGTTTGGGAACCGATTCAGCTTGAGAAGGATCTGTTCGCTGCGCTTTAGGCGCTGCACGACTGGAACGTTGCCTCCGAGTTCTCGAATCTCCGGGCAGCAACTCATAACCATCGAACGAAGGCCCATCGCGGTCTTGTTCATTGGGGTCTGGAACGTCTTGCGGAACTTGATCATCACGTCAACGGCGTGGCTGAACTCGTCCCATGTTGGTCCGGGGTCGCCACTGGCGTTGACATAGGAAGTCAAAGTCACGCCCGCGCGGTCGATCTCGGACCGACTCACCCCGGGCACGGAAGCGAAGCGAGACCCTGTCACGTGCCAGACCGTATGCCACGCTCAGGACACTTGGTCGGCCAGGAGCACCGAGCGGGCGGTTCTCGCGTCCGCGCGGCTTAAGCCCGACCGCGGTGCGCGCTAGACGGAGTGCTTGGCGGAGGTCGTCTTGGCGTCGAGGTGCACGTCGTCGTCGTCCTTGCCGCCGCCGGCGATGCCGTCCTTGAACTCACGCAGGCCACGACCGAGGCTGCGGCCGGCGTCGGGCAGACGCTTGGGGCCGAGCACGATCAGTGCGATCACGAGCACGATGACGAGTTCCATGGGGCCGATGTTGGGCATAGCGAGCTGCGTCCTTCAGGGGTCGGGTTGCCGCGTCGAAGCGGGCTTGCCTCTCAGTAGAGCACTGCCGAGGTCAATTTCACACCAGGATGGCCCGGTGTTCTCCGTCTGTTCATCGGCGGGGTAGGTCAGCGCTGGACGAGATCCCCCGAGTTCTGGCCCTCTTGGCCAGCATCGCGCCGCTCCAACCAGGCGCGCCCGGCACGGCCACGGCACGGGGGCGCGGCGACGCCAACCGGTCGAGCGGGATACCGTGGTGGCAATGACCGCGCCCGGCCTGGACACGCGCGCGCAGCGCGTCCCTCCGCCTGGCGGGATGCCGCCGCCGCCCGACGGACTCATCAGCGTGTGGTGGGCGACCACCGACGTAGCGCCCAGCGTGGTCGAGAGTCTGCGCGCCGATCTGGACCGCGACACCCTCGGCCGCGTGAACGCGCTGGTGCGTGAGGAGGACCGGCACCGCGCGATCCTGGCCCACGGGTTGCTCCGCCGATTGGTCGCTGCGTGCCTCGGCCTGGCGCCATCGGCGATCTCGATCGACCGTACCTGCGCGAACTGCGGCGCCGCAGACCACGGCAAGCCGACCTTGGCTGGGTTCGCGTCGGCGGCGCGCCCACCGCTGCAGTTCAACCTCGCCCACTCGGGCAATGTGGTGGCCGTCGCGCTGGCGGGCCCGGGGACCGAGGTCGGCATCGACGTGGAGGCGATCCAGCCCCAGATGCGTTGGTCCACGATCCGTCGCCACGTGTTCTCCGACGCCGAGTGGAACGACACCGGCGAAGCTGAGAACCCCACGACCGAGCGCTTTGCCCTCTGGGCCCGCAAGGAAGCAGCCGCCAAGACGACGGGCCACGGCCTCGCGATCGATCTGCGGCACGTGCGCATCGACGGTCCCACCGGTCCCGCAGGGTTTCGCGCGGGCACCCTCGAGGCTCCGGAACGGGACTACCCGCTCGTGGTCGCCGATCTGCCGATCGGCCACGCCACCTCAGCGGCCGTTGCGGCGCTCACCTCCGCGGGAGCTCCATCCGTGCCGCTGACCATGCAGCTGATTCGGGCCGACCTGCGCGACTAGAAGGCGGCCCGACAGCGGGCGGCGCCGTTACCGCCGGGTCGAGGTCTGCGACTCGGCGTGCTGATGCTCAGCGTGGATCTCTTCGGCGGCATGCAGCGCCTCGGCGACCGCGATGGCGGCGTCGGCTGGCGTGGTCGCGTCGATCACGCGCTCCTCGTCGTGATGGTCGACCGTCATGCCCGCGGCCTCGGCCGCTGCCAGCTCTTCGTCGGCGATCCGCTTGCGCTCGGCGTACAGGTCGATGCGCTGCTGCTTGGTGGTGAGCGTGAAGTAGGAGACCGCGGCGCCGAGCATCATCACGGCTGTCGCGACGTAGAGGCCCCAGTGGTAGCCGGTGACGAACGCCGTGGTCTTGTCGAGGCCCTCGTCGATCGCGAGCTCGCGGCGCACCACGAGGACCGCGCCGATGACGGCAATCCCGATCACGCCAGAGATCTCGCGCGCGGTGCTGACGACGGCGGCGGCGCCGCCCGCCTTCTCGAAGTCGACTTCGTCCATGACGGCAGCCGTCATCGGGGTGGTCAGGCCGGAGCCCAGACCCACGACCATGAGGCCGATGAGGAAGTGCCACGGCGGACTGTCCTGGTCGATGAAGACCCCCATCAACAAGCCGGCGGCGATCAGGACCATGCCGATCGCGGTCGCGACATTTGCGCCCCAGGCGTTGCTCATCACGTTGCCGATCGCCACGCCGATGCCGATCGTGACGGCCAGCGGCACGTAGAAGAGGCCGGCCTCCCACGCGGAGAGCCCGAGGACCTGCTGCAGGAAGAGCGAGGTGAAGAACAGCACGCCGTTGATGCCAAGGCCCCAGATCACCTGGGCCGCGGTGCCACCGGCGAAGATCTTGCTCTCAAAGAGCGATAGGTCCACCAGCGGATACTCGGTGAGCTGCTCGGTGCGCACGAAGGTGATGATCGACAGCAGACCAACCACGATCGCCGTGACGACCAGCGGCGAGCCGAAGCCGTGCTCCTGGCCGTGCACCAGGACGAACGTGAAGCTCATGAGCGCGAGCGACGACGTGACCAGACCGGGAACGTCGAACCGGGCGATGAGCTCCTTGCGCGGCGGCAGCACCACGTCCTGGGGCTGGACGGTCATCCGCACGAGGATGATCGCGACGATCCCGATCGGCAGGTTGATGAAGAAGACCCAGCTCCAATGGGCGATCTCGATGATGCCGCCGCCAACGACCGGACCCAGGGCGATCGCGCTCGCGATCGAGCCCGTCCAGATCCCGATGCCGAGCTGGCGGTCCTTCTCTTCGAGGTCGCTCCCGATCACGGTGAGCGTGGACGGCAGCACGAGCGCCCCGCCGACGCCCTGCAGCACGCGGGCTGCGATGAGCGTGTTGCCGGTCGGGGCGATGCCAGCCAGCACCGAGGCCACGGTGAAGATCGCCATGCCGGCTTCGAGCACCCGCCGACGACCGAACAGGTCGGTCAGGCGGCCGCCCACCATCAGCAGGCTCGAGAACGCCAGGATGTAGCTGGTGCCGACCCACTGCAGGCCCGAGAGCGACAGGTCGAAATCGTCCTGCAGCGCCGGGAGCGCGATGTTGAGGATCGTGTTGTCGAGGCCCGTGATGAACGCCGACATGCTGACGGCGAGCAGCAGGAGCCACCGGGGCGCGTATGGCGTCCCCGGGATGTGCCCTGAGCTACGGGCGACGCTGCTCACAGCGGGATGTTTCCGTGCGGCCGCGCGGGCGGGTCGTGGCGGCGGGTCTCGAGCAGATCCAGGGAGCGGGCAAGCTCCAGGCGCGTCTCGTGAGGCTTGATCACGCGATCCACCCAGCCGCGCTCGGCGACGGGATAGGGGTTCAGGTGGTCGCGGGTGTACTCGGCGACCAGCTCGTTGTACTTCTCTTCGACGTCGGTCGCGCCGTCCTGGATCATCTTCAGGAGCTCGCGACCGTGGAGGATCTTCACGGCTGCCGGAGCGCCCATCACGGCGATCTCGGCCTGCGGCCACGCAAGGTTCACGTCGTTGAGGGACTGCTTGGAGCCCATCGTCGCGTAGGCGCCGCCGTAGGACTTGCGCAGCGTGACGGTGATCGAGGGGACGCGCGCTTCGGCGTAGGCGTAGAACAGCTTGGAGCCGCGGCGGATCGCGCCGGCACGCTCCTGCTCGATGCCGGGCAGGTAGCCGGGCACGTCGACCAGGGTGAGGATCGGGACGTTGAACGCGTCGCACGTGCGGATGAACCGTGCGGCCTTCTCGGTCGCATCGATGTTCATCGTGCCCGCGTTGACCGACGGCTGGTTGGCGATCACGCCGACGCTGTGGCCGTTGACCCGCAGGAAGCCGATCACCACGTTGGCCGCCCAGCGGGAGTGGATCTCGAAGAAGTCGCCGTCGTCGGCGATGCGCTCGATGACCTCGATCACGTCGTAGGCCTTGTTGGACTCGACCGGGACGATGCCGTCGAGCTCCATGTCGGCGTCGGTCAGGTCCCACGAGAACGACGGCGCAGCGAACCGCGGGGGCTTGCCGACGTTGTTGCTGGCAAGGAACGAGAGCAGGCGCTTGCACGACTCCAGCGACTCCTCGTCGGTGTCGTCGACGTAGTGGGCGTTGCCGGTGATCGCGTTGATCTCCGCGCCACCGAGCTCCTCCATCGTGGTCTCCTGGCCGGTGACCTCGCGCACGACCTCAGGACCGGTGAGGAACATGTGCGAGGTGCCGTTGACCATGAACGTGAAGTCGCCCGTGGCCGGGGAGTACACCGCGCCGCCGGCGCAGGTGCCCATGATCAGGCCGATCATCGGGACCACACCCGACATCTCGCACTTCACGTTGCCGAGCATCGAGTAGCTGGCCAGCGCGCCGACGCCGTCCTGGATGCGCGCGCCGCCGGAGTCGTTGAGGCCAACGACCGGGCAGCCGATCTTCCACGCGAGCTTGTAGAGGTCGACGAGCTTCTTGGCGTGGGTCTGGCCGACCGAGCCACCAAGGACTGTCGCGTCCTGCGCGTAGACGCAGACCTGGCGGCCGTCGATCTTGCCGATGCCGGTCACCACGCCGTCGCCGAAGGGGCGCTTGTCGGACCCGTCTTCGGTTGCGCGCGGGGCGCGGCGCAGGCGCCCGAGCTCCACGAAGGTGCCTTCGTCCATCAGGAGCTCGATCCGCTCCCGAGCGGTCAGCTTGCCTTTGGCGTGCTGCTTCTCGATCGAGCCCGGCTTGCCGGGGAAGACCGACTCCTCGCGGCGCTGCCGCAGGCCGTCGATCGCGTCTTCCATCGTGGGGTTGCTCATAGCGCGCCTCCCTCGTCGTTGACGCCCGCCGGGCGGCGACTGAGCACGCCACGCAAGTGGTCGGCCATCGTCTGCACGCCAGGCTGATCGATCAAGGTGATGTGTGTGCCGGGCACGTGCACGACTTCGACGTCGTCGCAGAGCGCATCCCAGCCGAGCGTGTCGTCGTCACGGGCATACCGCGGGTCCATCGCCGTGGTCAGGCCACGATCGGTGGCGCGATACAGAATGATCTTGCCGTCGTAGCGCTCGGGCAGGTAGCGCTCCGCGATGCGAGCATCGATGTACGACGTGCGCTGGTGCTCGAGCACGGCCGGGCTCATATCGATCCCGGCGGTCTCCACAACGCCCATCATCACAGCGACTTGCTCATCTTCGTCGAGCTCCACGAGCGCGTCGATGTCGAGGTCCAGCGGGATGTCGTACGTCTCGCTCATGTACTCGAAGAACCGCTCGAACCGGTCGCGCAGGATCTCGCGTTCGGTCACGCCGGGGGTCGACTTGGGAATCGTCGTATCGATCATGACGACGGCGTCGATCTCTTCGCCAGCGGCCTTGAGCTGCTGGGCCACTTCGTAGCCCAGGGCGCCGCCGAGCGACCAACCACCCAGGCGGTAGGGGCCGTGCGGTGCGATATCGCGAATCATCGCCACGTAGTGGGCGGCCTTGTCTTCGATGTGGCGCAGCCCATCGATGCGCTCGAACCCGTAGACGGCCTGGCCTTCGTCGAGCAGGTCGACGAGGTTCTGGTAGACGCTCGTGGGGCCGCCGGCCGGGTGGAACAGGAACAGCGGCTGGCTGTCGGCCGAGCCCGCCCGCAGCACGCGGATCGGGTTGCCGCCGTTGCCTTCGATCAGCTCGCGCAGATGGTCGGCTTGACGCTCGATCGAGCGGTGTGCGAACACGCTCTCGACCGTGAGCTCCTCGCCGAGGCGCTCACGCATCTTCTCCAGGATCTCGTCGGCCGCTTCGGGCGTGCCACCGAGGTCGTCGAAGTCTGCGGTCGCGCTGAGCGGCGCCTGCCCGAGGACCTCTTCCCAGGCCTTGGCGATGAACCGCTCGGAGGCGTCGCGCGGCTCGATGAAGCGGTCCTTGCGGGCCAGCAGCGAGACGCGCCGCGGACCGGCCGATTGCAGGCCCAGCTCGGCGGCGATGATCTCTTCCAGATCGGCCAGGCAGCCGCCCTGCAGCAGCACCTTGGTCGGCAGTTCGATCCCGAGGTCGTTCTCGACCGTGCCCTTGGCCCGCATCGCCATCAGCGAGTCCAGGCCGAGGTCGGTCAGCGGAGCGTCGACATCGACTTCATCGGGGCGCTTGGCCATCACGGCCGCTACGCGATCCAAGAGGCGGCGAGCCAGCAGTTCGCGGGCACCTTGCGGGTCGGTGGTGCGCATCGACTCGATGAGTGCGCGCCCCTCGCCCATGCCGTCCTCGGCGACCTCGAAGACCTCTTCCGGAACCTCGCTGCGATCGACCGGGCGCAGGACGACGTCGCGCGCTTCCAGCAGCAGCGTGCCGTCGCCCGCGACGAGCGTCACGTTGCCCAGCGCCGGTCCACCATCTTCGCTGCCGATCACCTTGGCGGTCATCGCGCCGCCCTGATGCGGGTCGCCAGGAATGCGCAGCGAGCCGATGCGATCCACCACGTAGGGGCGACCGACCTCATCGTCGGTGAGCAGCCGCGAGTTGGAGACCAGCAGGCCTTGCAGGCATGCGTCGAGCAACGCCGGATGCACACGGAAGTGACGGTCGGTGACGGCCTCTGGCGGCAGGATGACCTGCGCTGTGGCTGAGCCGTCAGCGTGGAGCCGCGGATCCAGCAGACCGCTGAACGCCGGGCCGTGCTGGTGGCCGACGGCGAGGCTGCGCTCGTAGAGGTCGACGGGCTTGCCGCCTTCGTGCTCGGACCAGCGGTCGATCAGCGGCGTACCGCGGCGCTCATCGTCGTTGCGAACCGTAGCCGTAGCGACCCGAACCATCGGCGTGCCCGGCTCAGCCTTGGTGTAGACGTCGACCCGCGCGCGGTGATCGTCGACCACGGTCAGCGAGGTCGTGACCTCGGTGCTCTCGTCGAGCAGGAGCAGTCCGGCGGTCTCCAGCTCGGTCAGGCTGATGGGGCCGGTCTCGGCGTCGAACGTGGCGGCCGCGGCTGCGAGTGCGAGCTCGGCGAAGACCGATGCGGGCGCCACGGCAGCGCGGTGGACGCGGTGCTCGCGCAGCCAGGGGATGACGGCCGTGCCCAGGTCGGCGCGCCACAGGTGGCGGTCGCCTTCGGGGAGCTCGATGTGCACGCCCAGCAGCGGATGCCCGAGGCCCGTGAGCGGCCCGGCCGCGGACTCGTCGATCCAGTAGCGGCGGTGCTGCCAGAAGGGCAGCGCGACCTTGCGGCCCTTGGGCACGAGGTCGTCGGTGGCGTCGACGTGACCCCACGCGTGCATGACCGCGAGGCTGGTGTAGAAGCTCACCGGATCGTCGCCATCGCGGCGCAGCGTGGGCACCACGACGCGGTCTTCGATGCCGGCGGCCTTGAGCGTCTGGCGGGTGGTGATCTCGGCGACCGGGTGCGCGGAGATCTCCACGAAGGTGCGGTGGCCGTCTTCCGCTGAGGCGGTGACCGCCTGCAGGAAGTGCACCGGGTTGCGCACGTTCAGGCACCAGTAGTCGATGTCGAACGCCGGCTGCTGGCGGGGATCGTCGTAGGCCGTGGAGTAGATCGGGATCGTCGGCTCCAGCGGCTGGATGCCGTCGATCAGCACGCGGAAGTCGGGCAGGCCGACATCGACCTGCGGTGAGTGGCTGGCGCCGTCCACCGGCAGCACGAAGGCCTGGCGGCCCTGCTCTTCCCAGAACTTGGCGGCTGCCTGCAGCTCGGCCTTGGGACCGGCGATCGTGACGGCCTTGGGTGAGGAGTACACGGCAATGCCGACGCCCGGGAACCGGTGGGCTTCCGCGTCCCACTCGGACGGCGAGATGATCAGCACGGCCATACCGCCGAGCTTCTTCTGGCCTTCCTTCTCCATCAGCACGGAGCGGTGGGTGATGACCTTGACGCCGTCGGCCTTCGACAGGCCCCCGGCGACCACGGCCGCGGAGATCTCGCCCATCGAGTGGCCGATCACCGCGGCAGGCTCCACGCCGTGCGCGCGCCACAGAGCGGCGAGGGCGACCTGCATCCCGAAGTTCAGGATCTGCGCCTTCGTCATGTCGGCGAAGTCCTGGTCCTCCTCGAGGGCGGAGCGCAGCGTCCAGCCGACTTCGGCCTCAAAGAGCGGGTCGAGCTCGGCGACGGCGTCGGCGAACGCCGGTTCCGTCTCCAGGAGCTTCCTGCCCATGCCGTTCCAGGTCGAGCCGAAGCCGGAGAAGATCCAGACGGGACCCTTCTCGCGCGGGCCGCGGCCCATGGCCGGCTCGGCGCCGACGACGTTCGGGGCATCGAGCCCCTCGGCCAGCGCACGCAAGCCGATGACGAGGTCGGTGCGGCCGCGAGCCGTCACGGAACCGCGGAACTTGCCGGGCACGCGGGTGCGGGCCAGCGTGTGGGCGATGTCGCGCAGGGCGACGGCTTTGCCGGCGCTGGACTCCAGCCACGGCGCCAGGGCAGCCGCGGCGGCCGCCACGCGCGGCTCCTGCGCGGCGCCGAACATGAGGGTCGTGACGTCGTCGTCTTCGCCGGCGAGGGCGCCGCTGCGGCGCCGGTTGCGGTCCCCGGACTCCTCGAGCACGATGTGAGCGTTCGTGCCGCCGAAGCCGAAGGCCGAGACGCCCGCCCGGGCGACGCCCGAGTAGCGCGGCCACGGCGTGGGTTCGGTGACGACCTTGAGGTGGTCTTCGTCCCACTTGATCTGCGGGTTGGGGGCGCTGAAGTGCAGGCTCGGCGGGATCTCGTCGTGGTAGAGCGAGAGCACGAGCTTGATGAAGCCAACGACGCCTGCCGCGGCCTCCAGGTGCCCGAAGTTGGACTTGGCGGAGCCGAGCAGCAGCGGCTGGTCGGCGTCGCGGCCGCTGCCACCCATGGCGCCGCCGAGGGCGCCGGCCTCGATCGGGTCACCGAGCGGGGTGCCCGTGCCGTGGGCTTCGACGTAGTCGACGGTGTAGGGGTCGACGTGGCTGCCGCTGTAGACGTGCTGCAGCAGCGCCTTCTGCGCGAGCGGGTTCGGGGCGGTGATGCCGTTGGAGCGGCCGTCCTGGTTGACCGACGAGCCACGGATGATCGCCATCACGTGGTTGCCATCGCGGCGGGCGTCGGCGAGGCGCTTGAGCACCACGACGCCGCAGCCTTCGGCGCGCACGATGCCGTCGGCGTCGGCCGAGAAGGACTTGCAGTGGCCATCGGGCGAGAGCGCGCCGGCCTGGTCGAACGTGAAGTTGATCGCAGGCGCGAGCACGAGGTTCACGCCGCCGACGATGGCGGTGGTGCTCTCGCCGCTGGCGATGGATCCGGCCGCCTGGTGGATCGCCACCAGCGATGAGGAGCACGCGGTGTCGACGGTCATCGACGGACCACGCAGATCCAGCAGGTAGGAGAGGCGGTTGGAGGCGATCGACAGCGCCGAGCCGGTGCTCACGAACGGGTCGACCTTCTCCAGGCGCTTGGTCGTGAGGTGGCTGTATTCGTTGCCGGACATCCCGACGAACACGCCGGTCGGGGTGCCGCGCAGCGACGCCGGCGAGATGCCCGCGTGCTCCAGGGCCTCCCACGTGACCTCGAGCATCATGCGCTGCTGGGGGTCCATCAGCTCGGCTTCGCGCTCGGAGATGCCGAAGAAGTCGGCGTCAAAGCCGGAGACCGAGTCCAGGTAGCCACCGAAGCGGTTCAGGCCCTGAACGACGGCAGCCGCCGGGGCGCCCGGAGGCGTGAACTGCTCCCAGCGGTCCTGCGGGACCTCGCGGATCGCGTCGCCGCCACCCAAGAGGAAGTCCCAGAGCTGGGCCGGTCCGTGGACGCCGCCGGGCAGGCGGCAGCCGAGGCCGACGACGGCGATTGCGTCTTCGCCGAGATCGTCGGCGGAGCTGATCGACTCGACCGGTGCACCAGCGCCAGCCTGCTCGTGCTTGGGCGGGTCCTCGTTCCACAGCAGCTTGCGGACGAGCAGCGTGATGGTGGGCGTCTCGAAGACGACGGTCGGTTCCAGGTCGCGATCGAGGTGGTCCTCGAGTTCGCCGACCAGGCCGACGCCGTCACGGGACGAGAGCCCCAGCTCGGTGAGCGGGCGGTCCGGGTCGATCTCGTGCGGCTGCAGGTCGAGCAGACCGGCGATTTCCGTGCGGATCCACTCGGTGAGCTCGCGTTCCTGGGCCTCGCGCGAGTCACTCATGACGGTGTTCCATCGGCGCCGGCGGCGGTCGACTTGACCGCGGCCAGGGTGCCGTCGAGGTAGGCAGCGCGGGTTGCCTTGCGGGCGATCTTGCCGCTCGAGGTGCGGGCGATCGTGTCGGGCTCCACGAGGACGAAGTCGTGCAGGGCGACCGAGTGCTGCTCGGACACCGCCTGCTTGGCGGCGCGGGCGATCTCCTCCAGCTGCTCGGACGCACCCTCGGCGTGGCGGTAGCGCTCGGCCACGACGACCATCGCCTCGCCCGAGTCCGTCGGGATCGAGAACGACGCCAGGCGGCGCTGGGCGATGCCGTCGTGGGCCTCTTCGACGGAGAACTCCACGTCGTGCGGGTAGATGTTGCGGCCGTCCACGATGATCAGGTCCTTGATGCGACCGGTCACGAAGAGGTAGCCGTCGAGCAGGACGCCGAGGTCCTCGGTGCGCAGCCAGCCGTCGGCGGGCAGGTCGCCTGGGGCTTCGAGCCGGGCGCCGAAGACGGCCTCGGTCTCGGCCGGCTTCTGCCAGTAGCCCTGACCGACGTTGAGTCCGTTGACCCAGATCTCGCCGACGCGTCCCTCTCCGAGGTTCTCGCGCAGGTCCGGATCCACGATCGCGACCTGCTGCCCGAAGGCCTTCCCACTGGACACGAGCGGAACGCCGCGGCTGCCCTCGCCGATCTCGGTCGACACGATGCCTTGCTGCAGCAGCGCCGCGTCGACGCTGACCACGGTCGGGAGCTCGCGCGGCGGCGTGACGGAGACGAACACGGTGGCTTCGGCGAGGCCGTAGGTCGGGCGCTGCGCGTTCATGCGCGCCCCGACGCCCTCGAAGGCGTTGATGAACGTCTCGAGGGTGGACGGCAGGATCGGCTCGGCGCCGTTGGCCCAGGCCACCACGCCGGAAAGGTCCAGCCCTTCGCGGTCGGCTTCCTTGATGCGCTTGACGGCGTAGTCGTAGG
>JAEMRF010000380.1 GCA_016463515.1 Solirubrobacteraceae bacterium | reverse complement strand
CGATCGTCGACGGGCCCAACGGGGCCGGCAAGACGAACCTGCTCGAGTCGATCGTCCTGGCGGCCACCGGCCGCTCCTGGCGGACGCGCACCGATCGTGAACTCGTGCGCCACGGCGAAGACGCCGGCCGCAGTGAGCTGCACTTCGCTGACAGCGTCGGGAGCAACCACAAGATCTCGCTGACGGTCTACCGCGGATCCGCCGAGCGCCAACATGTACTCGACGGCGGCAAGGTCGAACTCGGAGCGCCGCGCCCGCTCGTGGTCGTGTTCGCGCCGGACCGGCTGTCGCTCGTGCAAGGTTCTCCACAGGGCCGGCGCGGGCATGTGGATCAGCTCGTGGCGGCGCTCTGGCCGAGCCGCAACGCGGCGAGGGCGGAGTACTCCCGCGCGCTTGCCCAGCGCAACGCCTTGCTGCACCGGGGCGGCGCCCCCGCGATGGACGCCTGGGAGCTGGAGCTCGCCCGCCACGGCGTCGCCCTACGTGCAGCGCGTCAGCAGGCCATCGACGCGTTGTCCACAGGGTTCACCGACCTTGCCGTCGACCTTGGGATCACCGGCCGCCCGTCGCTGGCCTACCGCCCCGCCGACGCCACCGAAGATGTGGAAAGTCTCGCCCGCCTCTTTGCCGAGCGGCGAGATCGCGACCGGGAGCGCGGTTTCACCACGGTCGGCCCGCACCGCGACGAGATTCTCCTACGCCGCGACGACCGCGACCTGCGGTCCTTCGGATCCCAAGGTGAGCAGCGCCTGGCGGTGCTCGCGCTCCTGCTCACCGAGCGGTCGCTCATCACCGAGGTCCGAGGCAGCCCGCCACTGGCGCTCCTCGACGACGTCGGCAGCGAACTGGATCCCGGCCGTCGCCGTCGCCTGGTGACCGAGGTCTGCCGCTACGGTCAGGTTGTGATCGCGACGACCTCCGCCAACGAGCTCGGAACCGACGGCCTGCCGTCAGATCCGCAGCTCGTCCACGTGTCGCCCGTGGCAGACGCCGAGGTGCCCACCAGCCTCGTCGAGGTCGACACCCGATGAGACGGCTGCAGCCCAAGCGCCGCCTGCCCCGCACCATGGCCGACGTGATGCAGGGCGTCGTCGGCGATCTCGCGCCGACCGATCCACTCTCGCGCGTGCAGACCGCCTGGCCGCAGCTCGTCGGGAAGAAGCTCGCCGCGTTCAGCCAGCCGATCCGCCTTCAGGGCGACGGCACCATCGTGATTCGTTGCGACTCCGGCGCGATGGCCAGCGAACTCTCGATGCGCGAGCCCCAGATCCGCGCCCTGATGGCCGACGTCCTCGAATTGCACTGCGAGCTGCGGTTCCAGGGCCCGGTCGGCCGGCGCTGAGACGCGGCGCCCGGCCTCCCCGGGCCGCTGCAGCTTCCCTTCGCTGCACCGTTGGTCTCGGTGCTTCACCGGCTTCCGCGGCACCCAAATCGCTCTCGCGCTGGTAAACGGCTCTCTCGCGCTTTGCGCAGTCTTAGTGCCATCTTTGGTCGACTTGCGCGTCAAAACGCCTCAGATCGCGTTTCCGCCGTGTCGCTCTAGTAGAATGCGTCCATGCTTGCGCGCTGCGCGAGCCCGCTCTTCCACCGCTGCCCCGGGCTGTAGCCGGGGCGACTCCTGCATGGCTGACGAACCCAACCCGAATGAGGGCTCGGCGTCCTACGGCGCCGACGACATCACGGTCCTCGAGGGCCTTGAGGCTGTCCGACTTCGCCCGGGCATGTACATCGGGTCCACCGGCATCCGCGGTCTCCACCACCTGGTCTGGGAGATCGTCGACAACTCCGTCGATGAGGCCCTCGCCGGCCACGCGACGTCCGTCGAAGTCACGATCCACCCCGACAACTCAGTCACCGTCCGCGACGACGGCCGCGGTATTCCGGTCGCCGTGATGGACAAAGAGGGCAAGTCCGCCCTCGAGGTCGTCCTCACGGTCCTCCACGCCGGCGGCAAGTTCGGCGATGGCGGCGGTTACAAGGTCTCCGGCGGCCTGCACGGCGTCGGCTCGTCCGTGGTCAACGCGCTGTCGTCCACCCTCGACGCCGAAGTTCGCCGCGACGGCTTCGTCCACCGCCAGAGCTACGACCGCGGTATCCCGCGCGGCTCGATCAAGCAGGGCGAGAAGTCCGACGAGACCGGCACCACGATCACGTTCGCGCCGGATCCCGAGATCTTCGAAGAGGTCATCTTCGACTGGAACATCCTCGAGACGCGCCTGCGCGAGACGTCGTTCCTCACCAAGGGCCTGAAGATCACGCTCAAGGACGAGCGCGGTGAAGGCAAGGAAGCGGTGTTCCACGCCGAGGGCGGCATCGCCGACTTCGTGGCCCACCTCAACGCCGCCAAGGAGACGATGGGTCGCAAGATCGTCTACTTCGAGGGCGAGACCGACGAGGGCTCCGTCGAGATCGCGATGCAGTGGAACACGACCTACCAGGAGTCGGTCCACAGCTTCGCCAACAACATCAACACCCACGAGGGCGGTTCGCACCTCTCGGGCTTCCGCTCGGCGCTCACCCGCACGATCAACACGTATGCGCGCGAGAAGGGCCTCCTGAAGGAGGGCCGCGACGACAACCTCTCCGGCGACGACATCCGCGAAGGCCTCACCGCCGTCATCTCGGCCAAGCTCGCCAACCCGCAGTTCGAGGGTCAGACGAAGACCAAGCTCGGCAACCCGGGCATGGAGGGCTTCGTTGCCAAGATCGTCAACGCCAAGCTCGCGGAGTTCTTCGAGGAGAACCCGCAGGACGCCGGCGCCGTCGTCCGCAAGGCCGTCTCGGCCGCGCAGGCCCGCGCTGCTGCCCGCAAGGCCCGCGACCTCACGCGCCGCAAATCCGCACTGGAGAACTCCACCCTGCCGGGCAAGCTCGCCGACTGCTCCGTCAAGGACCCGTCGCTCGCTGAGCTCTTCATCGTGGAGGGCGACTCGGCCGGTGGCTCGGCCAAGCAGGGCCGCGACCGCGCGACCCAGGCGATCCTGCCGCTGCGCGGCAAGATCCTCAACGTCGAGAAGGCCCGCATCGACAAGGTGCTCG
>JAEMRF010000068.1:8058-12103 GCA_016463515.1 Solirubrobacteraceae bacterium | reverse complement strand
ACGAAGTACTCCTCCATGTAGCCGTAGCCGCCGTGGAGCTGGACGCAGATGTCGATCACGCGGCCCTGCACCTCGGAGGAGAGGAGCTTGACCTTGGCGGCGTCGACGGCGGTGAGCTTGCCGGCGTTGTGCAGCATCACGCAGTGGTCGACGTAGGCCTGCAGGCCATCGAGGTCGGTGGCCATCTCGGCGAGCTTGAACTGCGAGTTCTGGAAGCGGCCGATCGGCTGACCGAAGGCGCGGCGGTCCTGCACGTATTGCAGGGTGTGCTCGTAGGCGCCCCACGCGTGGCCGAGGTTGGCGATCGCGCACGAGAGGCGCTCCTGCTCCAGGCGCTCCATCATGTAGACGAAGCCTGCGCCGCGCTCGCCGAGCAGGTTGTCTGCCGGTACGCGGCAGTCGTTGAAGAACAGCTCAGCCGTGTCGGACTCGTGCTGGCCGATCTTCTTCAGCTTGCCGCCACGCTCAAAGCCCGGTGCGTCGGCGGGGATGACGATCATCGAGATGCCCTTGGCGCCCGGACCGTCGGTGCGCACGGCCGTGATGATCAGGTCGGCCGAGCCGCCGTTGGTGATGAACGTCTTGCCACCGTTGATGACCCACTCGTCGCCGTCCAGCACGGCGCTGGTGCGCAGGTTGGCCAGGTCGGAGCCGACCTCCGGCTCGGTCATGCCGATCGCGGCGAGCAGGTCACCGGTGCAGAACCCCGGGAGCCAGCGCGCCTTCTGCTCGTCGGTCGTGAGGTCGATCAGGTACGGGGCGCAGATGTCGGCGTGGATGCCCACGCACGAGCCGTAGGCCGCGCCCTCGCGCGAGAGTTCCTCGTTGACGATCATGTTGAACCGGAAGTCATCCAGCTCGCTGCCGCCGTACTCCGCCGGCACCGAGATGCCGAGCAGGTCGAGCTCGCCGGCGGCCTTCCAGAAGGCGCGATCCATGCCGTGCTCCTCGCGGAAGCGCTCACCGTTCGGCGTGATCTGCTGCGCGACAAACCCCTTGACGGCCTCCCGAAAAGCAAGGTGGTCGTCGTCGTAGATCAGGCGCTCCATGGTGGCCATGGTACGGAAGGGTTCCCGCCTCGGCTCACTCCGCGGCGCGGGGGTGCGCCGAGACGCGCCTTGCCATGCAGTCGGCCAGGCGCGTCTCGGCGGCGGTCAGCCGCTGGCCCCGGCGCCGACGGGCTCCCGCTCGCGGTCGGTCGCAGGCGACGGGTCCGCGGGCAGGTCAGCCGGAGCGGCAGTCTCCATCGGCGCTTCGAGCTGGGCCTCGGGGATCAGTCGATCCAGCCAGCCCGGCATCCACCAGGCCTTCTCGCCCATGAGCCCCATCAGTGCGGGCACGAGGAGCAACCGGATCACGGTCGCGTCGACCAGGATCGCCGTCGCCATCCCGATGCCGATCAGCTTCAGGAACACCTCGTCAGACAGGCCGAACGCCCCGAAGACCGCGATCATGATCGCTGCCGCGGCCGTGATCACGCGGGCGGTGGCAGCCAGGCCCTCGGTCACCGCGCGGCCCGCGTCGCCGTGCTCGAGCCAGAGCTCGCGGATGCGGCCCAGCAGGAACACCTCGTAGTCCATCGAGAGTCCGAAGAGGATCGCGAACATCAGGATCGGGATGAACGGCGGGATCGGCACTTCGCCGTCGATGCCGACGAGCTGCCCGACGGCGCCGCCTTCAGCGATCAACGCCACCACGCCGTACGCCGCCGCGATCGAGAGCAGGTTCATCACCGCAGCCTTGATCGGGATCAGGACCGACCGGAACGCGGCCAGGAGCAGCAGCGCGGAAAGCCCGGCCACCGCTGCAAAGAGCAGCGGCAGACGGTTGGCGGTCGCCGAGGACTGGTCGTGCGTCTGGGCAGTCTGCCCGCCGACCTTCGCAGCGACGCCCGAAGCTGGAATCAGGTCGTCGCGCAAGGTGGCGAGCAGGTCCTCGCTGGCCGGCTCCTCGGCGCCCGTCCTCGACTGCACGTTCAGCAGCGCGACCTTGCCGTCGGCCGAGGCGATCGGACCGGTCACGGCGGCCACCCGGCCGTCGCGCTCGATGGTGCGCCCGAGCTCCGCCAGGCGCGCCTCGGCGCCTTCCGCACCGATCGGCGCGACGACCTGCAGCGGCGTGGCCACGCCCGCGCCAAACGCGGTCGTGAGCATCTCGTGCGACTGGCGCGCCTGACGATCAGGTGCTTCGTTCGCCGCCCCAGGGAACCCGAGCCGCATGCCCGCGAGCGGAGCGGTCAATAGCACGACGATCGCAAGACCAGCCACGAGCGACAGCCACGGGCGCCGCTGCACGCCGGCGCTCCAGCGCGCAAACGCAGGGCTTGCATCGGCCGGGAAGCCGGCGGGCAAGGCGGCGCGCTGCGTGGCGGTGCGTTCCTTGCGGCGACGGGCGCCCGGCAGCGGAATCGCGAGGGCGTCGATGCGGCGTCCGGCGAAGCCCAGCAGCGCGGGGAGGAGCGTCAGCGAGGCGACCATCACGACCAGCACGCTGAAGCTCGCGGCGAATGCGACGCCCACGAGGTAGGGGAGGCCCATCAGCAGCAGGCCGAGCAGCGAGATGACGACCGTGCCGCCAGCGATGAGCACGGAGCGGCCCGCGGTTGCCAGTGCGCGCGCAACCGAATCTTCGACCGACAGCCCGCCGGCGAGCCCTGCGCGGTGGCGCGTGAGGATCAGCAGTGCGTAGTCGATGCCCACACCCAGGCCGACCATCAGCGCCACCGACTCCGCCCAGTCCGGCACATCCATGAACGTGGCGAGGATGCCGACGATCGCGGCGCCGGTGCCGATGCCGAAGAGCGCCGTGGCGATCGGCAAACCTGCGGCCACGATCGATCCGAACGTGAGCAGCAGGATCAGCAGCGCGAAGGTGAGCCCGACGCCCTCAGACGACGTCGACCCTTGCTGGGATTGCTGCATGACGAGGCCACCGAAGCGCACCTGCGCGGCATCGCTGGAGGCCGACGTGGCCACCTCGACGATGCGCTCGCCGCTATCCAGCGCGACCGTGGCCGGCTGGGCCTGCAGCGGCACCTCGATCAGGCCCGTCTTGCCGTCGGGCGAGATCCGCGCCTGAGCAAAGCTCGCTTCGCCAACGTCGGGCACGTCCGCCAGGCGCTGCAGCTGCGTTTCGACCTGGGCGCGTGCGGCCGGCGCCTTGGCGCCATCCTCCGAGCGCCACGTCACCAGAAGCGAGTCGGCCGCCAGGTTGGGGAACTCCTGCGAGATCGTCTCGGCGGCCGCCTTGGACTCGCTGCCAGGAGTGGAGTAGTCCACGGCCCAGTCGCCGGCCACGCGGTGGCCGCCGAAGACGGCGAGCAACAACACCGCTACCCAGGCCACGAGGACCCAGCGGCGGCGCCGCACGGACATGCGGCCGATGCGCGCGAGGAGCGGCTCGGCGCTGGCGCTGGGAGGAGCGGTGGAGTCAGAAGAGGAAGACATGCCCATGGTTGGTCGAGGAGTTCAGTTGGCTCCGCTTCGCACTGCACCAAAGAGCGGTGGAGGGTTTCCGCGGCAACCGTTGAGCGAGAAACCTAGACGGAAATGATTTCCGCGTCAACTCTGTTCTACACTTGGTTCATGGGAGAGCATCTCCATACCCCCGCCTTCGTCGCTTGGTACGGCCTCTTGCAGGTGCAGGCCCGCACCTTCGACGTGATCGCTCGCGAGCTGGAGGCCCGCACCGGCCTTCCCGCGAGCTGGTACGAGGTGCTGGCCTGTTTGCAGGGAGAAGCGGACGATGGGCAGCGCATGAACGAGCTCGCCGACGACCTCCTGATCTCACGTGGCGGCGCCACCAAGCTCGTGGCGCGCATGGAAGACGCCGGCTTGGTCGAACGCTTCACCCCGAAGTCCGACCGCCGGGCCACCTACGCCAAGCTCACGGCCAAGGGCATCGAGGCCGTCAATACGGCGCACCCGATTCAGCTCGCACTCACCGAGGAGTACTTCGGCCGTTTCCTGGAGCCCGAGCAGCTCGACCAGCTCGTCGCCATGTCGAGCCGCGTGCTGACGGGCATCGGAGCGGAGTGCCGCTGGCT
>JAEMRF010000068.1:5576-7958 GCA_016463515.1 Solirubrobacteraceae bacterium | reverse complement strand
CGGCGGTCGCCGTCCTGCGCCGGATTGAGCTCTGGCAGCAGGTCGTGGGCGAGCTGGGTCAGTTCGTCGTGGCGCTGCTCGATCAGAAGCTCGGCGTTGCGGCGCAGGGCCGCGAGGTTTCGGGGGCTGGCGTCGTCCATCGCTTCGGTGCAGCCCGTCAGCGGGATCTGGAAGCGGTGGTTGCGCTCACCGAGCATGCGGTCGAGCTGCTCCTGCACGATCGACGAGGACGCGTCGAAGAACATGTCGATCATCGGCCGGGCCCAGCGCACCGCGCCCCAGGTCGAGGCCTCTTCCCATCGCAGGCGCTTGTTCAGCGCGCCGGTGCCGAGGCTCACGATCGTGACCGGCTCCTGCGGGCGCATCGTGGCGCCCTCGATCGCGGCCAGCAGGGCCGGATTGTGGGCCACGATGCCGCCGTCGATCAGCGAACCCGGCGCATGCTTGCCCGGGGGCGTGAGGCGCATGGGCGCGAAGTAGGTCGGCGCGGCGATCGTCGACCGGGCCACCTGCCAGAGGGCGCGGTCATGGCCAGCATCCTCTTGTGCCTTCCACGAGTGAAAGCGCACGGGCGTGCGGCGTTCCACGTCGTAGGAGCAGACCATCAGGCCCGTCGTCGCGTCGCGCAGGCGCACCGACCCGCAGTAGTCGGTCAGGACCTCGTTGAGGACCTCATCGGAGTAGCGCGGGCGCGAGAAGCCAAAGCGGGTCCGCAGGCTTCGGCCGAGCGTGCGCCGGAAGATGCGCGAGCCTTCCCGCTCGAACAGGCTCGTGACCTCGTTGGCCGTCCACCGGGCGCCGCCCTGGTCGCCTGGGACCGCGAGCGCGCAGGCCACGAGACCGCCCGCGGAGCTGCCGGCGATCAGGTCAAAGAGTTCGTGCGTCGGGTGGCCGGAGAGTCGCTCTAGCTCGGCGAGGACGACCCCGGGGAGCAGGCCGCGGATGCCGCCACCATCGATTGCAAGGACGCGCATCAGCAGGGGACGCTACCGGGACCTCCAGTCGGGTGGGTCACGGCGTGGACGGCTGGCCCTCGGAGAACGCGCGTCGGGCCTCGCCGTGGCCGACGGGTTCGGAGACGTGGCCAGTGCGCGGGGGCGTTCGCGGTACCGTTTCGTACCTATGCGCGACTTCGTCGATTCCTCCACGCCCGATCCCGTCGTGTCGACGATCGCCCTGCCGGATGGCGGGGAACGGGTCGTATGGCGGCACGGAGTGGGTCGGCCGCTGCTGCTGATTCAGGGCATGAGCGGGACCCACGACCACTGGGGCGACGTGCTCGTGGAGGGGCTGACCGCGGCCGGCCGCTCGCTCGTGGGAATCAACCACCGCGGCGTCTATCGCACGGCCGCACCGGAGCCGGGGTACTCGATCGCCGACCTCGCCGACGATCAAGCAGCGGCGCTCGACGCCTTGGGCGTGACCGAGCCGATCGACGTCTACGGCATCTCGATGGGTGGCATGACGGCCATCGAGTTCGTGCTGCGCCACCCGGAGAAGGTGCGCACGCTCGCGCTCGGCTGCACGACTGCCGGCGGCGCCGCCATGACGCCGCCAAGTCAGGAAGACATGATGGGTCTGTTCGGCGCCCAGCAATCCGGTGACCGCGAGCTCGCGATGCGCGCAGGCTTTGAGATGAACCTCTCAGAGGGCTACTGGACGAACGACGAGGCCTTTGCTCGCTTCGTGGAGCTCACCGAGCGCGCTCCGGTTCCGGTGTCGGTGATTCTCGGTCAGCTGCAGGCCATCGGCAGCCACGACACCGCCGCGCGCCTGCACGAGATCTCAGTGCCCACCACGATTCTGCACGGCACCGAGGACCGGCTCCTGCCGTATCCGAACCACGCCCCGATGCTCGAGAACATCCCCGGAGCAACGCTGGAGACGTTTGAGGGCGCAGGGCACCTGCACTTCTGGGAGGACCCGGAGCGTGTCGTGCAGATTCTCGAGGATCTCAGCGCCCGCAGCAGCGCAGACTCACCCTCAGCTGTAGCCTGAGGCTTGCTCGGGGCGCCCCTGACGCGCACCCGGCAAGCTCCCTGGGCCGTTGCGGGTTTCCCGAACCGCCAGTGCGGCGAAATACGCCTTTTTGCAGGTGATTGATAAGCCCACGCGCGGTTCTGAGTAAGAATCGCGGCGGGCCGATAGGCCAACGTGTGTTCCACCAGCGGCTGGCGCTCCCGTATCGCCAGCCACTTCCACCAGGGGAGACCGGATGGACACGATCGAACAGGGAACGCCGCCCAAACTGCCGCCCGTTCGCCGGCGACTCATGCAGTTCGCGCGGCCGTTCACCACGCCGCACCTGCCGGACGACTACCTCGCGCTGCTGGACCCGCGGTGGTCCCACCGCGAGGCCTACGGCACCGTCGTGCGCGTCAT
>JAEMRF010000068.1:0-5476 GCA_016463515.1 Solirubrobacteraceae bacterium | reverse complement strand
GGCGACCGGCTCTTCCTCGGCGACGTTGAGGGCGAATTCCGTCTCCCTGGGGTGATCCCCGCCAAACTGCTGATGATCACCGCCGGCTGCGGCATCACGCCGGTGCTGAGCATGTTGCGCGAGCTCGAACGCCGGGGTGCCCTGACCGACGTGGTCCACGTGCACGCCGCTCGCACCCGCGAAGATTTCATCTTCGGCGAGCTCCTGACCGATCTGGCCCGCCGGGAACCTGGCTACGACCTGCAAGCGCATTTCACCGCTACCGATCGTCGCCCGCACCGCCAGGACCTCGACCTGCTCGTGCCCGACTGGCGGGATCGCACGACCTTCCTCTGTGGCCCCGACGCGATGATGAGCGACTTCGAGCGCCACTGGAACGAGTACGGCGATCCGCAGCTGCTGCATCGCGAGCAGTACCGCCCGACCGTCGGCTTCGGCGGAGACGGCGCGGTGGGGGAGTCCGGGACCGTTGCCTTCCGCGTGAGCGGCCTGGAGGTCGACTGCGAGCCGGGCATGTCGATCCTCGTCGCCGGTGAGCAGGCCGGCGCCCAGCTGCCCCACGGCTGCCGGATGGGCATCTGCCACAGCTGCATCGGCCGACTGCAGAGCGGCCAGGTGCGCGACCTGCGCACCGGTCAGGTCCACGGCGAGGCCGGCCAGGCCGTGCGCACGTGCGTCAACGGCCCCTGCGGCGACATTGAGATCGAGCTCTAGGAGTCACCATGAGCAAGCCACAACAACAGTATTCCGGGCCATCGACGGCCGTTTTTCCAGCGACGGTCGCCGGAACCGACGAGGCCCGCGGCCCGGGTCACGATCCGGCCGACCCCACGTCGCCCAACCCGCTGCACCGCCTCAGCCCGCAGCAGATCGCCGAGATCGGCGAGAAGTTCCAGCGGATCCACGACGAGGTCAAAGCTGATCTGGGCGAGCGCGACACCACCTACATCCGCAACCTCGTCACGTTCGAGCGGCGACTGGCGGCCGTCTCGCGAGCGGTGCTCATGGCCTCGCGCTATCCACCCGCGTGGGCTCTGGGAACGGCTGGTCTGTCGGTCGCCAAGATCCTGGAAAACATGGAGCTGGGCCACAACATCCTGCACGGCCAGTGGGACTGGATGAACGACCCGGACATCCACTCCTCCACCTGGGACTGGGACAACGTCTCCACCGCGCCCGGCTGGAAACACAGCCACAACGTGGTGCACCACACCTACACGAACATCATCGGGAAGGACAAAGACGTCGGCTACGAGGTCATGCGGATCTCGCCCAAGCAGAAGTGGTACCCGTACTACCTCGCGCAGCCCGTCCTGAACGTGTTCCTCATGGCGTTCTTCGAGTGGGGCGTGGCCCTGCACGATCTCGACTACGAGGCCATCCAGAAGGGCACGAAGGACCCCAAGGTGCTCAAGGCCGAGCTGAAGGCCATCGGCCGCAAGGCCGGGAAGCAGATGCTCAAGGACTACGTCCTCTTCCCGGCGCTCTCCGGCCGCCACTGGAAGAAGACCCTCGCGGCGAACTTCACCGCCAACATCGTGCGCAACGTGTGGGCCAACGCCGTGATCTTCTGCGGCCACTTCCCCGACCAGGCCTACACGTTCACCGAGCAGGAGGTCGCCGGTGAGACGCGCGGCGCGTGGTACGTGCGCCAGCTCCTGGGCGCCGTGAACATCGAGGGGAGCGACACCTTCCACCTGATGAGCGGCAACCTCAGCTACCAGATCGAGCACCACCTCTTCCCAGACATGCCCAGCTCTCGCTACAAGGAGATTGCGCCGCGCGTGAAGGAGGTCTGCGAGGAGTACGGCCTGCCCTACAACACGGGTCCGTTCCTGCAGCAGTGGCTGATGGTCCAGCGGACCATTCTGCGTTTGGCGTTCCCGGGCGGCGGTGAGAAGGAGAAAGCGCCGCCGTATGAGGCGCCGCCGCTCAAGGAAGAGCCGGTGCCGACGGTCGCGGGTGTGAACGGTCCGATACCGGCGTTTCCCTGAGCGGTCGCCATCGCGATACTCCGGTCGCCGGGGGAGCCCCCACCCCTCGGCCGGACCCGCATGGCTCGTCGCTCAACGCTTCTCCTTCCCCTCTTCTTGGCCTGCCTGCTTCCGGCGCTCGCGCCGTCCACCGCGAGCGCGGCTCGGGCGCCGTGGGGGATGTTTGGCGTCGGTGATTGGTCCTGGCCGACCGCCGCGACGCTCGACCGGGAGTCCTCGCGCGGGCTGCGCAGATGGCGGGTCGTGCTTGATTTCACGTTGATCGGGCGCACGGCGGGGGTCCACGACTGGGCTGGGACCGACGGATTGATGCGCGAGCTGAACCGTCGCGGGGTGGTCCCGCTGTTCGTCCTCAAGGGGTGCCCTGCGCGTCACTGCCCGACCGGCAAGATCCCCATGAGCGGCCAAGCGCTTGCCGATTGGAAGACCTTCGTCGGCGCGGCGGCCCGGCGGTACGGCACTGGTGGTGTGTTCTGGGCGGCCAACCCCACGTTGACGCCGCGCCCGCTCGTCTACTGGCAGGTCATGAACGAAGTCAACGGGGCGCAGGAGTGGCCGAGCCCCAGCGCCGCGAACTACGGCGCGTTTGTGGTGTCGACCTCCGCAGCGCTGAAGGCCGCCGACCGTTCAGCCAAGGTGGTGCTGGCTGGTCTTCCGGCGATCATGACGATCTGGCTCAAGGACTACCTGCCGGCGCTCTACGCGCAACCTGGGTTCAAGGAGGCGGTCGATGTGATCGCGGTTCACGGCTACGCTCCCAGTCCAGCGGAGACGGCCGCGGTGCTCGACACCGCGCGCGCCATCATGCTGCGTCACGACGACGGAGCGACGCCGCTGTGGGTCACGGAGTTCGCATGGGCCACCGGTGGGCTGGTGGGTGACCCGTTTGTCGTTTCTGAGTCCACGCAGGCCGCGTATCTCCGCGCCGCCGGAGATCTGATGGTGGGGTGTGCCGCGCGGTGGAACCTGAAGCGTGCGTACTGGTTCGGTTGGCGCGACGCCAGAGCGCCCGGCACCGGCTACTGGGGCCACAACGTCGGACTGACTCGCTTCGACGGCTCCAGCAAGCCGGCGCTCGCTGCGCTGGATGAGTTCACGAGGGGTGTGGTGCTGCCGGGCGGCCGGGCCGACACGTGCCCGCTGCCTGGCGGCACGCAGCTCGATGTCGTGGTGCCGGATACGAGGGTCGTGGCTGGGCCGGGCGCCCGAACGGCTGACGCTCGCCCTGCGTATCGGTTCGAGGCCACGGAGTCTCCTGTGCGCTTTGAGTGTTCGATGGACGGCACGCCGTGGACCACCTGCAATCCAGTCCTCAATGGCGCGTGGCGCCCATCATCGGACTTGGATGACGGCGTCCATGTGCTTCGGGTGCGAGCGGTTGATCCCCAGGGCAATGTCGACGCCACGCCCGCCACGCACACCACGATCTACGACCGTTACCCGCCCGACACGTACCTCTCTGGGACCTGGGGCAACGTGGAAACGGGCTCGGTGGCGCTCACGCTCAGTTCGAACGAGCCGGTCCTGCAGTACGAGTGCAGCGTTGATGCTGCGCCGTGGCGCACGTGCTCCAGCCCGTTCACGGCCACGCTGACCAGTGGCTCCCATACCGTCGGGGTGCGCGCGGTCGACCTCGCGGGCAACGTGGATCCTGATCCGGCCGTCGCGTGGTTCCAGGTCAGCCCAAGCGTCAACTGACCGCTCCTCGGGGAGGCGCGTCAGCTCAGGTGGTCGTCGATGAAGCGGCCGATGTCCTTGGCGGTCTGGCGGGCGGCGCTGAGGGTGCCGATGGCGGTCCAGGCGTGGGGTGCCGTGGGGTGCTCGTGGAGCGTGGCGGTGGCGCCGCCGGCTCGGTAGGCGTCCTCGACGCGGTGGGCATCGGAGCGAAGCTGCTCGATGGTGGAGACGTCGATGCGCAGCGGCGGCATGTCGGCGGTGTAGGTGCCGAAGGCGGGGGAGAAGAGCGGGTCGTCGGTGGCGACGCCGGCCTGGTCGGCCAGCCACTGGGCGCAGTGCGGGATCACCCCGGGGCCGAACATCACTTCGGACTCGCTGTTCTCGGTGTGCGACGGGCCGCTGCACGTGAGGTCCGCCCAGGGCGAGACCACGAACGCCGCGGCCGGCTGGGGGAGGCCCTCGGTGTGCAGGCGCTGGAGGAGCGCGAGCGCCAGTGAGCCTCCGGCCGAGTCACCGCCGACGGCGATGTGGTCCGGGGTGATCCCGAGCTCGCCGGTGAGGTGGCGGTAGGCGTCGACGGCGTCGTCGACCCACGCTGGGTGCTGGTGCTCGGGCGCCATCCGGTAGTCGACCGAGACGGCCTCACAGCGCGACGCGCGCATGAAGCGCGCGATGGCGCCGATGTGGGTGTCGGTCGAGCCGCGCAGAAACGCGCCGCCATGGAAGTACAGGATCACGCGGCCGGCGCGGGACTCGGGCACGCGCAGGCGCTCGGCGGTGCAGTTCGGGAGCTGGATCTGGTCGCGCTTCAGGTCCCGCGGGGCGGGGTCCATGATCCGCTGCGTGCGCTCCATGGCCTCGCGGGTGCGCTGGATCGACCGGACGCTGTAACTCGGAGCGGTGCGCGCGGGATCCGGGTGCCACGGATGTACGCCGCCACGCTCGCGGAGGAGCGCCCGGTCGATGACCGCCTGAGGCAGTGGGGGCCGCCAGGTAGGGATGCGGCGCAGCGCCGCCGTGGTGAGGGTCTCGACAGCGGGTAGGCGCATCAGTCTCCGATCGGGGTGGCGTCGAGCACGTGCCAGGCCAGGCGGCAGGCCGCCGTGCGGTGCGGCGACCATGGCTCGGCCATCGCAGTGGCCTGCTTGGGCGTCGGGCGCGTCTCGAGGTCGAAGATCACCTTCAGCCCGTTGAGGACGCCGACGTCGCCGGGGGCGAACACGTCCGGCCGCTGCAGGACGAACATCAAGAACATGTGAGCGGTCCATGGGCCGACGCCCGGCAGGGCCACGAGCTGCGCTGCGGCCTCGTCCTCACTGAGGTGGTCGAGCGCGTCGAGGTCAATGTCGCCGTTCTGCACCGCCCGCGCGATCCCGTGCAGCGACCGGATCTTCGCGCCGGAGAGTCCGCACCCCCGCAGCGCGGCTTCGTCGTGCGCGAGGACGAGCTCCGGCGTCGGGTGTCCGCCGAGCAACTCGACGACTCGACCGTGGATGGTGCGCGCGGCCTTGACCGACAGCTGCTGCCCCATGATCGATCGGCTCAGCGCCGAGAACCGCGTGGGATGCTCGAGGCGCCCGGGCCCGGGAATCTCGGGCGGCGCGCCCCAGCGCGCAAGCGCGGACGCGAACGCTGGATCGATCAGCGCAAGGCCCGCGAACTGGTCTTCGTTCGCGCCGAACTCGTTGCCCGGTCCGGCGGTCATGGGCGGACTCCCGGCACGCGGGCCAGCCTAGCGGCCGGCCGTGGGTCCCCAGATTGCCGTGCCGTTCGGAGTAGACGCTTCCCGTCTGCGGACCGTGCGA
>JAEMRF010000379.1:1999-3059 GCA_016463515.1 Solirubrobacteraceae bacterium | reverse complement strand
CTCGGCGATCCGGTCTGCGTGCTGCTCGACGAGCCACACACGGCCCTGGACCCGCCGCAGCGGCTCGAGCTCTGGGCGCTGATCGACCGCCTGGCGGCCGCCGGCACCGCCGTCGTGATCACCACCCATGAGCTCCACGCGGCCGAGCGCCACGCCGACCGCGTCGTCGTCTTCTCTGGCGGGGCGATCGTCTTCTCAGGAACGCCAGAGGAGCTCCGTGCCCGCGGCGGCGACCATGAAGATCTCGACTTGGCGTTCGCGCGCATCGTTGGCGTGAGCGGCGACGCTGCCGAGCCTGCGGACGCGGCCACTGGCAGCAGCGAGGCGTCCCCATGATCCGCGCGCTGCTCGCCAAGGACCTGCGGGTCTTGCGGCGCTCGCCGGCGCTCTTGGCGCTGATCGTGATCTACCCGGTACTCATCGCGGTCGGCCTGGGTCTCGCGCTCACCCGCGACCCGCAGCCGCCCAAGATCGCCGTCGTCAACCTGCTGCCGCAGGGCCGCGAGGGCTCGGTCACGATCAGCGGCCAGAAGATCTCCATCGCCGACCTGGAGCAGTCGATCGCCGGCGGTGACGTGCAGTCGATCAACCTCCCGTCACGCGAGCAGGCTGTGGCCCAGATCGAGGCCGGCACCATCGACGGCGCGCTCGTGATCCCCGAGGACGCCGCGCAGAAACTCAGCGACAGCCTCACGACCGGCGGCGTGACCGCGGGGCCGGAACTCGAGGTGCTCTATCGCTCCAGCGGTCCTCTCGACGGCACGCTCGTGCGCGCGGTGATCGCCAGCCGCCTGCGCAGCGCCGAGCGGGCGCTGGCGAGCGAGATCGTGCGCGTCGCCAGTGGGTTCCTGGAGATTCTGCGCGACGGCGGCACCTTTGAGATCTTCGGGGCCAAGGTCAGCGTGATCGGGCTTCGCGCCGCGGAGATTCTCGTCAGTTCGGGTGCCCAGGCGGTACCGCCCAACCAGAAGGAAGGCCTGGAGCAGGCGGCGCGGTTTGCGCGCCTGGCCCGCCAGAACCTCGACCTGTCCGACAGCATTCTCAAGACGATCGCCCAGCC
>JAEMRF010000379.1:0-1899 GCA_016463515.1 Solirubrobacteraceae bacterium | reverse complement strand
ACGCCCTGGAACGGCGCACCGTGGTGGATCCCGGCGGTGCTCGCAGGCGGCTTGGCGTTCGCCGCCCTCGGCGTGCTGCTGGGCGCGGCGCTGCGCGACGCCCGCGCTGCCACCCTCGCGGCGATCCTGCTGGCCGTGCCGGTCGCGGTCGTCGCGCTGATCCCGGATCAGGCGATCGGCGGCAGCGCAGCGAGCCTCGTGGACGCCATCTCAGCCCTCCTTCCGTTCGCCCCGGCGCGCGCGCAGCTCGACGCGGCCGTCGCTTCGCAGGCCGAATGGGCCGCTGCTGGTCAGCTCCTGGGCCAAACGCTGGCGTACGTAGGCCTGGCCGGGCTGATCGTGCGCCGCTCGCGCGCGTAGACGCCGCTCCTCAACCGTTTGTGCAACGCAGCGCATCGAATGTGCGAGCGTGTGCCGGGTCATGCGCCGCTTCTCACTCCTGGCCGCTCTGCTCACCCTGCCGCTTGCCGGCGCGCTCGCGCCGTCCGCGTCGGCCGCGCGCACCGCCACGCTTCCGGCGTTTGAAAGCTGCAGCGAGCTGGTGCGGTTTGGGCGCGCGGCGGCGGTCAGGCCGCCGGTGCCCATGCGCGCGACCGGCGCCGGGTTCTACGGGATCGGCAGCCTGATCCTGCCGCGGGCGATCCGGCCCGAGCCGAAGCCCGTTCCGCCGGGGCAGCTTCCGCCGGACGGCATCGCGGTGCCCGTCTCGGCCATGCCGTCAACCAGTCCGGAGGCCTTCGACGCCGTCGACGATGTCCAAGCCACCGAGGAGTTCTCTGGCACGAACGTCCAAGAGGACGGCATCGACGAGCCGGACGCGATCAAGACCGACGGCAAGCGCCTGTTCGTGGTCGTCGGCGCCGAGCTGTGGGCCTACGACGTGACGGGCGCCGCCCCGAAGCTGCTGTCCAAGCTGAGTCTGGAAGGTGCAGGCGGCGAGATCCTGCTCTTCGGTGACCGCGTCTTGGTCCTCGGCCCGCAACCGGCTGCCGCAGCCGTCGGCAGCCGCACGCAGACTGCGGACACCCCCGGCGCCGTTGCGCCTGTGCCCGTCTCGCTCCCCGCGCCGTCGGTCACCGACGCCATGGTGGTCGCTCCGCAGGAGCAGACCACGCGCCTGGCAGAGGTCGACGCCCGCAATCCCGCCGCGATGAAGATCGTGCGCACGATGGCCGTGCCCGGCACCGTGGTGAGCGCCCGCCTCACGCGCGGCTCGATTCGCGTGGTCATGAGCAGCCCGGCAGCGCTCCCGGGGGCCGCCACCGCGAGCGCCGCAGCGACCCGGTCGGGCGCCGCGCCCAAGCCCACGATGCGCACGTTCGTGCCGCGCACCACGCTGCGCAGCCGCCGCACCAAGCGCACGTTCCGCCGCTACCTCGTGCCGTGCGACAACGTGCGCCACCCGGTGGCGATCTCCGGCTCGGACCTCCTCACGATCCTGACCGTCGACTTCAAGGACGGCCTGTTCAACGTCGACCGCGACGCAGTGATGGCCGGCGCCCAGGTCGTCTACGCGTCCGCGAGCAGCCTCTATGTGGCCTCCACGCGCGCGATCGAGATCGACGCGCCCGCCGACATCCCGCGCAAGATGGTCACGGAGATCCATCGGTTCGACACCACCAAGGACGGCGAGACCAGCTACTTGGGCAGCGGGACGGTGCCCGGGTTCGCGCTCGACCAGTACGCCCTCTCCGAGCATGGCGGCGACCTGCGCGTGGCCACGACCGAGGTGCCGAACTGGCTCCCTGGCGCAGAGCGAGTCGAGAGTCAGAGCCACGTGACCGTCCTGCGGCCCGCCGGGCCGGGCGCAGCCCCGCTGCGGCAGATCGGCCAGGTCTCTGGCCTCGGGCCCGGCGAGCAGATCTACGCCACGCGCTTCATCGACGACCGCGCCTACGT
>JAEMRF010000067.1 GCA_016463515.1 Solirubrobacteraceae bacterium | reverse complement strand
GACGACTTCGTCTCCAGAAACAGCTTGCTAAGCGGTTTTCGGAGACGAAGTGCCAGAGGGCAGACCACCCCTACCTACCCAAAGGTGGGTCACCTACGTCTCAGATGGGGGCTGAAGTTAGGGGAGGTCCCCGATGCGAACCTCGGGGTGGGCACGCAGGATGGCGTCCATGCGTTTGTTCTCGGTCCTTGCGACCCCTGCCCTCCTGTCCGCGCTGGCCCTGCCCACCACCTCCAGCGCCGCCGCCCGCCCTGACCTGAAGGTCAGCGGCCTGAAGCCCACGCCGTCGCAGGTTGCCGCTGGCGGCACGCTCACCGCCACCTGGACCCTGAAGAACGGGGGCGCCGGGCGCGCGATCCCGTCGACGGGGGTCGTCGTGCTCTCGAGCGACAAGAAGATCGACAAGAAGGACCTGCTCCTGGTCAAGCCCAAGACCAAGGCGCTTGCGGGCCGCCGCAGCGCCACGGCGACCGTGAAGCTGTCGATCCCCAAGACCGTGAAGCCCGGCCAATACCGACTGATCGCCTGCGCCGACCACGGCCGCAAGGTCCGCGAGCTCAGCGAGCGCAACAACTGCGCTGCGGCCAAGGTCACGATCGGGTCGCTCGTGCTCACCAACGGTCAACAAGCGCCTGCTGGCGAGCCGCCCTCGCGCCCAGCAGCCGGCAACGAGAACCTGCCGCCCGGACCGACGCCGCCAGGTGAGCAGCCCGGCGACGCGCCGGGCGACAAGCCAGGTGACCGGCCCGGCGAGAACCCGCCGCCCGGACCAGGCCCGATCCCGGACCCATCCAAGGTCGCGCCGAAGCTCAACGAAGATGCCGCGACCTCGGTCTACGACGCCACGCGCTTCCTGTACTCCGGCGACAACCCCGTGCAGCGCGGTGTGGCCCCGGGCACGATCGACGATCAGCGCGTGTCGGTGATCAAGGGCAAGGTCGTCGACCGCGACGGCAAGGCCCTCGCTGGCGCCCAGGTCACCGTGCTCGACCATCCGGAGTTCGGCTACACCCAGACCCGTGCCGACGGTGCCTACGACCTTGCGATCAACGGCGCGAACCTGATCCTGGTCTTCGAGAAGGCCGGCTACCTGCCGGTCCAGCGCACGCTCGATCCCAACTGGCAGGACTACGACGTGCAGAGCGACGTGGCGATGGTGCCCGTCGACCCGGCGGTGACCGAGATCGACCCCGCGAGCACCGCGCCGATCCAGGTGGCCGAGAGCAGCCCGACGCAGGACGCCGATGGCAGGCGCCAGTCGCTGCTGTTCTTCACCGACGGCACCAAGGCCACGATGACCCTGCCCGACGGCTCCAAGAAGCCCGTCGAGAAGCTCGAGGTGCGCGTGACGGAGTACACCCAGGGCGACGACGGCGACAGCGCCATGCCCGGCACGCTCCCCAGCACCACCGGCTACACCTACGCCGCCGAGTACTCGATCGACGAGGCGCTGAAGGCCAAGGCCACCCGCGTGGACTTCGACCGGCCGGTCCTGAACTACCTGGAGAACTTCACCGGCGCGCCCGTGGGCGGCGTCGTCCCGACCGGCTACTACGACCGTGCCGACGGTCAGTGGAAGGCCGGCCCCAACGGCAAGGTGCTCAAAGTCGTGAGTAAGACCGGCGGCATCGCGGGTATCGACGTGACCGGCGACGGCGCGGCCGACACCGGCGAGGCGCTGACGAAGCTCGGCATCACCGACGACGAACGCCGCGCCGTGGCAGCCCGCTACGACGTAGGCGAAGAGCTCTGGCGCGTGCCGCTGGACCACTTCACCCCGTGGGACCACAACTGGCCCTACGGCCCGCCGCCGGGCGCCAAGCCGCCCAAGCTCAAGGAGTTCGAGTGGCAGGACCCCAACGACCCGTGCAAGGCCAAAGGCTCCGTGATCGGCTGCGAGACGCAGACCCTCGGTGAGGCGATCCCGCTCGTGGGCACCGACCAGACCCTGCACTACACCTCCGACCGCACCCCCGGCTGGAAGGTCGACGACAAGCTCCAGATCCCGGTCACCCCGCCCGTGATCCCGGACCGCCTGAAGGGCGTGCAGCTGGAGGTCACCATCGGCGGCAAGAAGACCGAGTACCGCTGGTGCGACCCGAACTACCCGACGACCGGCACCCAGACGTGCGGCACCCTGCCCACGATCAAGCCGAACCTCACCCACACGATCTCGTGGGACGGGGTCGACGCCTACAACCGTGAGGTCCAAGGCCGCATGAAGGCCACGATCCGCGTGCTCTACATCTACGAGTTCAACTACTACGACGCACCGGAGGACTTCGAGGCCAGCTTCGGGCAGTTCCCCTCCGACACCGAGGTCTTCGACGGCCGCGGCGCCTGCGGCAACCGCGCCGGCAACATGGAGTCGCACTTCTTCTGCGGCGTGCCCGTCGGCCAGACCATCACGCGCTACGTGGGCTCGTGGGACAGCCGCGAGGCGACCGGCCTGGGCGGCTTCTCGCTCAGCGGCCACCACAGCTTCGACCCCGGCAACGGCGTCGTGCACAAGGGCGACGGCCAGACGATGTCGGCCGGGGCGATGAGCAAGTCGCTCAGCACGATCGCGGGTGCGTACTCGGGCCCACGCCTCGGCCACCCCGACAGCGAAGGGAAGGACGCCAAAGACATCACCCTCGACTACCTCGGCGGGTTTGACCGCGCCCCGGACGGCTCGCTGTTCGTGCTCGTGAACTTCAACGAGAAGGGCATCTTCCGGGTTGCCCCCGATGGCAAGGTGAGTCGCTACGCGGGTGCACGCCTGAACCGCGAGAACAACCCGTACGAGGGCCTGCAGGCCCCGATCTCTCCCGACGGCACGCCCGCCAAGGAAGCCAAGCTCGGCTACGAGCCGGCCAACCTGGCGGTCGGTCCGGACGGCAGCGTCTACTGGTCGTCCTACAGCGCCTCCAGCAACAACTACTCGATCTCCAAGATCACGCCTGAGGGGCGCGTGCAGCGCGTCGCCGGCAGCGACGCTCCGAGCGCCGAGTGGGCCGACGACAAGCCGGCCACGCAGACGCGCCTGGGCGGCATTCGCGGCATCCTGCCCGCGCCCGACGGCACCGTGTACTTCACAGAGCGCGGCACCGGCTACAACGGCTGGCATGCCCGCGTGCGCAAAGTGACTCCGGCTGGCCTCACCGCCACCGTGGCGGGCGGCGGCTCAGACAAGACCGAAGACGAGGACCTCGGCGAGGGCGAGCCTGCGCGCGACGCGTCGTTCGCGATCCCCTACGGCATGACCCTCGGCGACGACGGCTCGCTGTACTTCGCGCTGCCGAACGAGAACGTGGTCGAGAAGGTCACGCCGCAGGGCCGCCTGCAGCGCGTGGCCGGCAACCACACGAGCACCTACGAGGTCCCCCAGTACGGCCGGATCGCGACCGAGGCCAACATCGGCGCACCCGTCGACGTGGCGATGGGCCGCGACGGCTCGCTCTACATCCGCCACAACCAGAGCGGCACCCCGAGCGGGTCGCTGATCTCACGGGTGCGCGGCGACGGGCGGCTGGAGCACGTGGCCGGGCACCTGCGCGGCACCTGCGGCTACAGCCTCTCGCCCGAGGGCGAGCAGGCCACCCGCTCGTGCATCGAGGCCTCCGACGGCGGGCTGCACGTCGACGCGGACGGCCGCGTGATCTACGCCGACGGTCGCCACCAGATCCGCCGGATCGACCCGCCGCTACCGGGCTTTGATCGCGAGGGCTACGCCGTCCCAGCGACCGACGGCAGCGAGGTCTGGGAGTTCGACCGCGATGGTCGCCACCTCAAGACGCGCGACGGCCTGACCGGCGCGGTGACCCAGTCCTTCGCTTATGGCGACCACGGGCTGAGCAAGCTCACCGACCGCGACGGCAACGTCACCACCATCGAGCGCTCGGCGACGGGCGCCCCGCAGGCGATCGTCGGACCAGGCGGCCAGCGCACCACGCTCACGCTGGGCGCGGGCGGCTGGCTGTCCGAGGTCAAGAACCCCGCGGGTGAGGCCACGAAGATGACCTACCACGCGGGCGGCCTGCTGGCGACGTTCAAGAAGCCGGCCGGTGGCACCACGGAGCTCACCTACGACGCCAATGGTCGCCTCACCAAGGACATCAGCGCCGATGGCGTGACGACCACGCTGGAGCGCACCCAGTCCGAGACGGCCACGAGCGTGAAGGTCACGGCGGGCAACCGCACCACCACCTACAACATGGAGACGCTCGACACGGGCGAGCGCCAGCGGCGCATCGTGCGCCCCGGCGGCCTGACGACGATCTCCAAGACGCTGCTGGATGGCAGCACCGAGCGCACCGATCCGGATGGCACCAAGACCACCCAGGTCAATGGCGCGGACCCGCGGTGGGGTGCCGGCGTGATCGTGCCGCAGGAGCGGACGGTGACCACGCCGAGCGGCAAGAAGAAGACGTCCACCTGGACACGCACGGTGTCGCTTGCGGACCCCAAGAATCCGATGAGCGTGGTGTGGCTCAGCGTCAAGGGGCCCGAGGGCACGTGGGACTACAGCCAGGGCGACGAGGACGACCCAGACGACCAGACGATGACGCTGCGGTCGAAGGGATCCAAGATCTCGACGACCACGCTGGATCGCCGCGGCCGCGCCATCAAGGTCAAGCCCGACAGCGCCGTGGAGCCGATCACGATCGACTACGACGAGCGGGGTGGGGTGAAGACCGTGACCCAGGGCGACACGAAGCAGACCTTCGCGTATGACGAGAAGCTGCGGCTGCAGTCACGCACCGACGCCACCGGCAATGCACTGGTCTACGGCTACGACGCCGCGGACCGCATCGCGACGGTGACCGTGCCCGACGACGTGGCCGGGGACTCCGTCTTCCGCTACACCTACGACGCCGACGGCGGCACGAAGTCGGTCACCACGCCCGAGGGCAAGGTGCACGCCTTCACGCGCACCGAGACCGGCCGCGAGCAGACCTACACGCCGGCGGGCCAGTCGACGAAGTACGCCCAGGACTACTTCGGCAACCGCGAGCTGAAGTCGCGGACGGTGCCGACCGGCGCGACGACGGCCTACGACTACACCGACGGCGGCCAGCTCAAGGGCGAGGACGATGGCGCGGCCAAGAAGACGTACTCCTACGTCGACGGCGCCGACCAGTTCGACGTGATCACGCGAGCGCTGAGCGGCGGCGGTGGCACGCAGTCGATCGACTACGGCTACGACGGCGCGCTGCCCACGAGCATGGCGTTCACCGGCGCAGCCGAAGGCACCTACGCGTACGCGTGGTCGGACAAGCTCCTGCCGACGCAGGAGAAGCTGACGGTCGACGGCACGGAGTACGCCGACGCGATGGAGTTCGACAGCGACGAGCTGCCGACGAGGCGCGGACCGTTCACGTTCACGCGTGGCGGACCGGGCGGCGCGATCGATGGGATCGCCGGCGGCCCCTTGGCGATCGACATGGACTACGACGGCCTGGCGCGCATCAAGCAACGCACGGTGAAGGTGGCCGGCGGCGACGTGTACGGGCAGCAGTTCACCTACGACCAGGCGTCGCGCATCTCGTCGACGACGGACTCGCCCAAGGGCGCTGCGGTCAAGACCCGCAACTACGAGTACGACGGCCGCGGGCAACTGCGGCGCGTGAAGGAGGGTGGCTCGGTCGTGGAGGAGTACGTCTACGACGCCGACGGCAACCGCACCTCGGCCAAGGTCGGCGCAGCGCCGGCAAAGACCGCGACGTTCGACGCCGGCGGCCAGCTCAAGACCCTCGGCGGCGTGGCGTACACGTTCGACGCCGACGGCTTCATGACGAAGCGCGGCAGTGACGAGTTCACGTGGAGCCGGGATGGCCAGCTGCTGACCGCCAAGGTCGGCGGCGTCGTGGCCACGTACACCTACGACGCCCTCGGGCGGCGCACCGCGCGCACGGCCGGCGGCGACACGCAGACCTACCTCTACGGCGATCCGGCGCAGCCGTTCCGGGTCACCGCCTGGAAGGACCCGGGCGGCACCTGGACGCGTGCCAGCTACGACGAGCATGACCAGCTCTTCGCGCTGCGCCGCGGCGCCGCGACGTATGCCGTCGGCGCCGACCAGGTGGGCTCGCCGCGGGTCGTGGCCGACAAGGACGGCGTGGTCGTGAAGCGGATCGCCTACGACGCGTTCGGTCAGCCGACGGTGGAGGCCGGCGACGGATTCTCGCTGCCGATCGGCTTTGCCGGTGGCCTCCAGGATCCGCTGACGGGACTGGTGCGGTTCGGCCTGCGTGACTACGAGCCTGCCTCGGGGCGGTTCGTGTTCCGCGACCCGTCGCTGTTCTCCGGCTCGCCGGACAACCTGTTCGCCTACGCCGGGTCCAACCCGATCCAGAACCGCGACCCCTCTGGCCTGGTGTGTGCGTCGTTCGGTGCCTTCGGTGGCGCCGGTGGCGGCATCCAGTTCTGCCGCGACAATGCCGTCGAGAAGGCCAACTGGTCGATGTGCGCGGAGCTCGGCGTCGGCGTCGGCGGCGGCGTGGAGATCGACGCCATGGCCGGCGCCCAGGACACCGGCGGCGCGATCGTCGCCGAGCTCACCGGCAAGGCCGGGATCATCGGCGGCACGATCGGCGGCGAGATGAGCCTGGACTGCTTCAACGTGAAGGGCGGCGCCAAGGTCCAAGCCGGGCCGGTGAAGGCATCGGTCGACACCTCTGGCACGCCCGACTTCGGCTACACGCAGTGGGAGAACGTGACGAAGGTGGGCGGCAAGATCGAGGGCAAGCTCGCCTGGAAGCAGTGCGCGAAGTGGTGAGCTGAGGCGGGCTGCGGTTGAGGCGCGTGGAGTCGCGCCTCAACCGTGGCCGGTGTCCGGCCGGTCCTGCGTCGAACTCGAGGACCTCAAAGACCACGGCGCTGCGGCCCTGGTCGGTGGCCATCCGAGGCCTTCCGGGGCGCTCAGCCCTGTTCGGCGTCGTCCGGGTCGCCGAGCAGCTCGAGTGAGGGCCGCTGCACCGCGCGCTCCTCGCCGCGGCGCTCGCGCGGAGCGCCGGCTTCCTTGTCGGTACGCAGGCGTTCGTCGGCGACATAGAGCAGGACGTCGCCCGTGTTGGCGTCGGCCGGGTAGGTGGCGATGCCGACGCCGGTGGTGATCCGGTGCCCGTCGCGGCTGAGCCCGGCGACCGCAGCGCGCACGGCGTTGGCCACCGGAACCGCCTCTGCCGGGCCGGTGCCCGGGAGCAGGATGCAGAACTCGTCGCCGCCTTGGCGCACGACGGTGTCGTCCTCCCGAGCTGCCACCTGGAGCCGCCCGGCCACGTCTCGCAGCAGGGCGTCGCCGGCGGCGTGCCCGAGCGTGTCGTTGAGGGCTTTGAAGCCGTTGAGGTCGAGCGCGAGCACCGAGACCGGACGGCTCGTGCGCGTCGCGCGCTGGATCTCTTCGTCGAGCTGCTCGGCCAGCAGGCGGCGGTTGCCGACACCGGTCAGCGGGTCCCGGCGGACCAGCCGCTCGAGTTCGTCGCCCTGCTCCTCCGAGCGCTCGAGGTAGACCATCGCGCCGCCGCCAGTGCCATACACCACGACCGTGAGCAACGCGAGCGCGATCACCACGGGAATCGGCAGGAGGCCGGACCCGATCAGGGCGAGCAAGCACGCGCCCGCCGCGAGCCAGTGCGCAACGATCTGCTTGCGATCCGTCAGCCTCCCTGCCGCGAGACTGCCGGCGAGCGCAAACGGCCCCAGCGCGGCCGCCGCGACCTCCGGGAAGCTCACGATGAAGAGCGTGCCGCTCACGTACGGAAGGGCGATCGCCGCGTGATTGAGCGCCGTCCCGATCGCCGGGGGCTCGCGTCGCAGCGTGAAGTAGGCGGCCGCCCCGAGCACCACGCAGAACGCCAGCCCGATGCGTTGCTGGTTGGCGCCTTCGAGCGCGAACAGCGCGGTGCCGCCGAGCAGCAGGGAATAGAAGGCCACGAGTACACCCTGCGCCCGCCACACCGTCAGGTTGACGGCGAGCTGACGGCGCGAGACGCGCATCGAGCCGACCTCTGGTACCCCGGCCTGCACGCCAGGGACCTCCGGAACCGTCAGGCCGGTCGGGAGCGCGCGGTGAGTCGTGCGCCGTACGGATTTGTCGGCCGCCAGGCGCGCGTCCGCTACCTCGAGCAGCGCAGCTGGCGTCGAGGCGTCGACCGGGTAGGTCGCAAGGCCCGTGCCCGTGCTCACGCCGGCGGCGCCCGCTCCCATCGCCGCGAGCGCACTGTCGACGGCGTCGCGGACGGCGGCCGCCTCGGCCGGGCCGGTGTCAGGCAGGAGGAGGCAGAACTCGTCGCCACCCTGGCGCACGACGGTGTCGCGCGCGCCGACGGTCGCCGCCAGGGTGGCCGCGACGGCGCGCAGCAAGGCGTCGCCGGCGTCGTGACCGACTTGGTCGTTGAGCGCTTTGAAGCCGTTGAGGTCGAGCGCCAAGACACTCAGCTGACGGCCGTCGGCCTCGTGTCGTTCGAGCTCGGCCTGGAGCGTCTCGTCAAGGAGCCGTCGGTTGCCCACACCGGTGAGCGGGTCCCGCCGTACCAGCGACGCGAGCTCCAGACTCTGGGCCTCCGCGGCCTCCAGGATCAGCGTCGTGGCCCACCCGAGCACCCAGATCCCCGGCAGGATCGACGCGACCGCGAGCAGGGTCGAGCGGTCGACGTCCGCCAGGAGCACCGGCAGCAGCAGCAGGAGGGTCGCGAGAGCGAGGTGCAGCGTGACCATGCGACGGTCCACGTTGCGGCCAGCCGCGAACGTCCCCGCAAAAATCGCGGCGACCGCTGGGGCCGCGGCACCCGGAGCGTAGGCGACGAGCCCCAGGCTCGACATCAGCGGGATCATCAGGATCACCAAGAAGTTGCGCTTGCCTCCAAGCCGGGGCGGCTTGTTCGTCGCCGCGACCACCGCGACCACCAACAACGCGACCGCAAACGGCCAGAGTCGCGAGCGGTCGAACTCGCTCGGCCAAAGCAGCGGGATGACGAGGCTGCTCACCCCGACGATCGAGAACATCGACGCGTAGATCAGCCAGACGTGCGGCTCGCTGGCGAAGTCGCGCCGGTCGACGCGGACGTGCCGTGGTGCACGGGTCGCCTTCGGCGATGAGGAGACAACGGGGGGCATGAGGGAGCCGGCGCTGCGAAGTGCCGAGTTCAGCCGCCCGCCGCGCGGTCGGCTTCACCAAGGATTGTGAGCGATGGGCGGGCCAAGCGCGGTGATTCAGCAGCACCAGTGCGCCCAGATCTGGGCGCCTTGTCTGCGCGTAGACGCTCATCCGCGACGTACAGCAGCACGTCGGCAGTGGTCGCGTCCGCCGGGAACGTGGCCGCGCCGGCCCCGGTGGTGATGCGGTGCCCGTTGCGGCTGAGACCAGCGATCGCGGCCCGGACGGCGTTCGCGATCGGAACGGCGTCCGCCGCGGAGGTCTCTGGGAGGAGCAGGCAGAACTCGTCGCCGCCCTGACGCACCAGCGTGTCGCCCTCGCGAGCCGCGGCCACCATGCGGTCTGCCACGTCGAGCAGCAACGTGTCGCCGGCGGCATGCCCCAGTGCGTCGTTGAGGGCCTTGAAGCCGTTGAGGTCGAGCGCGATCACGGTGAACGGACGGCCAGTGCGGCCGCTGCGCTGCACCTCCGCGTCCAGCTGCTCGGCGAGCACCCGGCGGTTGCCGAGGCCCGTCAGCGGGTCGCGGCGCACCAGCCGCTCGAGTTCGTCGCCCTGCTCCTCGGAGCGCTCGAGGTAGACCATGTCGCCGGCGCCCAGGCCCCACACGACGAGGATCACGAGCAAGAGTCCGAGTGTGGCGGGGATGTCGACGATCCCGGACGCCATCAACCCGACGATGCAGACGGTGGCGGCGACCCAGTGCGCGACGATCTGGCGGCGGTCGGTCAGCCGGACGCTCGCCAGCGCCCCACCGAGCGCAAACGGCCCGAGGCATGCAGTGGCGACCTGAGGGGCGATCAACACGACGGCGGTGGCGCCGACGTATGGCAGCGCGATCACGGCGTGGTTGAGGGCCGTGCCGATCGCTGGTGGTTCGTGGCGAAGCGTGAAGTACGCCACGACCGCCAGGACGATGCAGTAGGCGAAGGCGGTTCGCTGCGGGTCGGCGCCCTCCAGCGAGAACAGTGCAATCCCTCCGAGCAGCAGGGAGTAGAAACTGATGAGCACGCCCTGCGCACGCCAGACCGTCAGATTGACGGCCAATTGCCTGCGCGACACTCGCGTGGACCCGTCGGTCGCCATCGGACCGTGCTGGCTGACCGTCTCCGGCGCAACGACCACTGACGGGATCGCCCGCGGCTGCGCGCGGTGGGCGGCCTTGTCGGCAGCCAGGCCGGCGTCGGCGGCGGCGAGCAAACTCGCTGCATCGGTCGCATCGTGTGGGAAGGTCGCGATTCCAGCGCCGGTGGTGATACCGCCGGCGCCCCCTCCGATGGCGCCCAGCGCGGCGTCGATCGCATCCCGCACTGCGGCCGCCTCGATCGCGCCGGTCTCCGGGAGCAGGACGCAGAACTCGTCGCCGCCCTGCCGCACGACGATGTCGCCCGCGCCAACCGTCGACCGCAGCGTGCTCGCCACGACCCGCAGCAGCGCGTCGCCGGCGTCATGCCCGACTTGGTCGTTGAGCGCTTTGAAGCCGTTGAGGTCGAGCGCAATCACGGACAGTTCCCGGCCGTGCTCGGCGTGGCGCGGAAGTTCGGTGCTGAGGGTCTCGTCGAGCAGGCGCCGGTTGCCCACACCGGTCAGTGGATCGCGTCGCACGAGCGACACGAGCTCACGCCCCTGGGCCTCCGCGGCTTCAAGGATCAGCGTGCCGCACCACCCGAGGACCCAGACGCCGGGGAGGACCGAAATCAGCGCGATCCGGGTGGCCGCGTCGACGCCACTGACGCCAGCCAGGAGCACCAACAACGCGCTCCCGACCACGTAGTGGGCGACGATCTCCCTTCGGGCCGTGAGCCGCCCAGCGGTGAGGGTGCCGGCAAAGATCGCCGCGGCCGCCGGTGCGGTGGAGTGCGGGGCGTAGGCCACGAGTCCGAGGGCCGTCATGAACGGGACGCTGAACACCAGCAGGTGATTGCGGATACCGCCAATCGGTGGCGGCTTGGAGAGGGCGGAGGCCACGGCGATGGCGAGGAGTCCCGCCGCGAACGGCCACATGCGCTCGCGAGCAAACAGGTCCGGCCAGAGCAGCGGGCTCACTGCCGTACTGCACCCGACGATCCCGAACACCACGGCGTAGATCAGCCATACCTGCCGGTCGTCGGCGAGGTCGCGACGGTCGATCCTGATGTGACGCGCAGGCGCCGGTGACGGAGGGGAGGCGGGAGCCATGGGGAAGCCAGCGCGAAGCGGATGCCGCGCTGCACCCCAGAAATCGGCCAATCGCCGCCGGTCATGAGCCTAGGTGGACGAGGCACACCGGTTTCGTGCCAACCGGTGCGAGCTACGGCGCGCTCGCGAGGTCGTGGCTCAGCTGGCGCGCAGGTGCGTGAGGACCGCCATCACGCGGCGGTGCTCGGCGCGTTCTTGCCCCACGCCGAGCTTGGTGAAGACGTTGCTTGCGTGCTTCTCCACGACCGTCGCGCTGATCCCGAGCTCGGCGGCGATCCCCGGATTGGCGAGGCCCGCCGCCATCAGCTCCAGGACCTGCCGTTCGCGGGTCGTGAGCGAGTCGAGCGTGGAGTCGCGGCGCCGTCGTCCCAGCATGCGCGAGACCACTTCGGCGTCGAGCGCGCTGCCACCCGCGGCGACCCGCCGCACGTCCTGCGTGAACGACTCCACATTCGCCACGCGGTCCTTCAGCAGGTAGCCGACGCCCGCCGCGTCGCCCCCCACGAGGTCCAGCGCGTAGGTCTCCTCGACGAACTGCGAGAGGACCAGCACGCCGATGGTTGGGAACTCCGACCGGATCTGCAGCGCTGCGCGCACGCCGTCATCCGTCAGATCGGGCGGCATCTGCACGTCGATGATTGCCACGTCCGGCCGGTGCTCCCGCACTGCGCCCAGCAGCGCCACCGCGTCGCCAGCCTGCGCGACCACGTCAAATCCGGCGTCGGTGAGCAGCCGAACCATGCCCTCACGCAGCAGCACCTGGTCCTCGCCCACAACGATGCGCAACGTGGGCTGGTCCGCCATGGCCGGGACGGTAGTGGCG
>JAEMRF010000378.1 GCA_016463515.1 Solirubrobacteraceae bacterium | reverse complement strand
TGGCGGCCGGCATCGTGGCCGTGCTGCTGCTCGCAGCGCTGCCCGGGCGGGCGCGCAACGCGACGGCCTTCGCGATCGTGGGGCTGGGCGTGCTGGTTGGGCTCTCGCAGCTGCTCGATGTCGGCGATGCCGTGCGCAACAGCGCCGATGCGGCCAGCGTGCTGCACGCGGCGCTTTGGCGGATCGTGGTGGGGACCGTCCTGGCCCTACTGGCGACCGGCGTCTGGCTGGCGCTGGAGCGGCGTGTGCCCGTGGGCGACCCGACCCGTGCGCGCGCTGCCCGGCTCGGCGGCCTGGTCCTCGCCGGCGTGGCAGCACTTGCGGTGACGGCGTCGGTGGCGGGCGTCGGGCCGGTCACGGTCGACAAGGTGCAGGACGCCGCAAGCTCGATCACCAAGCCGTATGAGGCCGAGAGCGACGAGGGCCGCCTCAGTGCCGGCCTGAACTCTGGCCGCTGGGACTTCTGGACCGTCGCCTGGGAGCAGTTCGAGCTTGCGCCGGTGGTCGGCGCGGGGGCCGACAACTACCGCCAGGACTACCTCCTGTGGGGAACGGGCTCCGAGAACCCGCGCTACCCACATTCGATGTGGCTGCGGTCGCTGGGTCAGCTGGGCATCGTCGGCACGCTGCTGCTGCTCGGTTGGGTGCTGGCCGTGTTCGTGGCCATCCGCCGCCTCGGGGCCATGAAGGACCCCGCAGCGCGAGGCCTGGCGCTGGCCTCTGGCGGGGCGTTTGGCATGTGGGTCGTGCACGGCTCGGCCGACTGGATCATGGAATACGGCGGTCTGAGCGCCATCGTGGCGGCCGTTGCCGGCCTCGCTGTGGCGGCTGGGCCCCAGGCGCGCATCGGCGCCGGGGATGGCGCGCGGCGCGGTGGTCGATCGCTCGGGCGCACGCTGGTGCTCGCTGGTGCTGGCGCGGCGCTGGGTGTGGCAGCGCTCTGGACTGCCGGGCAGTGGGTCGCCGACCGCGACCGCCTGGCGGCGGTGCAGATGGCCGGGGACCGCCCCATCCAAGCGGTCGATCGCGCGCAGCGCGCCGACGCGCTCGAGCCCTTTGGAGAGCAGGCCGACATGATCCTCGGGGCGCTGGCGGTGCAGCGCGGCGATCTGCCTGCGGCCCGCGAGGCCTACCTGCGCGCCTACGCGCGCAACCCGCGCGCGGCGCGGCCCCGCATGTGGCTCGGAGTGGTCGCCTCGGCGCAGGGTGACCAGCGCGAAGCCCGTCGCTGGCTGCGGCGAGCCGCCCGGGCGGCGCCGCGGGACGCCCTCGTGGCTGAGCTCGCCGAGCGGGTTGCGCGCGGCGAGGTCCTGGATCCTCGGCAGGTCCAGCTGCAGCTCTCGGATCGCACGCAGGCGCTCGTTCGCGACCCCGATCCGGGGGTTCAGGAGCCGGCTGAATCCCAGGTTGCACCTGGCGCTGCCCCGCTCACCCCCGAGTTCGTTGGTCCACCGTTTCCCGGCGGGTGATCTGTGCGTTCGGTCATGCCGGTTGCCTACGCGCCGAGCGATAGTCTCCGCTGACCTGGGTTGACCCGGACGCCGAGGGACTGCCAGCCGGGCTGGCCAGTCCAGCGACCGCTCCCGGCCCACGACCGACCTCGCCGTGAGCAGCAAACGAACACCCGATCCGGCCCGGCGCCGCAACCCGCGGCGCGGTTCGCTGGTGCATCAGGTGCCGCCGGAGCTCGCCGGGGTCCCGTCGCCTTCGTCATCGACTCCGCCTCCAGTCACCCCGGCTGGGCCGTCGTCGCGGGTGCCGGTGATGGTCGCCAGCGATCTGCTCGCGCTCACCGTGGCGTCGGCCGCCGCCTTCGATCTCCGGCTCCATCCGCAGACCCTCGATTCGCTCGCGCCGCTGCTCTACCCGTTCATCGGCGTCTTGTTGCTCGCGATCCGCCGGGCCTACCGCTGGAGCCCGAGGGATGCCGCCCTCGACCACGTGCTCCCGATCATCGGTGGACTCGGCATCGCCACGCTCATCGGGCTCGCCCTGACCGACTTCGGCGATTCGCCCGGCATCGCCAGGCCGTGGCTGACGGTGTGGCTGCTGGCGAGCCTGCTGGTGATCGCGCAGCGTGCCGTGGTCGGCCTCTACCACCGCGCCCGCTTGCTGCGCGGCATCGGCCAACGGCCGACGTTGATCGTCGGCGCCGGCACCATCGGCGCCCGGCTTGCTCGGCGCTTGGCAGGCGCGCCTGACTATGGGCTGGCGCCGATCGGCTTCCTCGACGACCTGCCGCTCCCGGAGGACAACGTCGGCGGGCGCCCCGCTCCGATCCTGGGCGGCCTCGCCGACCTGGACCGTGTGGTGGCGCAATACCGCGTCGAGCACGTCGTGGTGGCGTTTTCGTCTGCGCCGGATCGAGCTGTGGTGGATCTGGTGCGTCGCTGCGAGGAGCTCGGGCTCGACGTCGGTCTCGTCCCGCGTCTCTTCGATCTGTGGAATCACCGGGCGGCCTACGACCCGATCGGTGGCCTGCCGGTGCTGCAGCTCCACGGCACGGATCTGCATGGCTGGCAGTTCTTCATCAAGGCCGCGATGGACCGCGCGATCGCGGGACTGGCGATGCTCCTCTTGGCGCCCGTGCTGCTGCTCTTGGCAGCCGGCGTGCGGATGTCGAGCCCGGGACCGATTCTGTTTCGACAGCGCCGCGTGGGCCTGGATGGCAAGGAGTTCGACCTCTTGAAGTTCCGGTCGATGCGTCCCCCGACGCCTGAGGAGCTTGCCGCAGTCGAGGATCGCGGCTCCGATGCTCCCGGCGGGGTGGAGGGCGTCGACCGTCGCACGCGATTCGGCCGCTTCTTGCGCCGCAGCTCCCTGGACGAGCTCCCGCAGTTCTTCAACGTGCTGCGCGGCGACATGAGCCTCGTCGGTCCGCGCCCGGAGCGCCCGGAGTTCGTTGACCGCTTTGGCCCGCTGCTGGATCGCTACGACGAGCGCCACCGCGTGAAGTCGGGCATCACCGGCTGGGCGCAGATCCACGGGCTGCGTGGTCGCACCTCGCTGACCGACCGGATCGAGATGGACAACTTCTACATCGAGCACTTCTCGATCGCCCTGGAC
>JAEMRF010000066.1:7661-12178 GCA_016463515.1 Solirubrobacteraceae bacterium | reverse complement strand
GAGCATCTCGTCGACGTGCTCGATCTGGTTGGCGTAGATGTGCGCGTACTGGATCCAGTGCACGTACTCGACGAGCTCGTAGCCCGTGAGGTGCTCGATCATCAGGCCAAGGGCGTTGTACTGGACCATGTTCGACGGGACGCCGACCGGCGTGTCGCCCGAGCGCTGGTTGTGGACGATGTGCAGCTTGTCGCCGAGGACCATCGCGTGAATCCAGCCGTGGCACGGCGCGATCGTGTTGCGCGACTTCGTGGTTGCGGTGCGGTGGTTGGCCTGCGGGATCCACGGGCTCATCAGCGCCGTGCGGTCCATCGGAAGGTCCTTGAGCTTCTCGATCAGCGCCGGGAGCTGGTCGAAGCCGCGGTCGGCCTCGTCGTCGAGATTGGTCGTGAAGTTGTGGAAGGCGTGGCCGTAGGAGCCGGGTCCAAGGTCGCCAGGCTGCAGCCCGCGCGAGCTCGTCTTCTTCTCGGTCGCCCAGGGGCCCCACCAATCGCAGCCGAAGGCCTTGAACTCGTCGAGTGTGCGAGCGCCGTTGATGAACGCGCACAGCTCGCCGATGGCCTTGTCGTAGAAGCCGCCGATCGAACGCTCGGTGATGACGGCGGCGCCCTGCGCCATCGGGAACCGCATGGCGATTCCGGCGACCGCGAGGGCATCCTCGCCCTGTTTGGTCTGCACGCGGACGCCCTGCTCGCGGATCGTTCGCAGCATGTCGCGGTACTGCGTGCTGGGCAGCCGCTCGTCGAACGGAAGGTAGTTCGGCATCACCACCGAGAGTAGAGGCGAGCGCGGCCAGACTGGCCCGCGGGCCAAGGTTGCCTGCAACACGCGCACTTCCTGACCCGGCCGCGCGCGCCTGTAGGGTTCGCGAGGCCGTAGCGGCGCCTTTTGATGACCCAGACGAGTAGCGACATGGCAGGCAGCGGCGGGATCCTCGCGCCCGGTCCGAACTTCTCGGACCGGCTGATCGGGTCCCTGGCAGCGATGACCAAGACCGTGGCTGAGCTGCGCGCGCAGGGCTTCACGATCGTGCTCACGTCAGGGTCGTTCGACCTGATCCACCTCGGCCACGTGAAGTACCTGGCACGCGCCAAGGAGCTCGGCGGGATCCTCGTGGTCGGTGTCGACAGCGACGCGAAGATCCGCCGCCGCAAAGGCGACGACCGACCGATGGTGCCCGAAGGCGAGCGCCTGGAGCTCCTCGCACACCAGCGGCCCGTCGACCTGATCTACCTCAAGGACGACGCCGACCCCAAGTGGGCGCTGATCAAGGCCGTGGCGCCGGAAGTCCTCGTGCTCACCGCCGACCACTCCTACTCCGAGGAGGAGCTGGAGGCGCTGCTGGAGTACTGCGGGCAGGTCGAGGTGCTGCCGCGGCAGGCGTCGGTCACCACGTCGGAGCGCATCCGCCAGATGTACATGCACCTGGGCGACAAGCTCGGCCCCGCGCTCGCACAGGTCTTGCCCGGCCTGATCGACGACATCCTCAAACGCCGGTGACGCGCCCCACGCCCGCGGCGAGCCCGGCGTGGCGGTCGTGAGCCACGCGGTGTCCAGCGATCCCGACCGAGCTGACGTCGTCCCGCAGCACGCGGTCGTCGCCTACATCCCAGTCCTGCATGAGGGCTACCGGCGCTTCCTGCACGCCCACGCTGCCGGGCGGCCGTTCTACGTGATCGGGCGCGAGCTCTATGCCGACTACCGGCCGCTCGCCAAGGACATTCGCGCCTTGGACCCTGAGCTGGTCGCGAGCGCGATCGCGGCCTGGGGCGTGGCGTCGTCGGTCAGCGTGCTCGACGAAGCCGGAGCTGCTGGGTTGGCTGAGGCTGGCACCGCGCTGGTGATGCCCTCCGAGGACGTGAGCTACCTGGTCGCCGAGCGGTACCTGCCGCGCAATCCGGTCACCTACGACTCGGTGTTCCTGCGGTGGGACAAACGCCGCAGCGTCGAGCTGCTGCAGCCGCCCGCGACGCGGACGGTCTCCGATATGCCCGGTGCGTCCGGCTCCAGCGCTGCCGACGGGAGCGCCGCACGGGGCCGGGATGGGGAAGGCGCACCAGCATCCGATCCCGTCTGGGCCGACCTTGCCGCGGCGGCCGAGACCGAGGCGGGGGAGAGCATCGACTGGTGGCGGCAGGTCGGCGCGGCCCTGCGGCTTGCCGACGGCACCGTGCTCACCGGCCACAACGCGCTCAATCCGACGCCGCAAGCCGCCTACGCGGCCGGCGATCCGCGCAGCAACTTCTTCAAGGGCGTGCACCTGGAGCTCTCGCTCGCCACCCACGCCGAGGCGGGGCTCATCGCGGCCGCTGCGCGTGACGGTCGTTCGACGCAGGGCGCCTCGATCTACGTGACGGACTTCCCGTGCCCGCCCTGCGCCAAGCTGATCGCGGGCGCCGGCATCGAGCGGGTCTATTTCCGCCAGGGCTACGCCGTGCTCGATGGGGCTGACGTGCTGCAGGCCGCGGGCGTCGAAATCGTCCACGTCGGCGATCCCTCCTGAGCATCCTGCTCACCAAGCTGGCGCTGGCGCCAGCGTTCGTGGTGCTCGTGTCGCTCGCCGTGCGGCGGTTCGGGCCACAGATCGGCGGGCTCTTCGGTGGGCTGCCGGTCGTTGCTGGACCGATCCTGCTCGTCTACGCGCTGGAGCAGGGCGACGCGTTCGCGGCGCAGGCCGCCGCGTCGAGCCTGGTGGCGCTGGTCGGGCTCACGGCCTTCGTGGTCTACGTCGCCGTCCTAGGACCGCGTCTTGGCGCCGTGGGCAGCGTCGTGACCGGATGGGGCGTCTTCTGCGCCGTCGCTTTTCTCGTGGCCTTGCCGGAGCTGAGCCCGGTCGCTGGCCTTGCCCTGTGCTGCGTGACGTTTACGGTCGCCCTCGCCACCATGCCGCGCCCGGCCCCAGGCGAGCATCCCGGCGTGCCGCAGCGCCCCCGCTACGACCTCACACTGCGCGCAAGCGTTGCTGCCGCGATGGTGTTGGTGCTTACGTCCGTCGCGGCGCAGCTCGGCCCCCTAGCCAGCGGCGTGCTGGCGCCATTTCCGACGATCACCAGCGTGCTCGCGGGCTTTGCCACGGCACACGAGACCCGCCCGACCACGCTGCACCTGCTGCGCAACATGATCCGCAGCTTCTTCTCGTTTGCGGCGTTCCTCTTCACGGTCGCCGTGGCGGTGGAGCCGTGGGGCACAGCGGCGGCATTCACGGGCGCCGTCGGCGTCATGCTCGCGGTGCAAGCCGGGCTGTGGCTTCTGGCGCCCCGCTCCGCGAGGGACCCGCGGTAGGCAACAGACCTGCGAACGGCCGGACCCTCGCGCGTGAGAAGTCCGCCACGTCCATCCAGGTCACCACGAGCGCGTGGGGCAGCGTCAGCGCGGCGATGAGCGCGAGCGACGCGCCGACGACGGCGCTCTGCTCCATGGGCATGCGCCAGCCAAGCATGGCAAGCAGGGCGAGCCCAACCAGGCTGACGAGCGTGAGGGGCGCCGCCTCGCGGTGCCATGCGACCAGCGCTGCAGGCACGTGGCCGGTTTTGATGAGGCCGGCTTGGGCGCGGTCGCGCGTCATCAGCCGCGCGACATGTCGTGGTGCATGCCACGCGACGAAGTAGACCCCCACGGCGAAGACGGGCGGGACGACCACCATCACGGTCGTGAGCAGCGCGAGCTCGCCGATGTCGATGCGGCGAGCACGCCGCTGGTGTGGCTGACCGCGGTGATCGAGTACCGACGCCGCGACGGCCGCGAGCACAGCGAGGGCGACCAGTGCGAGCCCCACCAGACGCACCTCGCCAGACGGCGCCCACCCTGCACTCTGGACCCCAACGGCGCGAAGGATCGCCCCAGTGCCCTCAGACGCAGCTGCGGGATGGACCAGCAGCGGCAACGCAACGGGCAGCAAGCCCCGCGCTGCAACGAACGCCGCGACACGCCACGGGCGTCCGAAATCCGCTCGGCCAGAGAGGTGGAGTGCGAACCACAGGTCGCCCGCGCCCCAGTGCACTGCCGCGACGAGCAAGAACAGCCCGAGCGCCAGCCAGGGCGCGATCCACCACAGCCCAATGCCGGCGGCCGTCAGGCCCACGTACCAGGCGACGAGCGCGCGCTGTTTGGAGGGCACGCCCAGCCGCTTGGGCACGTGGTGGTCGACCGCGCCGTGGGGCAGTCCGAACACGACCAGGCTCGCCAACAACGGCCAATAGAGGGCGGCCTCCACCGCCGCGGGAGCAGCCAGCGTGAGGATGGTCGCCGCCGCGAGCGCCGCGTAGCCGGGCAGCGCGATCGCTCGCTGCAACCGCGACGCCACGGCGCAGCGCGCTTCGGTGCTCACGACGTGAGGGGCGCGCTGAGATGGCGCGGTGCCGTCAGCGTCCCCGCCAGGGCAGCCAGAAAATGCGGCTTGGCGAGCGCCTGCACCACGCGCGCCTCATCGGCCGTCGAGCTGGTGTCGGACATGAACCGCGCAAAGACATCTCCGGGCAGGTCACGGGAGAGCGTCATGAACCAGTCCGGCGCGGACT
>JAEMRF010000066.1:3300-7561 GCA_016463515.1 Solirubrobacteraceae bacterium | reverse complement strand
ACGCGGAAGTCCATCAGGGTGGCCGTGGACGGATCGAAGATCGGGTGCTCGACCTCGACCTCGAGTCCGACGAACCGCTGGCTGAGTTCCACGCTGCCAGCGTCGCGGTTGCGCAGCAGCGGTCCGCTGCCTCCCATCGCATCCACGACGGCCGTGGCGTGGAGCTCGCCGCGGCTCGTTTCCACCACGATCGACCGCTGCCGGCTCCCGCGAACGTCCAGCACCCGGGTGTCGGTCTGCAGGTCGACGTTGCGCGCCTTGGAGAGCTCGTGCAGCGAGGCCTCGTAGAAGCGGTCGGCGGGCAGGTGCACGTACGGATGGCGCCGGCTGTACTGGGTAAACGCGCCACCGTGACCGACGGTGTTCCACGCCGACCACCGGGCCGTGGCGAGTTCCGCGTCGGGCAGGTCGTGGGTGTCCCAGAAGCACCACGTACGGTCGCGCTCCCAGCTCGTGCGGCGGTCGACCAGCACGATCGGCGCGCCCGGGCGCCGCCGAAGCAGCGCCCGGGCGACCGAGAGTCCCGACAGCCCAGCGCCGAGGATGACCGTCGGCGCCGCAGCCATCGTGATCAGCCGGCAGCCGGAACGGCCGATGGGCTCGGCCGGTCTGCGGCCTCGAGCGACTGCAGCCGCTTGACGCCCAAGACCAGGACCACACCGAAGCCGACCTTGGCAAGCAGGTCGATCACGGTGAACACCGCGACTTCGGCATCCAGGCTGATGACGCCGGTCCCCTCGGTCCCGAGGAGCCAGAGCACCGGGTAGATGAGCCATAGCACCGTGAGGATGCCCAGGAGCTTGCCGTAGAGCGCGGCCGTGGCGGGCCCCTGCGCTGCTGCGGCCTTTCGGACCGGTCCCCAGATCACGGCGAGGACCGCGACGAAGAACACGCAGCTCACGACGAACCACGTGTACTTGTGGCCGTCATCGAGCGACAGCGCGCCGAACAGGCCGGTGAGGATCATCAGCATGTCGGCCCCGATCACACCGACGACGAGTCCGGAGCGCTCACGCGCAGCTTCCGCGCTGTCGTTCACGGCGACCAGGCCGATGCCCAGCAGGCCGATCAGCAACAGCGGCGTGGTGACGATCCAGTCGATGTAGCGCGCAAAGTAGACGAACTGGGCGCTGCCCTCCTGCGTGATGCCCTCCGGCGTGATGGCTACCTGCGAGTTCGACACGATCATGTCGCCCTGCCCTTGGGCCATGAGCAGGTAGAGCGACGCCGCGATTGAGCACACGAGAATGCTGGCCACACCGTGGTGCGCGTGTCTCCCGAGCCCTCGCCCGAGGGCCAGGATCGCAACTGCTCCCGCCGCCATTCCGATAGTGCCTACCCAAAGCCAAGTTTCCTGGCTTGATGTCTGTACTAGGTCTCCCATGACGCCTCCTATGCGGGCCGATGAGTTGTACCTGGGGTACGGCCTCAACTGGTTGCTCGATCATGCGACCTGTGCTAGGGCTGCTCCACTCGGAGGGGCGCAGCCGGCAAAACCGAGCGCCGAAGCCCGCCGTCAGCCGCGTCAGAGGTGCGCCGTCAGCCGCGGCCCAGGCGCGCACGGACGCGCGCCAGCGGCGAGTGGTTCGGCGCGGAGCGCTGTGCTGCGCGGCGGGCGCTGGCGTGGGCCGCATCCTCGAGGCGGTCGTCGAGCGGGGGCAGCTCGGCGGGGGTCACGCCAACGGCCCGAGCGATCAGCTCGTCGGCGAACCAGACGTTCTTGGGCAGCAGCGGCCCATGCAGGTACGTGCCGATGATCTGGCCGCGGCGGGCGCCTTCGGCACCGCTCTCGCCATCGTTGCCATGGCCGTGCACCACCGTGCCGAGCGGCGCGACGTCGCCGAGGATCGTGCGGCCACCGTGATTTTCGAAACCGGCCAAGGCGTGTGGACCGGTGGTCGTGCCGTCGACGCGCGGCAGGTCGACCGTGATCTCGACATCGCCGATCAAGCGGCCGGTCCCGCGGACGGTGCGCAGATCCAGGAGGCCGACACCCGGAATGCGTTCGGTGCCCAGCTCGTACTCGTGCCCAAGGAGCTGGTACCCGCCGCAGATCCCGAGCACCGTCGCACCGCGCTCGGCTGCCGCGGCCAGTGCGTCGCGCTTCTTTGCCACGAGGTCGGCCGCGCACAGCGCCTGGTCGCGGTCTTGGCCGCCGCCCAGGTAGTAGACGTCGTGGGCGTCGGCGTCGAGGGCGTCGCCGAGCCCGACGGGCGTGACTTCCCAGCCCAGCTCGCGCCACTGGCAGCGGCGCTCGAGCAGCAAGAGGTTGCCGCGATCGGCGTAGATGTTGAGGTGCTCCGGGTAGAGCCACGCCACCCGCATCGTGCCGCGTGAGGCCGTCATGCGGCGTCGGTTCCCGGCAACCGGAAGGTGAGGACCAGCCCGCCGGCATGTTCGTCGGTGGCGGGCAACGAGATGACTTCTCCAAGGAGCCAGCCGGCGTCGACGGCCTCGGCCTGCAGTTGCTGCTCGGTCACCGGGTTCAGCGTGATCACCACGTCCTCGGGCGCCCCGAGGATCGAGCCGGTCGCATCGCGCACCACACGCTGTCGGTGCATGTCGATCGGGGCGGCCTGACCGTCCTGCAGGACCGCCAGCGGTGTGCTCTCGAAGCGGTAGCCGCCGAGCACAGCCACATCCGGCGGCAGCATGCTCGGGAACTCGTTGCGGCCGTCGAACGACTCGACCTCGCTCACGATCGAGACCGCGAGCTCAGCCCCCGGCAGGGCGATGCTGGCGGCGCCCGCCAGCGCGTCGCGCCGCGCGTCGGGTCCTCCGAGCAGCTGGATGGTCTGCATCGGGATCAGCACCAAGGCAGCGTGGGGCACCTCGGCAGGGAGGTCCGCGGCGAGCGTGCGCAGGTCGGCGCGCGCCGTGCGCACCCGTGACCCCTGCGACTGCGCGCGCAGTTCCAGCTCCGCGAGGAGATCGGCGTCGAGATCGACGGCAAGCACGTCGTGGCCTGCCGCAGCGAGCGGCAGCGAGACGCGACCTGTGCCCGCGCCGAGGTCGGCGATCGGGCCGCCCGTGGTCTCCGCGAGCGCGAGCCACAGCGCGAGGTCGGCGAGGTAGCCGGCGCACTCGGCGTCGTGAAAGCCACTGGCCTCAAGGCTCTTGGGGGGAAGCGGGCTCATGTGAAGGCTCCTGCCACGGCGCCGCGACCGAGCAACAGCTGGCGGAGCTCGAGCATCGCGGTATACGTCGGAAGGACGACGATCGGGCCGTCAGCGGCTTCGCTGAGGGTTGCGTCGAGCGCAGCCTCAAGGTCGGGGAGGACGACGATGCGCTGAGGGTCCACACCGGCGTACCGCCAGCGCATCGCGAGCTCATCGGCACGGGTGCCTGAGCAGACGATCCGGCGCACCGATGCGGCGGCCGCCTCGACGTCGGCGTCCCACACCCAAGAAACGTCGCGGCCGTCGGCGATGCGGTCATTGAGCACCGCAAGCACGTCGAGTGGCCGCGGCTCCAGCGCGAGCGTGCGCAGGACCTCGTTGGCGCCGACCGGGTTCTTGACGAGCATCAGGAGCAATTCTCGGCCGGCGAGTTGCACGCGCTCACCGCGGCCGAAGGCGGCCTGCATCGCGGCGATCCCGGTGGCGCACTGCTGAAGCGTGGCGCCGAGCTGGAGTGCCAGCGCGGCCGCCCCGACGGCGTTGACCACGTTGTAGGCGCCCGGCAATGGCAGGTCGACCTCGACGGAGTCCTCGCCGGCGTGCAACGTGAAGTGGGCCCCGCGCGCGCCCTGGAAGCTGATGGCGGTCGCGCGCACCGACGGATCCGGTCGACGCCGTCCACAGCCCGGGCACGACCAGAGCCCCGTATGCCCGGCGTAGACGACCGAGTAGGCAAGTGTGGTCCCGCACCGCGTGCAGTGCACGCCGTCGGCGGCGTGGTCCTGGGCGGCCATGCCAAGCGAAGGGTCGTCGATCCCAAACCACACGACGTGCCCGGACTCCGGTGCCGTGCTGGCCACGAGCGGATCGTCGGCGCAGAGCACGGCCGTGGTCGCGGGGAGCGTGGGGAGGAGCTCGCCCCAGCGCTCGGCGATTGCGTCGAGCTCGCCGTAGCGGTCGAGCTGGTCACGGAAGAGGTTGCCCAGCAGGATCGCCTCGGGCTGGGTCGCCGCCGCCACCTGCGTCAGCCAGAACTCGTCGACTTCGAGCAGGCCAACGGCCTGCGGGTCGCGGGCCGCCTCCCGCTGCGTGAGGAGTGACGCGGCGATCCCGCCGGCCATGTTCGCGCCCTCAGCGTTGCC
>JAEMRF010000066.1:0-3200 GCA_016463515.1 Solirubrobacteraceae bacterium | reverse complement strand
CGCCGCCAGCCTGGCTTTGCGTTGCTTGCGTCGCCCGACGAAGAACAGCACGCCCATGGCGACGAAGATCAGCAGGAAGGCGTAGAACACGCGAATGGCACTGCTGGCGCCACCGAGCGGCCAGGCGATCAGCGACACGATGCCGTAGGACACCGCGACCAGCACGAGGATGAACGCGATCACCGCGAGGATGCCGCGGATCCGGGCCGCCATGCCTGCGCTCTTGGGCGGAGCCACGATGCCGGCGACGCGCAGCATGAACAGCTGGCGGCCGCTGGGGGCCTCCTGGCCGAGGCGCTCCATGGCGCTCTTCAGCGCATCCGGGCGGCGCTCGGCCAGCGCGATCGACGCGTCGGCCATCTTTCGGATCTGCATCCGCTCCTGCGGACGCGCCGCGGCGATCGCACGCTGGAAGTGCTCCTTGGAGCGAGCCACGTCGTAGCGCTGGGCAGCGCGGGCGCCGAGCAGCGCCTGAGCAGCCGCGCGGTGGCGCGTCTCCTTCTCGAGCTCCTCGTCGGACCTGTTTTCGAGGTCTTGCATCGAGCTGATGGAGGATGTCTGCTGCATCCGGACCTGACGCTGCCTCTGAGCCATAGGTACCAGCCTATCTCGCCCCGGGTCTGGACGGACCGCTCGGCCAGGCGTCCGCTCCATGCGCCCGACCGCTGGTCGCCGCCCACACGTTCGATACCCTCGCGCAGCTGTGCTCTTCGCTCACCAGGCCTCCCGTCCCACCAGTGCCTTGCGGACCCTGTTCGCCGCGCTGCTCTGCAGCATGCTGCTCGGTGGTCCGGTGGCCACCAGCGCGCTTGCGCAGGGCACCCTGGTCGCCCCGCCGCAGACCAAGGAAGAAGCAGAGAAGGCCCGCGAGGAAGCCGCGGCCGACGACGAGGGCGTGGGCATCAGCCTGGAAGCCGGACTCGCCGTCACGGGCTTGCTTCTGCTGGGCGGAGCCACCTGGTACATGATCCGCGACTCGCGCCACGCGACCGGGATGGACGACCCGCGCCGGCAGGCACCGCCCGTGACGCCGAGCACCACGCGCGGCGCGCCCAAGACGATGTTCGAGGGCGAGGCCCGGCCGGGCGGCCAGGTTGGCAAGAGCAAGAAGCGCGAGAAGGCCAAGCGCCAGAAGCAGGCCCGCCGGGCCAACCGCCCGCGCTAGCGCGGACGCCTGCGCAGACTCAGCTGACCGGCTTGGCGGCCGGGAGCAGGAACTCCCGGATCTGCTCCGCCGTGTAGGCCGGGTCCTCGTCGGGCAGAAAATGCCCGGTGCGGTCCTGCACGATCGCCTGGACCTGTGGCCCGAGTCCGAGCGCCGACTGCGCGAACTCCGGTGGGATGTAGGCGTCGAACTTCGACAGCACGAACCGCACCGGCATCGTGAAGCGCTTGCCCTTCATGCGCTTCATGAGTGCTGCGGCATCGCCCATCACGAACGATCGATACATCAGCTGCGCCGCCTGCGCGCGAGTGGGGTCGGCGTAGGGGCGCGCGAAGACGAGCGCATCCTCATGCGTGAAGGCCCGCTTCTGCTGGACGTCCTGCCGAAGGCCACGCGCAAAGAACGCCGTGTTGCGGAACATCAGCTTCGACGACCCAGGCGCCGAGAACACGAGCTGGTAGTACATGCGGGCCGCGCTGCGCAGCGGCGGCCGCTTGACGGGGATCGGCGGCGCGATCGACAGGGCCAGCAGGCGGCTCACCCGCTCGGGTGCGTCGACCGCGAGGATTTGGGAGAGGAAGGCGCCCCAGTCATGGGAGGCGATGGCGATCTGGTCGATCTCCATCGCGTCCAGCAGACCAGCCAGGTCGGCTGCCATGTCGGACTTGCGGTAGGAGCCCTTTTCGGTCGGAACGCTGCTCCAGCCCGACCCGCGCAGGTCGGGCATGATCAGGTGCGCCTCGCTTGCGAGCTCTTGGACGACCCCACGCCAGCTCCACCAATGCTGCGGGAACCCGTGCACGAGCATGATCGCCGGCAGCGAGCGATCGCCGGCTCGGGCCACGTGAAAGCGGCCACTCGGGAGGTCGTAGAACTCGTGCTCGACCGCAACCCCGGAAATCTCCGGCATCGGGCCGGCTCCGGCCGGGTAATCGACGGGCGAGCTGGTGCCTTGCGCGGTCATGGGGTGACGCCTCCGGTGCCGGTGCGCGAACCAGATTCCTGGCCGCGGAACTTGCGCCAGAACCTACACCATGACGCGCGTCATAGCGGCCGCAGGTCAGCCCAGCGTGCAGTCGGTACTGCCAGGTGTGGTCTTGCCCGGCTGGCCGACCACGAAGGCGAACGAGCGGCGCATCAGGGCGGAGAGGCCCTTCACCCGCTGACCGCTCTTGCCGCGGTGCAGCGTGAGGTCCAGTTGGTTGTAGCCGACCTTGAGCTGCTTGGTCTGGGCGGTCGCCGTGAACGGCCAGGTCAGTCGGCTCTTGGCCGGGGAACGGTTGATCCGCACGCGGACCCACTTCCAGCGCTTGGGCGAGAGCATCTTGCCGTTCTTGCGCAGCCCGACCTTGACCGCGATCTGGTTGCCTTTCGTGGGGGTGAGGCGCACCACGAGTACCGGTGTGCGGCGGGCAGCGGTGCGGCGGGTCGCCGCCAACAGCTCGGCGCGGCGGTCGAGCTCATCTTCGCCGATGGCGTCTGGGTCTTCGCCTGCCGAGATCACGCCGTCTGCACTTGAGCCAAGCTCGGTGAGCTGCGACCTTCCGGCCTTCTTCTTCTTCTTGATCTGCTTCGGCTTGCCGATCGCCCGGGCACCGATGAACGACCGCGCTGGGAACGTGATCACGGTGCAGCTACGGCCCAACGCGCTGGAGCCGGAGGGGCTCGCGCCTGGATCTCCTGCCGAGCCGTCACTGCCCGGCGTGGTGGTGCCTGGCGGGGTCTGGCCTGGGTCCACCAGCGGCTCGGGCGGGCGGTCATCAAAGGGCGTGACGCCCCAGCTGAAGTCCTGAACGGTTCGCAGACCCTGCTGGGGGTTGGTGCCGGTGTAGCGAACGCGCAATAGGTAGGCGTGCCGCTCACCCACTGCCCAGCGTGTGGGGTCAGCGATGCCAGCGTCGGCGCCCGGCAGGGTGTCCAGCGTGCCGCGGAACACGATGCCGCCGGGACCTTGGCCGTAGTCGTCGACGTCGGCGACGAACCCGGTGCAGTCGCCTGCGGGCGTGCCGTCTGGGAGCGCGCCACGCACGAGTTC
>JAEMRF010000377.1 GCA_016463515.1 Solirubrobacteraceae bacterium | reverse complement strand
AGAGGAGGGGCCCGTTTTGGTCCGTGGGAGCCGATGGGGGGCGTCGGCGGGGCTGTGGGAGCGGGTGAGAGCTCCTGCAGCTCCTTGACGAGGTCGGCGACTGAGGACTTCGCGTCTGCGAAGAGCATGGAGGACTTGGCGTCGAAGAACAAGGGGCTCGATCGCAGCGTCCGACGAGCTGGTGGCAACGCGTGTCAGGCGTGCACTGCGGTGACTGCTGGTTCGATCGCTGGATCGCGTGATGGTGCCGCACGTGCCGAATCGCCGTTTTGCAGGGCAAATCCCGATTGAGGGGGCGCCCGGCTCGTGCGCGATTGTGGATGTGGACTGAAGCGCTCGGTAGGGCGAGCGCCTTCCGGGGCGTCCGGATCGATACCTTTCGCAGTCTCTGCGCGTGTTGGTCTGTTCCAGCGGCATCGAGCAACGGTTTCCAGAGCCGGCGCTCAGGGCTGGGGCTTGGACGCGCGCGGTCTGGAAATTCCCTCTGTTCTCGACGTTTTCCAGGAGCCCATAGTTTGTTGATCGGAGTGCTGAAGGAGGCACAGCTCGGGGAGACGCGCGTTGCCGCGACGCCCGCGACCGTTGTGCAGCTCCTGAAACTGGGCTATGAGGTCGTCGTCGAGACCGGCGCCGGTGAAGCCGCGAGCTTTACCGACGAGGCCTACGTCGAAGCGGGCGCCACCATCGGCGACCCGTTCACGGGCGACATCGTCTTCGGCGTCAACGCGCCGACCACGGTCCAGCTCGACAAGATCAAGCCGGGCGCGACGCTGATCAGCATGCTTGCGCCGCGCCTGGACCAGGCGATGGTCGACGACCTCGCCAAGCGCCCGATCACGGCGCTGTCGATGGATGCCGTGCCGCGCATCTCGCGCGCACAGTCGCTCGACGTGCTGTCGTCGATGGCCAACATCGCCGGTTACCGCGCGGTCGTCGAGGCCGCCCACACCTTCGGGCGCTTCTTCACCGGCCAGGTCACCGCCGCCGGCAAGGTCAACCCGGCCAAGGTGCTCGTCGCGGGCGTCGGCGTCGCAGGCCTCGCGGCCATCGGCGCTGCCGGCAGCCTCGGCGCCATCGTCGTCGCGACCGACCCGCGCCCGGAAGTCGCCGACCAGGTCAAGTCGCTCGGCGGCGAGTACCTCTCGGTCGAGGCGGCCGACGTCGAGGTGTCTGCCACGGGCTACGCCAAGGAGATGTCGGACGACTACAACGCGCGTGCCGCGGCGCTCTACGCCGAGCTCGCGACCGACGTCGACATCATCATCACCACGGCCCTCATTCCGGGCCGCCCGGCTCCGACGCTCATCACCAAGGAGATGGTCGCGTCGATGAAGCCGGGCAGCGTGATCGTCGACATGGCCGCCATCAACGGCGGCAACGTCGAAGGCACCGTCAAGGGCGAAGCCGTCGTCACCGAAGGCGGCGTCACGATCCTCGGGTACACCGACCTTGCGGGCCGTCTGCCCGCCCAGGCCTCACAGCTCTACGGCACGAACCTCGTGAACCTGATGAAGCTGATGACGCCGGAGAAGGACGGCGCCCTCGTGCTCGACTGGGACGACGTCGTCCAGCGCGGCATCACCGTCGTCCGCGACGGTGAACTCGCCTGGCCGCCGCCGGAGGTGCAGGTCTCTGCAGCTCCTGCCCCGGCCGCAGCGAAGCCTGTTGCTGAGCCGGTACCGCCGAAGGAGCCGATGTCGGACGGCAAACGTCTGACGCTGGTTCTCCTCGGCGCCGCCGCGTTCTTCGGCCTCGTCGCGATCTCTCCCCCGACGCTCGTCCCGCACCTCACGGTGTTCGCGCTGGCGATCGTCATCGGCTACTACGTGATCGGCCACGTGCACCACGCGCTGCACACGCCGCTCATGTCGGTGACGAACGCGATCTCGGGCATCATCGTCGTCGGCGGTCTGCTCCAGATCGGGCACGGCGACGACTTGATCACGGCGGTCTCGACCGTGGCGATCCTGCTCGCGAGCATCAACATCTTCGGTGGCTTCGCGGTGACTCGCCGCATGCTCGCCATGTTCTCCAGGAGCTAGGGCATGTCTCATTCCGTCACAGTTCCCGCGCAGGCCGCGTACATCGTTGCTGCGCTTCTCTTCATCGCGGCGCTCGCCGGTCTCTCCAAGCACGAGACCGCGAAGGTCGGTCTCCGCTACGGCATGGCCGGCATGGCGCTCGCTCTGGTCGCGACCATCTGGCTCGCCATCGACGCGGACATCGAGTCCACGGGTCTCATCCTCATGATCGGGGCCGTCAGCCTCGGCGCAGCCATCGGCTTCTGGCGAGCACGCATCGTCGAGATGACCGGCATGCCTGAGCTCATCGCCCTCCTCCACAGCTTCGTCGGCCTCTCCGCCGTGCTCGTGGGCTGGAACGGCTTCCTCAACGTCGAGAACAAGGAAAACGGCGAGGAATGGCAGGCGCTCGACGCGCTCGGCACCCTCGGCATCCACCACGCCGAGGTGGTGATCGGCATCTTCATCGGCGCCGTCACGTTCACCGGCTCGATCGTCGCCTACCTCAAACTCTCGGCGAAGATCGACTCCAAACCGCTGATGCTGCCCGGCAAGAACGCGATCAACATCGGCTCGCTCGTCGTGTTCGCGGCCTTCACCGTGTGGTTCGTGGTCGACCCGAGCATCGCCGCGGTGATCCTCACGACCGCGCTCGCGCTGTTCCTCGGGTGGCACCTCGTCGCCTCGATCGGCGGTGGCGACATGCCGGTCGTCGTGTCGATGCTCAACTCGTACTCCGGTTGGGCTGCGGCCGCAGCAGGCTTCCTGCTCGGCAACGACGCGCTCATCATCACCGGCGCCCTCGTCGGTGCCTCGGGTGCGTACCTCAGCTACATCATGTGCGAAGCGATGAACCGCTCGTTCATCTCCGTGATCGCGGGTGGCTTCGGTATCGAAGCGCCCGCCGGTGAAGACGTCGACTACGGCGAGCATCGCGAGATCAACGCCGAGGGCGCCGCCGAGCTCCTGAAGAGCGCGAAGTCCGTGATCATCACCCCGGGCTACGGCATGGCCGTCGCCCAGGCCCAGCACGGCGTCGCCGACATGAC
>JAEMRF010000376.1 GCA_016463515.1 Solirubrobacteraceae bacterium | reverse complement strand
AGAAGGCGCGCATCCCGATCGAGCGCATGGTGTCGATCGGCCGCGACGCCGGCATTCCGCTCGTCGGCGAGTAGGCGGCTAGGCCCTCCTCGATTCGGCGAAGTCCGCGACTGCTGCCGCCAAGGCCACTGGTTGGTCGAGCTGCGGGAACGCTCCGCTGCTGGGGATCTCGACGATCCGCGCGTCCGGTAGGAGCGAAGCAAGGCGGTCGGCGTGCTCAATCGGGAACCAACGCTGCTCTGGTGCCCAGGCCAGCAGGACGGGGCGGTCGAACGCTGCGATCTCCGGCTGGGCCTTCACGAGGGCTTGGGAGTCCAGGCCACGCAGAAATGCGCGCAGGTCTCGACGCACGCCGGCATCGACCAGCGCGGCACCGCCCCATGAGCGTGCGAGGCGATCGTCGATTGGTCGGTGCGTGAGGCCGCCGTAGGCGATCGGGCCGTGCCGCATCGAGCGAACCCGCGACAAGTTGAGGGCCGCGCTGAGGCCGAACGAGGTGGCGGCGAGCTTGGGGTAGATCGTGAACGCTGCCGGCGGGAAGTTGTCGAAAGCGTCGACCGTGGCCAACACCACGCGGCTGACTCGCGGCGCTCCGGCGGCCATCCACAGTTGAGTGATGGCACCGCCCGAGTCGTTGGCGACCACGGTCACGTCGCCGAGTTCGAGCAGCTGGGCGAGCTCTTCGAGGAGTGCCGCCACGCCCTGCGGGGTGAAGTCGGCGTCCGCGTGCATCGGATGGCGGTGGGAACCGAGCGGCAGGTCGGGGATCACGCAACGGAAGCTGCCGGTGAGTTCTGCGGCGGTGGCGTCCCACACGCGGCCGTCGACGAGCAGCCCGTGCACGAACAGCAGGGTGGGTCCACTGCCGGCCTCCCGCACGCGCACCGGCCCGGACGAGGTGTGCACGAGCCGCTCCGTAACGGCCGTGAGCGGGGGCACCGTGAGCGGTGCCGGGTCGGCGCGACGGGCTCGACGCCGCGCTTGGCGCCAGGCGAGCAGGCCTGCCCGGCCCTGGAGGCGCGGCGTGCGTGCGCTGGTGGGCGGCGTGGGGGCCTTGACGGACTTGGACATTGACTGCTCCCTCGTTTGCGTACAAACAGTCTGTATGCAATATAAATACATACAGCCTGTACGCGAGTCAAGCGGCCGGAGGCTGCGGCATGATGTGACCCACACCGTCGGCCCGCTCCGGCTGCCAATCCATGACCGACGAATCCCTCCACGCCCGCCGCTCCGCGGCTACCCGCCGCAAGCTGATCGAGGCGGCGACGACGCTGTTCGCCGAACGTGGATACGCGGCGGTCGGCACCGAGGAGATCGTGCGCACCGCCGGCGTGACTCGCGGGGCGATGTACCACCAGTTCGCCGATAAGGCGGCGCTGCTTGAGGCGATGGTCGAGGAAGCGGAGAAGGCGCTGGTGCAGCGGGTCGCCGAGGGTGCGATCGCGCAGGCGGGCGACCCCATCGCCGCGCTGAAGGCCGGGTCGAGAGCGTTTCTGGACGAGGTCGCCGACCCCGCGACCAGGCAGATCCTGCTGATCGACGCGCCTTCGGTGCTCGGCCACGCGCGCTGGCGCGAGATTGGCCTGCGCCATGGTCTGGGGCTCGTCGAAGGGGTACTCGCCCACGGCGTCGAGCTCGGTGTGCTGCGCCCAATGCCGGTGCGGGCTATGGCGCAACTCGTGAGCGGCGCGATCGACGAAGCAGCGCTCGCGATCGCCTCAGCCGACGACCCCGTGGCAGCGCGCGCCACGTTCGACGAGGCACTTGACCTGCTCATCGAGGCATTTCGCGTCTGACGCCGCGGCCGGTGGCGGGCGTGCCGCTGTGCCTGATGTCCGTTTTCGACAAGACGACCGCGCGACCTCGCGGCAGGATGGTCGGCAGTCCGACCTGAAGGGAGGCCCTCGATGGCCGCCACACAACTCAAACTCGCCTGGGTGATCGTCTACGTGCCCGACGTGTCTGCCGCGCTTGCGCTCTACGAGCGAGCGTTCGGTCAGAAGACGCGATTCTCCGTCCCGACCGGCGATTACGGCGAACTCGACACCGGCGCAACGGTGCTCGCGTTCGCTGCCGACGAGCTCGGCGCCGACAACTTTCCAGGTGGGCCACACCGGCCCGCCCTGACCGACAAGCCGGCGAATGTGGAGCTCGCCTTCACGACCGATGACGTCGACGCGGCGGTCGCAAACGCCGTTGAGGCAGGCTGCACCCTGCTGGCTCCGGCGACGGTGAAGTCCCACGGGCAGACCGTCGCGTGGATCCGCGACCCCTGGGGCACGCTGATCGAACTCTGCACGCCGATCGGCTAGCGATGCAGCAGCTCGGCTGCAGAGGCGCCTCCGAGCGCCGAGCATTCGTGCCCGAGGTGGGCCTGGTCGACGTAGCCTCCGACGAAGGCGATATCCGCGAGCGTCAGGGTGCGGTCGCCGCGGGCTATCGCGAGGGTCCGCTGCAGCCGCAAGATGCGCGCCAGGAGTTTCGGTCCGTAGCCGACCTCCGTCTGGACACGGCGCCGTAGCTGACGCTCGCTGTATCCCACCCTGGCCGCCAGCTCCCCGATACGCAGGGTGGGATCGACGGTGAGGAGGTCGGCGACGTGCGCCACCATGGGATCCCGGCTGGGAGAAGACGCCAAGCTCTGCTCGGCCCAGCGGCGCAGCAATTCCGGTCGGGCCGCTGGTGCAGCGGCCGCAAGCGCCGCACCGATTCGCTCGGCTTCGGGCGCGCCGAGCAGCTCTGCCGCGGGGATGGGCCCGTGAGCCAGCATTTCTCCAGGAACGCCGAAGACGGCTCGCGCAGAGCCCGGCAGAAACCGCACCCCATACGACCGCGCGCCCGAGGTCACCCGGGCCATCCGAGCCGTGCGATCCGGCCCAGCCACCGCGAGGCGGCCCTCGTGCCAGAGCAGGTCCACGCAGCCGTCGGGCAGGATCCGCACCTCACCTGCAGCGCCCTCGGGCGCCCGCGACTCCCAGACCGCGTCGATCAAGGAGCCGTCGGTCACCGCGTTCGCGCTATGCGCTCCAGGCGAACTCGTCGACCTCGTGGGGGCCGACGCACGCCAC
>JAEMRF010000375.1 GCA_016463515.1 Solirubrobacteraceae bacterium | reverse complement strand
AGAACGTGCTCGCCATCAACAAGGACGAGAACGCTCCGATCTTCGAGTTCGCCGACTTCGGCGTTGTCGGCGATCTGCACAAGATCGCTCCCGCGCTGACCGAGGCCATCAAGGCCAAGAAGGGTTAGGACCACCACATGGCCGCTTCCACCACCAACGGACACGCACCGGCAGAATTCCCGCCGCCGGTCGACCCGATCACCGAGTTCATCGCAGCCCCCGAGGCGGGCGAAGATGAGGCGATCGAGGTTGGCGTCGCGATCGTCGGTGGTGGGCCGGCCGGTCTCGCCGCAGCCAACCGCCTGCTGCAGCTCCTCGCCGACGACGAGGAGCTGCTCGAGTCCCTCGGCGAAGTTCCCGTCGCCGTCATCGAGAAGGGCAAGTCCTGCGGCGGGCACAACCTGTCCGGCGCAGTGATGAAGCCCGGGCCGCTCAAGGAGCTCTTCCCCGACGAAGACCTCGAGGCGCTCCCGGCGATCCGCCACGTCAACGAGAAGGACGACGTGTGGTGGCTCTCGAGCCCCACCGGCACCCGGCCGATGCCGGGTCCGACCCCGCCGAACTTCAAGAACGAAGGCAACTGGGTCACCTCGATCAGCCAGCTTTGCCGCTGGATGGCCGAGAAGGCCGAGGAGTCGGGCGCCTACATCCTGACCGAGACGGCAGCCGCCAAGCTGCTGGTCAAGGACGGTGCCGTGCAGGGCGTCGTCACCGGCGACAAGGGTCGCGGCAAGGAAGGCCAGGAGCTCGGCAACTTCGAGCCCGGCATGGAAGTCCATGCTCGCCAGACCGTCCTCGCCGAAGGCAACTGGGGGCACCTCACCGGCGCCGCCATCCAGCACTTCGACCTGGCCCAGGGCGCAGAGCCGCCCGTCTGGAAGCTCGGCGCCAAAGAGGTCTGGAAGACCAAGGAGCAGTGGGACACCGTCGTCCACTTCTTCGGTTGGCCTGGCCGCTCCAACGGCAAGTGGCACGAGACCGGCGTCGGTGGCTGGGTCTACCCGTACGGCGACCACGAGGTCTCGATCGGCATCGTCGTCCCGCTTGCCACGCCCGACGCGACCGTCTCGGCGCACGACATGCTCCAGACCGTCAAGCAGCACCCCAAGCTGAAGGCGATTCTCGAGGGTGGCGAGCGCACCGCCTGGGGCGCCAAGGCGATCCAGGGCGGCGGCTTCTGGTCGCAGCCCAAGCTCTCGATGCCGGGCGCTGTCCTGGTCGGCGAGTCCGGCGGCATGATCGACATGGCCTCGCTCAAGGGCGTCCACATGGCGATCCAGTCCGGCATCATCGCCGCGGAAGAGATCTACAAGTCGCTCAAGCTCGGCCAGAAGGACATGACGTCCTACGAGACGGCCATCGCTGAGAGCGAGCTCGTTGGCAAGCGCCTGTTCGAGGTGCGCAACAACATGCAGCTCGTCGGTGGCAGCTCGATGCCGTTCAACCTCGCCAAGGCGGGGATCGACATCATCACCAAGGGCAAGATCCCGGGCGGCCGCAAGAGCAGCCACCGCGACGCCGAAGTCGTGCAGGTCATCCCGCCGGAAGGCAAGCGCGCCTCGGACCTGTACCCCAAGCCCGACGGCAAGTACACGTTCGACAAGCTCTCGTCGGTGTTCATCACCGGCAACGCGACCCGCGACGACGCCCCGAGCCACATCCGGATCGAGAAGAACGTCGCCCGCGAAGTCGCGGAGACGTGGAAGTGGATGTGCCCTGCCGGCGTCTACGAGATCCCGGAAGACGCCCCGGAGACGGGCAACGTCGACGTGATCGTCAACTACACCAACTGCGTGCAGTGCGGCGCCATCACGGCCCGCGGCGGACGCCTCACCCCGCCAGAAGGCGGCGACGGCCCCGCTTACCAAGTCGTCTAAGCGGCCCTCGCGGCGATCTTCGGCCGGAGCGCGAACGACACGGACCGTTGTCCTGAGTCGTTCGCGCTCCGGCCGAATCTCATCCACGATGGCTCGCTTAGACGACCTGGCAAGCCAGGTCGTCTGACGTGGCGTCCGGTTGCGGCTTGCGACCGCAACCTTTCTTGCGGGGCGGTGTTCCAGACTACGATCCCCAACACGAATCCCCCGACTCGTTGACCAGCTCCCGCACCACACCTAGCCTTTTTGCCGTCGCCATCGCCCTCGCGTTGGCCATCGGTGGCGCCCTTGCCCCCAGCTCAGAGGCGCGCGTCGCCCCGAAAGCTGGCGCGCCGAGCCTCACGATCGAGGCCAAGCGTTGCCTGATCGGCCCCGCCGAGGACGACCGCAGCGTCACCGTGACCGCCCTCGCGCTGCTCGGCTCCACCGGCGACCGCGTGACCATGCGGTTCTCCGTGCAGTCGCGGCAGGGCAAGACCCGCTGGAAGCGCCTTCTCTTCAAGGACCCAGGCAACACGGGCACGTGGGAGACCACCGAAGCCGCAGGCGCCGGGCTGAAGCTCACGAAGACGATCCCGAAGCTGCCCGAGAACTTCGACTATCGCGTTGTGGTCGAGACACGCGCCGTTGACGAGAGCGGCAAGGTCGTCACCAAGACCGCCCGCAAGTACGTGCCGTGCAAGCAGCCGATGTTCACCGCGACCCTGAACATCGGCAAGACCGGCGTCTTCACCAAAGCACCGGCTGACGCAGTCCAGCCCGCGTTCGCGCCCAACACCGACGGTAGCCCCACGCCGGCGCTCGACGCAGCCGGTCCGCCGTACCTCGTCATCCCGATCAAGAACGTCGGCCGCATCACGTCGGAGCCCGCCGTACTTACCGTCGCGCGCGCCGACACCCGCGAAACGCTCTCCCGCTGGGCCGTCGATCCCTTGAAGGGCGGCGCGACCGTGAAGCTGCTCTATGGCGTGGCTCCCGATTGCTCGCAGCTCTACATCACCGTGCAACCAGAAGGCGCGGCGCCCACCGCGCTGACCGTTGCCCAAGCGGGCATCGTTGACTGCCGGGTCCCGGCGGACCAACCCGCAGCGAAGCGCGGGCGTCGCTGACGCCGTCCGGGGCGCAACCCGTGCGCCCCACCGACCCGGCTAGACTGCTTGGTCCGCCGTAGACGAGGCACCGTGATTGGGCCTGGCT
>JAEMRF010000374.1 GCA_016463515.1 Solirubrobacteraceae bacterium | reverse complement strand
TGTGGGTCTGGAGCGTTGAGATCCTCCAGAAGGGCTTCGGCGTGACGCCATCGGCGCAGGTTCAACCCGGGAGCCTGCCGATTCACGATGCGCTCGAAGGCTGCGAAGTCCTCAGGGGAGTCTTCGACGAGTCCGAGATGTGGTCCGCCCTGACTGGTCATGTCGGTGCCAACGTAAACCAGAAGCGGGCACCCTGGCCGAGCTCGGACTCGACCCACATCACGCCCCCGTGGCGTTCCACGATCCGGCGGCAGAGCGCGAGTCCGGCGCCATGGCCGCCGCCGAACTCGTCCTTGGCATGCAACCGCCGAAAGAGCGCGAACACGTGCTCGTGATGCTCGGGCGCGATCCCGATGCCTTCATCTTCCACGAAGACCGCGATGGGCTCGTGGTCGCTCACCAGCGAGCGGCGCACCCTGGGCGTGCCGGCTTCGGCCTGTGACAGCCATCGCGTTCCGACGCGGATCACCGGCGGTCCGCTGGAGTACTTCGTCGCGTTCCAGATGAGGTTGAGCAGGAGCTGACGCAGCCCGGACTCGTCGGCATCCACCCAGGTGTCATCGACGTCGATCGACGCCCCAGGCGGCAGGCTGGCAGCCAACATCTCGCGGACATCGTCGACGATCGACGGGAGGTGGACGCGGCTGCGCGTCCACTTCGCCTCGCCAAGTTCGGCGTAGGTCAGCAAGGACGACAGCAGCCCGTCCATCCGGTCCGAGAGCCGGAGAATCGTCTCGACCTGGCGGCGACCATCCTCGCCGAGCGCGTCGCCGTGGTCCTCCAGCAGGAAGTCAGCCACCTGCTCGACGCCGCGGACGGGTTCGCGAAGGTCGTGGGCGGCGGCGTAGGCGAAGGCGTCGAGTTCGTCGTTGGAGCGTGCGAGCTCGTCGTTGAGGCGAGCGAGTCGCTCGGTGCGGGCGATGAGCAGCGAGCCCAGAGCCGAGCGAAGCTCGCGGACGGACTCAACCTCGGCCGGCGACCACGGTGTGGCCCGACCGCGGACCTCTTCGGCCCATCGCTCGAAGGACTCTCGCTGCCCGAGCTCCAGGTCCCCCTGCGGGCTGCGACGCACGAGCGACTTGTCGCGGTTGCCCCAGGTGACCTCGTGCACCGTCTCGGGACGCACCCACGCGATCCAGTTCCCCTGCGTGCGCGACAACGCGAACGCGATGATCCCGCTGACGCTGCCCGCGAGGTCGTCCACGGTGGGGTCATCGAATCCGATCCCGTCCGTGACCACGAGGTCGTCCGTCCGCCGCTTGACGGCAGCCATGATGCGATCGACCGTTGCGCGCTCCCCAACGTTTCCGACCAACCGCTGCTCACCACTGATCGCCACGATGCAGCCCGCGGCGCCGCAGACCGCCAACAGGGCGTCAGGATCGGCGACGAGTCCGTCGATGAACGCGTCCTCGCCGGCGGCCGCCTCGGTCACGCGGGAGACCGCCACCTGCAGACCAGCGCGAGCCTTGGCCTGCGCGAGTTCCGTGGTCGCAGCGAGCTGCATCGAGGTCATGACCCCCAGCAGTTCGCACTCGCCGCGCACGCGAAACGGGACTCGGCTCGGGGCACCGTAGTGGTGTGCGGAGAGCAGGCCCCAGAGCTTGCCACCGACGACCAGCGGGACCGACATCGAGGAACGCACGCCCATGTTGAGGAGGTACCGCACATGCATGGGCGACACGGCGCGCAGGCCGCTGCCCGACAGATCCAACCACGCTCCCGTCTCTGGGTTCTCCAGCGGCACCAGCGGCGCATCGGTGGACGCGGCATCATGAATGACGCGCACGCCGGAGCGCAGATACAGGTCGCGCGCCTGCCGCGGGATATCGCCCTCCGGAAAGTGCAGACCCAGGAAACTCGTGAGGTCCTCGCGGCGGTCTTCCGCCACCACGACACCGTGTCCATCGGGCTCGAACCGGTAGGCCCAGGTGCGGTCAAAGCCGGTGAGCTCGCGAAGCGCAGTTGCCGCGACGGCGACGATGCCTTCGGTGCTGGTCACGCCCGCCAGGTGCGCACCCCACCCAGATACGCGCGTCACGATCTGCGCTGCGTCGGCGGGATGGACGCCGGCGAGTTCCAGGTCGACACCGATCAGGCCCGGGGCCGGGCAGAACGCGTGGAGCTCGAGGGGCGTGCCTTGCAGGGTCTCGCAACGGTCGACGCGCACGGACGGGCCGCTCTCATCCTGCGCGGCGCCGGCCAGCCGAGCCGCCACGTCGGGCCCCAAGAAGTGATCGAGCGTGGCACCGAGCACCGCGTCGACCGGTTCCAACAGGACGTCAGCGATATTGGCCGACGTCTGGACGATCACACGATCCGCGGCGCGTGCAACGAGCACGGCGCCATGCGACTGCACCCCACCTGGCAGGTGGATCGGCTCTCGCGCACAGTTGTCGAGGTCAACCGGGGTGCCCGGCGGAAGGAAAGACGGCGGTTCTGCAGACACGGACGAACGGGCCAGGCAACGCTGCGGAAGCGTGGGCGGGCCTGGGCGCCCATGATCGCACGGCGATTCTGACCGGGCCCGACCGGCCGCCTCGCGCGCGAGCCGGAGGCAGCTGCCCGACCGCTACCGGTGCCCGGCCGAGAGCTGCAGGAGGTGCTCGGCCAGTTCGCGAAGCTCAGCGGACCGACGAGGCTTCACGAGATACTCGGTTGCTCCCGCCTCTTGGCACCGGCGAACGTCGGTGGCGCGACCCGACGACGACAAGACGCACACCTTCAGCGCGCGGACAAGAGGTTCGGGGCTCGCCCGGACCCGTCGCAAGAACTCGGCGCCGTCGATGCCCGGGAGGTTGAGGTCGGCGACCACCAGATCCGGAAGCTCGGTGGCGGCTTCCAAGTTCGCGAGGGCGTCTTCGGCCCGTGACCAGCGATGGAGCCTGACCACGGGCGCTGGGCCGCCGAGAGCGCGCTGAAGAATCGCGAAGTCTTCGGGGGAGTCCTCGAGCACCCAGACCAGCGGACTGCGAGCTGCGGCCTGGGGGTTGAGGGTGTGCGGAGTCATAGCGAGGAGCTTGGGTGGGACACCAAATGTAGGTCGCACCGCAAAACGCTGTCATGAACAATCCTTACGCGCCTTGGCG
>JAEMRF010000373.1 GCA_016463515.1 Solirubrobacteraceae bacterium | reverse complement strand
CAGCTGCAGCGCGGTGGTGACCGTCCGCCTGGCGGCCGCCACGGCTTGCTGGCAGAACCGATCAACCTGCGCAGCGAGACCCGGCGGGTGCGGTGCGCGGGTGCCCTAGACTAGGTCGCCCAGCGCCTCCGGGATCACGGCCACATCGTGCCGGCAGACCTGTAGCGCATGGGGCGGACGACATCCCGGGAACGTTCCTGGCAGTATTCGCCGTCGGCTCGCGCCACCGCGCGGGCATTCGAACGTCTTTTTTTTCTTCCTCGGAATCAGCTAGTGGCCAAGAGCAGAAGCAGCAGCAGCAAGCCGGCAAAGCGCCGGGACAAGAAGCTCGGAGGCGGCGCACGCCGTAAGTCGTGCCCGTTCTGCAAGGACAAGATCGTCGACATCGACTACAAGGACACGACGACGCTCCAGAAGTTCGTGTCCGAGCGCGGCAAGATCCGCACTCGTCGCATCACGGGCTGCTGCCGCAAGCACCAGGCCGACATGGCTGCGGCTGTGAAGCGCTCCCGCGAGCTGTCCCTCCTGCCGTACGTCGTCGAGACCGTCCGCGAGACCCGCGCCGGCCGTGCCGACCGCGGCGAGCGCAAGGACCGCGACGCCGAGAAGGCCGAGTAGTCATGGCCCAGGTCATCCTCCTCAAGGACGTTGCAGAGCTCGGCAAGAAGGGCGACGTCGTCGACGTTGCCAAGGGCTACCTGCGCAACTACCTGATCCCGCGCAACCTCGCCTCCCACGCCACTGACGCCGCCATCTCGGCCGCCCAGAAGCGGATGGAAGAGGAAGAGCGCCAGAAGCGCGAGGCCGTCGCCCGCGCTGAAGAGAACGCCGTCACCCTCGGCCGCACGGTGCTCACCATCGAGCAGCAGGCCGGCGAAGATGGTCGCCTCTTCGGGTCGGTCACCGCTCAGGACATCGCCGAAGCGATCAAGGATGCCCGCGGCATCCGCGTCGAGAAGACCGCTGTTCGCCTGCCGGAGCCGATCAAGAACGTCGGCACCCACATGGTCGAAGTCGAAGTGCCCGGCGGCGCCGTCGCCACCATCAAGACGATGGTCGTCGCACTGGGCTAACGCCCACCACGTTTCACGCACTCCGGGCCCGCGACTCCACAGGAGCGCGGGCCCGCTGCGTTTCTGGGTACCACTCGGCCCCCAGCCGATTGCGCCCGACATCAGGCGGCATCGGTCGCCCCTCATTCGCCACTGCCGACCCACGACCCGGCGCCCGAAGCCAGCCGTACGCGATGACCCAGCCCGCCCTGACGATCACCCGCCTGCCCATCAGCGGCCTCGACGAGATCGAGCCGCTCTGGAACGCCCTGCGCGAGCATCACGGCAGGATCGCCCCGCACTTCGGTCCGATCCGTCCCCGCGAAGCGTCATGGGCGATCCGTAAGGGCCTCTACGAGCAGTGGCTCCAGGAAGACGGTGCGTTCGCGCTCATCGCGCGCCACGGCGACCAGGCCGTCGGCTACGCACTGACCCGCATCCACGGCCCGGTCGCGACCTGGCCCGACGACAGCGAAGGGATGCTGGAGACGCTCTCCGTCCACCCGGACGCACGTGGCACCGGCGTCGGGAGTGCGCTGATCGCCGCAACGCGCGCCGGGGTGGCCGAGCAAGGCGTCGCGACGCTGGCAATCGGCGTGATCCCGACCAACGACGGGGCTCAGCGCTTCTACCGCCGCCATGGCTTTACGCCCTACGTCGACATCATCCGGGGCACCACCGCCCCGCAGGATTAGGCAGACGCCTCGCGCACGCCCGTCCTTGGCATCATGCGCTGATCGCCCCCGACGCCGCTCAAGATCACCCGCCGCTCTGCGAACTTGCCGCCGTTGGCAAACGCCACCGCTTCCGCGGCCCCTGGGCGATCCAGAACGCCTCGCTCACGCTGCGCGCCGGCACGATCGTTGAAGTTGCCGGACCCGATGGTGCCGGCAAATCGACCCTGCTGAACCTCATCGCGGGCTCGTCCGACCCGACGACCGGCAAGATCACCCGCACCCACGAAGGCTCGGAGTTCGAGCCCCAGCACCTGCCATCGGGCCTGATGCTGACCGGCCTGACCTACCTGCGCAACATGGCCAGTGAAGGCCGCACCCGCGACGCCGCCAACGCGCGCATCCAGGCGCTGGCCGTCGGGCTCGACCTCGAACGCGCCCTCCAGCTGCCGCTCGCCCACCTTCCCAAGCCAGCCGGCCACCGCGTCTCCCTGGCCCGAGCACTCGCCAACCCCACCCAGCTGGTCGTGCTCGACGACCCCTGGTCGGGCCTCGACGATCACTCCCGCCAGTTCCTCGTGCGCGAACTCACCGAGCGCCGCGACGCGGGAGCCTGCGTGATCGTGACCGCCGAAAGTGACCCGCCGGCCGACCTTCCCGTCGACGAGCGTTACCTGGTCACGGGCGGCACGGTGGAACCCACACAGGTCCTGCCCCGCCTCGCCTGATCGTCGGGCACTAGGGTCGTAGAGGCGACCCAGCCCGGGAAGTCGGCACGCATACGCGCGCCGATCGACAGCGTTTCCCGCAATGTGCAGGGAAGGGCGTCTGACGGTGCCCCCCGCCCTGCCAGACTCGCTGATTCCGTCCGGCTCGCCTGCTAACGCTTGCGGGTCCACCGCCCGCCTGCACTTCACCCACTGATGGACCAGACCTACGACGCGCCGTCGCGCCCCAGGCCGCAAGGCAACGGTCCCGCCCCCGGCGGGCCCCAGCCGCATTCGTTCGACGCCGAACGAGCCGTGCTGGGCGCGCTGCTGCTCTCTGAGCGCGCGATGTACACGCTGATCATCGAGGAGGGCCTGCGGCCAGACGACTTCTACAGTCAGCGCCACCGCCACGTGTTCCGCGCCATGCGGGCGCTGTATGACGCCGGCGAACCGTTCGACCGACTGACCGTCAAGGACTGGCTCGAGCAGCACGGCGCCCTGGAAGACGCCGGCGGCGACGCGACCCTCGACGAGCTCGGCGGTCCGATCACCGCGGCCGGCAACGTGCGCCAGTACGCGCGGATCGTGCGCGACCACTCGCTGATGCGCGGCCTGCTGCGCGCCACGACCGACATCCAGGTCGCCGTCGGCGAGCGCCGCTCCACGCCGCGCGAGC
>JAEMRF010000372.1 GCA_016463515.1 Solirubrobacteraceae bacterium | reverse complement strand
GACCTCGAGCGTTACGAGAAGGAAGGCCAGCTCCAGCTCCTCCCGACCCGTGAGCGCCTCGCCGCCCAGGCCGACCTCGCCAAGCTGCGCAGCAACCTCGGTGGCGCCAGCTCGCTGACGCGCCTTCCGGACGCCGTCTTCATCGTCGACCTCAAGGCCGAGGCGATCGCCGTGCAGGAGGCCCAGCGCCTCCGCATCCCGATCATCGGTCTCGTCGACACCAACTGCGACCCCGATGGCATCGACATCGTGATCCCGGGCAACGATGACTCGCTGCAGTCCTGCGACCTGATCATCAAGGCCATGGGCGACGTGATCGCCGAGGGCGCTGCCCACTTCCGTGAGCAGGAAGACCTGCGCATGAAGCGTGAGGCCGAGGAGCGCGCAGCCCGTGAGGCTGCCGAGCGCGCCCGCCGTGAGGCCGAGGCCGCTGCTCGCAAGCAGGCTGAGGAAGAGGCCGCCGCTGCCGCCGCTGCGGCTCAGGCCGCCGCTCAGGCTGAGGCCGGCGCTGCTGCTCCGGCTGCCACCACGCCCGCCACCGGCGCTCCCGCGCCGGGCACGGCTGCTCGCCGCCCGAGTGCTCGCCCGAGCGCCGCTGCTGCTGGCGCCGCTGCTCCGGGTGGCACCAAGCCCGGCGTTGCGCCGTCGGCGACCTCCAAGCGCCCGAGTGCACAGCGCGCTGCTGCGGCTGCCGCTGGCACCCCGGCTGCGGACGCCGCTGCCGCTCCGGCTGCTGCTGCTCCGGCAGCCGAGGCTGCGCCCGCAGCCGAGGCCGCTGCTCCGGCAACCGAGGCTCCGGCCGAGGCCAAGCCCGCCGCGAAGAAGCCTGCTGCCGCGAAGAAGCCGGCTGCTGCCAAGAAGCCCGCCGCCAAGAAGGCAGACGAAGCTCCGGCTGCCGCTGAGACCACCGAGACCCCGGCCGCCGAGGCCGCTGAGGAGACGAAGTAGTGAGCACCACGGTCACTGCCGCTGAAGTCAAAGCGCTCCGTCAGAAGACGGGCGCCGGCCTGATGGAGTGCAAGGCTGCGCTCCAGGAGTCCGGTGGCGACGCTGAGAAGGCCTTCGAGGCCCTGCGCATCACGATGGGCAAGAAAGCCCAGAAGCTCGCCCAGCGCGAGACGACGGAAGGCCTCATCGGCCAGTACATCCACGCCACCGGCAAGGTCGGCGTGCTGGTGCAGGTCGAGTGCAACACCGACTTCGTCGCCGGCAACGACATCTTCAAGGATTTCGTCGCCGACCTCGCGCTGCACATCGCCGGTTCCCCGTCGACGCTCTACGTCAACGAAGCTGAGATCCCCGAGGACGTCCTCGAGGCCGAGAAGAAGATCTACGTCGCGCAGATCGAAGACAACAAGCCGCTCGAGATCCGCGAGAAGATCGCCGAAGGCAAGCTGCGCAAGTGGAAAGAGGAGATCGTCCTCCTCGACCAGAAGCACATCAACGTCGACAAGCACGACAACAAGACCATCGAGCAGCTTCGCGCCGATGCCTCGACCCGCACGGGCGAGAACATCGTGATCAAGAAGTTCGCTCGCTTCCAGATCGGCGCGTAGCCGCGTGCCCGACGCCTCCGAGCTGGAGCACCCGGCACCTGTGGGACTCGCCTACCGGCGAGTCCTGCTGAAGGTCTCCGGCGAGGCGCTGCTCGGCGACCTCGAGCACGGCACCGACCCAGCACGTGTGCAGAGCATCGCTTCGGCGATCTCCGATGTCCACGCGATGGGTCTGGAGCTGGCGCTCGTGGTCGGCGCGGGCAACATCTTCCGCGGCATGGCCGGCGCAGCCGCCGGGATGGACCGCGCGACCGCCGACTACATGGGGATGATCGCCACCGTCCTGAACGCCCTCGCGTTCCAGGACGCGCTCGAGAAGCTCGGCGTTCCGACGCGCGTGCAATCGGCGCTGACGATCAGCGAAGTCGCCGAGCCCTACATCCGGCGCCGCGCGATGCGCCACCTGGAGAAGGGCCGCGTCGTGATCTTTGCGGCTGGCACCGGCAACCCGTTCTTCACGACGGACACGGCAGCCGCGCTGCGCGCTGCCGAGATCCACGCCGATGCAATTCTCATGGCAAAAAACGGTGTTGATGGCGTGTTCGACGACGACCCACGCACCAACCCCGACGCCAAACTGATCCATCAGATCTCCCACATGGAGGCGGTCTCTCGGGGCCTGAAGGTGATGGACGCTACGGCGCTCACACTGTGCATGGAGAACCGGCTCCCGATCCGGGTGTTCAACCTCGACGACGAGGCGAACATCGAACGGATAGTGTCGGGCAAAGACCTCGGAACCCTGGTGATCACTGAATGAGCGAACTCATCGACACCCTGCTCACGGATGCCCGTGAGCGCATGGCCAAGACGGTCGAATCGACCACGAACGAGCTTGGTTCGGTCCGCACGGGCCGCGCCACGACGTCGCTCTTGGATCGCGTCGTCGTGGACTACTACGGGGCGCCGACGCCGCTGAAGCAGCTCGCAACGCTGGGCACGCCAGAGGCGCGCCTGCTCACGGTGCAGCCGTTCGACGCAGGCTCGCTCAAGCTCATCGAGAAGGCCATCGTGGACTCCGGTTTGGGCCTGACCCCGAACAACGACGGCAAGATCATTCGCATCAACATTCCCGAGCTCAACGAAGAGCGCCGCAAGGACATGGTGAAGGTCGCGAAGAAGATCGGCGAAGAAGGAAAGATCGCGATGCGCAACGTGCGTCGCGACGTCCTGCACGATCTCAAGAAGCTCAAGGATGACGGTGACGTCGGCGCTGACGACGAGCATCGCGCCGAAGGCGAACTGCAGAAGATCACCGACGCGGCGATCGCCGACCTCGATGGCCGCCTGAAGGCCAAAGAGGAAGAGATCCTCGAGGTTTGATGTTCTCTCGGTCCACCCGTTGACGGGCGTGGAACTCCCGCGCAACGTCGCGATCATCACGGACGGGAACGGGCGGTGGGCGCAGCAACGCGGCCTGCCCCCGATCGCGGGCCATGAGGCCGGCGCCGACGTCGTGCGTGACCGTCTCAAGGACGCAGTCCGGCTCGGTATTCGCCAGCTGACGGTCTACTCGTTCTCGACCGAGAACTGGTCGCGCCCCCGTGAAGAGGTCGACGG
>JAEMRF010000371.1 GCA_016463515.1 Solirubrobacteraceae bacterium | reverse complement strand
TCCCGAGCAGGGGCTCACGCCCAGGCACGGCTCGATCAGGTACTCGAGATAGCCGGGGCCGTTCGTACGGCCGATCCGGTAGCCGGGGTTGCCTGGGTCGGACTGCACGAACCACGCTTCACCGGCGCCATCAGGCGCGACGGCACGAGGCTTGGCGTCGTACCGGCTGCCGGTGAAGGTGCCGAGTCCACCTTGCTGTGCGAGGTTCGGAAGCTCGGCGAGCCCCAGCCCGCTGTCGGTGCTTGCGATGCGGTTGCCGGGCCGATTGCCGTTGCCCTCGGCGACGTTCGTCGCGCCGTACTCCGCGATCCAGGTGCGCTTGGACTTCGGGTCGTAGGCCACGCCCCACAGCGCGATCTTGTTCGGATGCACGGCCGTCTGGAACGGGCTCGGGTTGCCGGCCGCCATCTGGGCGGCGTCGCCGTAGCCATACTGGCCGTCGCTGCGGGCAAACCACAGTCGACCGGCTTCGTCGTCGAAGTCCAGCGACCGCACCTGCGTGGCGCAGCATGAGGCTCCGGCATACGTGGGAGTCGACCAGAGCGTGATCCCGGCGTCGGTGTCGGCCACGCCTTGCGATGGCACGAAACGGCCGACGCGCGGAGTGCTCAGCGCGTTGGCATCGCCGGTCGAGAACCACACATTGCCGGCCGCATCGGAGGTGAGACCGCTGCCGGCGGCCACCCCTGCTGGCAAGGTGTAGACCGTGGTGGTCTCGGCCATCGCTGGCGCACCACCGAGGCCGAGCAGGGTAGCCAGCGCGACAAGTGTCGCCAAAAAGTGGGACCGCATCGCGCGATCAATAGCGCAGTTCGGCCGGTCTGTCACGTCGGCGCTCTGCGTAGAACTGCGTAGTTCAAGCGAATGTCGCCTGCGCAGCCTGACCGTGTCAGACGCCGGCGAGTGCCTCGCGCACGGCATCCTTGAAGTCCATCGGGTGATCGTTGACGCCCGGCGGCGGCGGCTCGGTGACGATCATCTCGGCCCGCAGGCCTTCCACGAGCGGTCGCACCAGCGGGTACTCCACACCGCCGAAGATGCTGACCCACAGCGAAGAGAGCCGGGGTGTCATGAAGGGCACCGGCAGCATCGGCGGGGTCCGGCGGCCCATCGCCTCGGCGGTGAGGTCGATGAGCTCGCGGTAGCGCAGCGGCTCGGCGCCGCCAAGCTGGACCTCGCCGGCGACGCCGTCGAGCTCGCCGAGCGCCTTGAGCGCGGCGACCACGTCGCGCGCGGCGATCGGTTGGCTGCGGGTCTCCACCCACTTGGGCCCGATCATCACGGGCAGCCGCCTCACGAGGTTGCGCAGGATCACGAACGACTGGCTGCCCGAGTCCACGACCATGGCCGCGCGGGCGTGCACGAACTCCGGCACGTGCTGCTCCAGCAGCGCGGCGACCTCAGCGCGGCTCTGCAGGTGGTGCGACTCGGCCGCACCTTCGCCGTCGAGGCCCCCGAGGTAGACGATGCGGCGCACGCCTGCACGCTCGGCAGCGAGGCCGAAGAGGTTTGCGCCCTGGCGATCAAGCCTTTCGAAATCGCGCCCGTTTCCTCGGCCCATCGCGTGCACGAGGTAGTAGGCCACGTCGACGTCGTGCAGCGCCTCATCAAGGCCCTCACCGGCGAAGATGTCTCCGCGGACCGTCTCCACGCGCGGATCCAAGGCAGCGCGCGCAGGGTCGCGCACGAGCGCGCGCACGGGGGCGTCGCCCTCGAGGAGCGCTGGCAGCAGCCGCGAACCGATCGCACCGGTGGCACCGGTGAGCAAAATGCGGTGAGGCGTGGTGGACGTAGGCATCTCCACGAGCCTACGCGTCACGAGCGGCGGTAGATGACGGTTTGAGGCTCAAAGGCCCGCCACGCCTGCGGCGATCGCCAGCGTTCCGAGGAGCACGAATGCTCCACCGGCCAAAAGATCCAGCCGCGCTGCCGATGCACTCAGCCGCGTGCCGAGCCTGCCGGATGACGCCACGAGCGCCAGCCCACTGAACCACACCGCCTCGGAAGCAACGAGCAGGACCGACAGCAGCACGCGGTCGGCCGTCGATGCGCTGGCGGGGATCAGGACCGTGAAGACCGTCCCGAAGAAGATCAGGGCCTTGGGATTGGACAGGTTGGTCGCGGCTCCCAGCACGAACGAACGGCGCAGTCGGGCACGCCGAGCCGCAGCCTGCGGTGGAGCTGATTCGTGGCCGGCCAACGCGACAAGCTGCTCAGTGCTGCCGCCACGCGACGCCCGCAGCGCTCCCAGTCCAAGCACCACCAGGTAACTGCCACCGGCGACCTGCAGCGCGCCGAGCACGCGAGGGTCGGCCTCGACGAGCGCGTGTGCACCAGCCATCGCCAGGGCAATCCACACCACGATGCCGATCGCAATGCCGCTGGCCGCCGCTACGCCCCCGGCTCGTCCACCGCGGACCGTCTCCCGCAGGACGAGGACGACGTCAGGCCCGGGCGCCGCGATGGCCACCAGCCACACGCCGAACACCGCTGCGTAGTCCCCCGGACCCATGCCCCCAAGAACCGTAGCCCGTCGTTGCCCGCCGGGCCCGTACCGTAGACGGGTGCCTACGGACGCCACCCCCGACCGATCGCCCGAGACCCAGACCGAGCGCAAACCACGCGGGCCGGTGCGCTGGGGCCGTATCGTGACGGGGCTGCTATTGATCGCCCTCGTCGCAGTGCCGTGCCTGGTCGGCGCCCTACGGGCCGACTCTGCGGCCGTACTGCGCGAGCGATCGGATGCCGTTGGCGAAGGCAGCGTTCCCGGCGGCATTCAGTTTCGCGCCACTCCCGGCCAGGACTATGTGGTCGCGCTCAGCGCCAAACCAGGCGGCGTGACGGACGACCTGCCGCCCGCCGAGCGCGAGGCAGCCACCACCGTCCAGGCGGGGATGGCCGACGACGCGCGGTGTGCGGTGCGCCCGCCCGACGGCTCCACGCTGTGGCTGCGCGGCTTCGAGCAGTCCAAGCCGATGGTGCTCGACGACCGCTACGCCAGCGTCGGCACCTTCGTAGGCACGCCGGGCATGACGACCGTGGGGTGCGTCTTCATGCCGCCAGAGGATGCGCAGGGCAAGACCATCAGCGCGCCGCTGATGGTCCACGAGGTTGCGT
>JAEMRF010000370.1 GCA_016463515.1 Solirubrobacteraceae bacterium | reverse complement strand
ACGCCGAGCGCTACGACGTGTTGTTTGCCGCGGCTCAGGCCGGCGCAACCGTCGAACAGATCCACGAGGCCACCAACATCGACCTCTGGTACGTGCGCGAACTGCACGCTCTCGCGCTGAACCCGGATGCCGCGTTCGCCGGCAACCGCGTGTACCGCTCCGTCGACACCTGCGCCGCGGAGTTCCCCGCGCGCACGCCGTACTTCTACTCCGCCTGGGAGCACGGCGCCGCCGCCTCCGAGGTTGAGCGAGGCACGAACGCCTCGGTGATGATCCTCGGCTCCGGCCCGAACCGCATCGGCCAGGGCATCGAGTTCGACTACTGCTGCGTGCACGCCGCCTGGACGGTCAAGGACTCCGGCCGCGACGCGGTCATGGTCAACTGCAACCCCGAGACGGTCTCCACCGACTACGACACCTCGACGCGCCTGTACTTCGAGCCGCTCACGCTCGAAGACGTCCTGGCCATCGTCGAGGTCGAGCAGCCCGAGGGCGTGATCGTGCAGTTCGGCGGCCAGACGCCGCTCAAGCTCGCAGCTGGCCTGCAAGACGCGGGCGTGCCGATCCTCGGCACCAGCGTGGACTCGATCGACCTCGCCGAGGACCGCGGCCGCTTCGGCGACCTCCTCGACCGCCTGAAGCTGAAGGCACCGCCATACGCCACGGCCGAGTCGGGTGCCCACGCGCTCGAGGTCGCCGAGGACGTGCAGTACCCACTGCTGGCGCGCCCCTCGTACGTCCTCGGCGGCCGTGCGATGGAGATCGTCTACTCCAAGGAAGGGCTGCAGGACTACCTGGAGCGCACCGGTGGCCTTGGCCCCCGCGAGATCTTCTTGGACCGCTTCCTGGAACAGGCGATCGAGGTTGACGTCGACGCGCTCTGCGACGGTGAAGACGTCTGGATCGGCGGCATCATGCAGCACGTCGAGCAGGCCGGCATCCACTCCGGCGACTCCGCCTGCGTGCTGCCTCCGCACACCCTGTCCGACGGCATCCAGGCCGAGATCCGCCGCCAGGCCGAGCTCATGGCGCTGGAACTCGGCGTGATCGGTCTCGTGAACTTCCAGTTCGCCGTGGCCGGCGACGAGGTCTACGTGATCGAGGCCAATCCACGCGCCTCACGCACCGTCCCGTTCGTGTCCAAGGCGATCGGGCAGCCGCTCGCTGGCCTCGCCGTCCGTCTCATGCTCGGCGAGAAGATCGCCGGGCTCGGACTCCCGGAGGACCCCACGAGCCACGGCTACGTCGCGGTGAAGGAAGCCGTCCTTCCGTTCGACCGCTTCCACGGTGCCGACGCGGTCCTCGGCCCTGAAATGCGTTCCACCGGCGAGGTCATGGGCGTCGCGCGCGACGTGGCTACCGCTTTTGCCAAGGCACAGGCCGGAGCAGGCGCCGCCCTCCCGGACACCGGCACCGCGTTCATCACCGTGACCGACGTCGACAAGCCCAAGGCCGTGGAGATCGGCCAGACCCTTCAGCGCCTTGGCTTTGATCTGGTCGCGACCTCCGGTACGGCCGCAGCGCTGGAGTCGGCCGGGGTGGCCGTCAAGACGGTCCTCAAGAAGGTCGGCGAAGGCTCGCCCAACGTGGTCGAGATGATCGAGAGCGGCGATGTTGATCTCGTGATCAACACGCCGACCGGGTCCGGGGCGCACACCGACGGGTGGCAGATCCGTCGCGCGGCGATCGCAGGGCGTGTTCCATGCATCACGACGGCCACGGGCGCCGAGGCAGCCGTGCAGGCGATCGAGCGATCGCGCGAGGGTGCTGCGCCCGTCATCAGCCTCCAAGAGCTGCACGCGCTCTCCGCGGCGCACTGATGGTCGCGGCGCGGGGGAGAGGCCGGCGGTCTCGATGAGGTCTGGCGGTCTCTACCCGCGTGTGTCGCGGGTGCTGTTTCGGCTGACCGACGCCGAACAGGCCCATGGTCTGGCCGTGCGCGCGTTGCGTTCGGGTCTGGTGGTCGCCCGACCAGTGCGCGATGAGCGGTTGCGGGTCGCGGCCCTCGGGCTGGACTTCCCCAACCCGCTTGGCATGGCCGCCGGGTTCGACAAGAACGCCGAAGTCCCCGGGCCGCTGCTGCGCCTGGGCTTCGGGTTCGCCGAGATCGGGACCGTCACTCCAGTGGCGCAATCCGGAAATCCTCAGCCGCGGATGTTTCGTCTTCCGGTCGACTCCGCAGTCATCAACCGTTTGGGGTTCAACAACGCCGGCCATGCGGCGGCGCTCGCCCAGCTCTCGGCCGGTCGGTTGCCCGCGGGCGGCATCGTGGGCGTCAACGTGGGCGCCAACAAGGACGCCGCCGATCGCGTTGCCGACTACGTCGCCGGAATCGAGACCTTTGCGCCGGTGGCGTCGTACTTCACGGTCAACGTCTCTTCGCCCAACACGCCCGGACTTCGGGACCTTCAGGCGGCCGACGCGCTGCGTGAGCTGCTTACCCGCACGCTCGCCGCGCGCGACGCGGCGGCTGCGGCGCCCGTCGGGCGCCACGTCCCGGTTCTGCTCAAGCTCGCGCCCGACCTCGACGAGTTGGGCCTCGCTGAGGCGGTGGAAGTGGCCATGGAGACCGGCGTCGACGGCCTGGTGCTCTCAAACACCACGCTCTCGCGCGCCGGTTTGCACCACCCTGCCGCAGCTGAGTCTGGCGGGATGTCGGGCGTGCCCCTCTTTGCGCCGTCGACCGCGATGCTCGCCCGAGTCCGTCAGCTGGCCGGGCCAGATGTGGTCCTCGTGGGGGTCGGCGGTATCGCCACAGGGGATCACCTCTTCGAGAAGCTCCGTGCGGGAGCGAATCTGGCTCAGCTCTACACCGGCTTCGTCTTCGGTGGGCCCGCGACGGCGCGGCGCGTCTTGCTGGGTCTGTTGGCCCGAATGGAGCGGGAGGGCGTGGGGTCGGTCACGGAACTGGCCGGCTCTGGCACCGACGCGTGGGCCGCCCGCTGGCCCGGATGACCCATCCGGGTACTCGCACCTCGGCGCGAACGGCTCCCTGACCGGGAGCGCTCGGACTGCAAGACCGGTTGCGACCGCGCCGCGTTGACGTCGGCGCGGATCCGTTCAAGCAGACCGCGGCAGTCGGATGCCGATGGTTGCCAGATGACATTCCTCACGGTCC
>JAEMRF010000369.1 GCA_016463515.1 Solirubrobacteraceae bacterium | reverse complement strand
GCGATGACGGCGAGCACGACGGGAACCGCACGATGACCGCGACGAAGGGGCCCGCGCCCACCGCTGCGCGCTGGAGTTCGGAAAAGGACCAATGACCGCGACCACGCTTTCCAATGCAACGATCCCTCGGCTGCGCCCCGGCACCGCGCTCACCGAGGACTGCCGCGTGATCCGGCATCTCGCGCGCAGCAACGTCTACGACGTGTACGACGCGTGGTCGACCAGCCGCGCTTGCCGCGTGGCGGTGAAAGTGCTGCGACCCGACCGCGCCGGCGACCGTCGCGCCACGGCCGCGCTGCTGCGGGAGGGCCGGCTCTTGGCGACGCTGGCCCACCCCCACCTCGCGCGCGCGTATGAGGTCCATCGTGAGCCCGAGCCGGTGGTCGTGCTGGAGACGCTCGGCGGCGCGACGCTGGCAGCGATGATCGCCGAGCGCGCGGTGCGCACGGCCGCGCGCGACGCAGCGGTGCTCGGGCTTCACCTGTGTTCGGCGATCGCGTATCTGCACGGCCAGGGCCTGCTGCATCTGGATCTCAAGCCAGCCAACGTGGTGGCGGACGCTGGCCGCGGCCGAGTGATCGACCTCGGCGGCGCGCGGCCGCCCGGAGCGGCTCCCGCGGGCACCGGCACCTGGTGCTACTGCGCTCCCGAGCAGTCGCGCGGCGACGACCTCACGACCGCCGCCGACGTGTGGGGCGTCGGGATCATCCTGTGGGAGGTGGTGACCGGCGAGCTGGCCTACGGCGCGGATGCTCGCGACGACGACCATGCCGCGCCCCAGCTGGTGCGCCGCGTTGACCCGGTGCGCCAGCATCGCCGGTTGCCGGCCGGCCTCGCCGAAGCGATCGACGCCGCCTTGGAACTCGACCCGGCCGACCGACCGTCGATCCGCGAGCTGGCCCGCGCCTGCGAGCTGACCGCCGGCTTGCCCCCGCGAGAGCGGCGCCTCAGCGCGCGTCGGTAGGCGGATGCGATCGCGCGCCACGGCAGCGCGCTGCGAGATTCAGCGCCGTCGGCGCCTCAGCTTCCGCCGATAATCAGCAGGGAGCTGCTCGCGGTCGCGACGATCTTGCCCTCTGGATCCGTGATCTCGGCCTCCGCGAACGACACGCGCCGCCCGCGCTTGGTCACCCAGCCGCGGGCTTTCAGCGGCACGCCGGCGTGCACACCGCGCATGTAGTTGACCTTGATCTCGATCGACGTGTAGCCCACGCCGGCCGGAAGCGTGCTGTGGACGGCGCACCCAGTGGCGGTGTCGAGCAGCGTGCAGATCGCGCCGCCATGGACGAACCCGAGCGGGTTGTAGGCCGACTCGTCGGGCGTCATCTCGAAGAAGATCTCGCCTTCGGTCACCTCCATGCCGCGAATCCCGTGCAGGTTCGCGATCGGCGCCGTGGGAAGGTTGCCCTCGCCGATCGCCGTGAGGTACTCCAGGCCGGAGAGCTGCAGTCCGACCATCGCCGTGGCCCGCGGGTCATGCCACGTGACCGTCTTGCTCTGCTCGGCACCCCACGTCTCGGGATGGCCGACCTGGAGCGAGGCCGAGCTGTCTGGGTCGGTTGCGGTCATGCCGTCTTCCTGATCCGAGGGAATATGACGATCATCATAACAGCGCTCCATGGCGCGCCGAGCCGTCAACACCACGTGAGCCAATGACCCCCAAACGGCGCGAACGTCGAATTACCGTCGCTATAGGAGCGGTAATTCGACGTTCACGAGGTTTGGGCGCGCGGTGCGCCCAGACGGGGCGGCCTACTTCAGGTCGAAGCGGTCCAGCTCCGTGACCTTGGCGAAGGCGGCGACGAAGTCCTTGACGAACTTCTCCTGGGCGTCGGCGCTGGCGTAGACCTCGGCGAGGGCGCGCAGCTCGGAGTTCGACCCGAACACGAGGTCGGCGCGGCTGCCCGTCCACTTCGGCGTGCCCGAGGCGTCGGTCGCGATGTACGAACCGGGGACGCCGGCGTCGGCGCTCCAGTGGATGTCGTTGTCGAGCAGGTTGACGAAGAAGTCGTTCGTCAAGGTGCCGACGCGGTCGGTCAGCACGCCTTGCGCGTTGCCGCCCGTGTTGGCGCCGAGCACACGCAGGCCGCCGACGAGCACGGTGGCCTCCGGCGCGCTGAGCGTGAGCAGGTTCGCGCGGTCGATCAGCAGGTGCTCGGCCGTGAGTCCCTCCTTGCCGCTGAGGTAGTTGCGGAAGCCGTCGGCAAGCGGCTCGAGCGGGGCGAACGAGTCGGCGTCGGTCTGCTCGTCGGTTGCGTCGACGCGGCCCGGAGTGAACGGCACCGTGACCGGGAAGCCGGCGTCCTTGGCAGCCTGCTCGACGGCGGCGACGCCACCGAGCACGATCAGGTCGGCCAGCGAGACGCGCTTGTTGCTGCCGTTCTGGGCGGCGTTGAACGCCGACTGAATGCCCTCGAGCGTGGAGAGCACGGTCGCGAGCTGGGCCGGATCGTTGACCTCCCAGTCCTTCTGCGGCGCGAGGCGCACGCGCGCGCCGTTGGCGCCGCCGCGCTTGTCGCTGCCGCGGAACGACGCAGCCGAGGCCCACGCCGCCGAGACGAGCTGCGGCACCGTGAGGCCCGAGGCGAGAATCTGGCCCTTGAGCGCCGCGATCTCCTCGTCGCCGATCACCGCGTAGTCGACCGACGGGAGCGGGTCCTGCCAGATGAGGTCCTCGCTGGGGACCTCGGGGCCCAGGTACCGGTCCTTGGGACCCAGGTCGCGGTGGGTGAGCTTGAACCAGGCGCGGGCGAAGGCGTCGGCGAACTCTTCCGGGTTCTCGTGGAAGCGGCGCGAGATCGGCTCGTAGATCGGGTCGACACGCAGCGAGATGTCGGTGGTGAGCATCGTCGGCAGGCGCTTCTCGGAGTCAGCAGCCGGGCCGGGGATGATCGCCGGGGCGTCCTTGGCCACCCACTGGTGTGCGCCGGCCGGGCTCTTGGAGAGTTCCCACTCGAAGCCGAACAGGTTGTCGAAGTAGCCGTTGCCCCACTGGGTCGGGGTGGTGGTCCAGGTGACCTCCAGGCCGGACGTGATCGCGTCCTCACCGACGCCGGACTTGTAGTCCGAGAGCCAGCCGAGGCCCTGCGCCTCCAGCGGCGCGGCCTCCGGCTCGGGCCCGACATGCGCTTCCGGGTCGGCAGC
>JAEMRF010000065.1:1521-12497 GCA_016463515.1 Solirubrobacteraceae bacterium | reverse complement strand
ACTTTGCACGGCGCCGGCGACATCCCCCTGCGCCGTGCGCAGCTCGATTCCCGCGCCGTGGGGCAGGGGGATCTGTTCTGCGCGATTCCAGGCTTCGAGGTCGACGGCCACGACTTCGCGGCGGCTGCGGTCGACCGTGGTGCCGCGGCGCTCTTGGTGCAGCGCCGGCTCGATCTTCCGGTACCTCAGCTCGTGGTGGCCGACGCGCGGGTGGCGACCGCGCGCGCCGCGGCGGTGCTGGCGGGCGATCCGACCTCGCGTCTGCAGGTCGTGGGGGTCACGGGCACCAACGGCAAGACGACCACCGCCTACCTGCTGCGCCACCTGCTGCAGGCTTCGGGGCGGTCCTGCGGCCTGATCGGCACCGTCGAGCAGATCGTTGGCGGCGTTCGTCAGGAGGGCGGTCGCACCACGCCGGAATCCCCGGACCTGCAAGCACTGTTCGCCCGGATGCTCGAGGCTGGCGACGAGGCGTGCGTGATGGAGGTCTCCAGTCACGCGATGAGCCTGCACCGCGCCGACGCGATCCACTGGGCGGCCGTGGCCTTCACCAACCTCTCCCGCGACCACCTGGACTTCCACGACACGATGGAGGAGTACTTCGAGGCCAAGCGCTTGCTGATCGCCGAGGCTCCGGGCCGCGCAGTGGTCGACATCGACGACGCGTACGGCGCGCGACTCGCAGGTGACTTTCGCGACGCGCTGGTGGTCTCGATCGACACCTTGGTGCCCGACGGCGGACTGCGCGCAACCGAACTGGTCGCCGACGCCTCCGGCACCGACTTCACCGTGGGTGGGCTTCGGACCCGGGTCCCGCTTCCCGGACCGTTCAACGTGCGCAACGCGCTCGTCGCGCTCGGGCTCGCGGTGCAGGTCGGGATCCGATTGGAGGACGCCGCTCGCTGGCTTCCTGAAGCCCCCGTTGCGCCCGGCCGCATGGAGCCGGTCGATGCGGGCCAGCCGTTTGCGGTCTACGTCGACTACGCCCACACCCCGGATGCCTTGGAGCGCGTCCTCGACGCGGCTCGCGGCCTGACCGAGGGGCGCGTGCTGTGCGTCTTTGGCTGCGGCGGTGACCGTGACCGCGGCAAGCGCCCGGAGATGGGTCGCGCGGTCGCTGGCGGGGCAGACGTGGTGATCGCCACGAGCGACAACCCGCGCAGCGAGGATCCCGAAGCGATCCTGGCCGACATCGTTGCCGGCATCGACGGCCCGGTCACGGTGATCGTCGACCGACGCGAGGCGATCGCGTCGGCGCTCGAGCACGCACGCGCCGGCGACGTCGTCGTGATTGCCGGCAAGGGCCACGAACAGGGCCAGACGATCGCGGGTGTCACGCACCCCTTCGACGACGCGCAGGTCGCCCGCGAGCTGCTGACGTCCGGGCAGGTGGCCTCGTGATCCACTGGACCGCCGCACAGGTCGCTGAGGCTGCCGGAGCCGTGCTCGCTCGCCCGGGTCTGCACGACACCGCAGGCCCCACCCACGCCGTGATCGGTTCTGCCGAGGCGACCCCGGGTGCACTCTTCTTCGGTATCCCCGGAAGCCGCGTCGACGGCGGACGGTATGCCCCGCAAGCACTCGCTGCGGGTGCCTGGGGCGTGGTGGTGACGCCGACGCAGGTCGAGGCCGCCAAGGAGGCTGCGCCAGGGGTCGTGCTGGTGGCCGACGATCCGCTCGGTGCGCTGCAATCGCTGGCGATGGCCTGGCGGCGGGAGCTGGTCGACGCCGGAGCCACGGTGATCGGCGTGACTGGCTCGACCGGAAAGACGACCACCAAAGAGCTGGTGGCGGCCATGGCCCGCACCGTCGCGACGACGCACGCCACCCTCGCGAATTTCAACACTGAGATCGGTCTGCCCCTCACGATCCTCGCCGCGCCCCACGGCACACGGGTGCTCGTGCTGGAGATGGGCATGCGTGGACGCGGCCAGATCGCCGAACTCGCCCACATCGGGGCGCCGCAGATCGGGATCGTGGTGAACGTCGGCCCAGCGCACCTCGAGCTGATGGGGTCGATCGAGGCGATTGCGCGCGAGAAGGGTTCGCTGCTGGACCACCTGCCGCCAGGCGGGACTGCCATCACGCCAGCCGGCGAGTCGTTGTTGGCGCCGCATCGCCGAGATGGCGTGAGGTGGGTCACCTTCGGCCCAGGCGGCGACAGCACCGTCGAGGCGCTTCCAACGGCGCTCGGTCTGGGCGACCGTCCTGCCCATGTGCAGCTGGATGCCGCAGCGGCGCTGGCCGCCGTGCGGGCTGCAGGCCTGGAGCCCGTGGGTCCTTTGGAGGAGCTTCCGGGTGCCGGACGAGGTGTCGAGCACCCTGGGGTCGCAGGGAGCACGATCATCGATGACTGCTACAACGCCAACCCCATGTCGATGCGGGCCGCGCTCACCGAACTCTCTCGCCGCCAGGCACCGCGGCGGGTCGCCGTCCTCGGCGACATGCTCGAACTCGGACCCGATGAATCCACGTTGCACGCAGAGCTCGGCGAACTGGCCACCGCGGCCGGCGTGGGCCTGCTGGCGACGGTCGGCCCCCGGTCGGTGATCGCCGCGTCGCGCTTTGATGGACCCGTGCTGCACTTCGCCACGGCTCCGGAAGCGGCGCAAGCGTTGCCGTCGCAGATCGATCACGGTGACGCGATCCTCGTCAAGGGCTCCCGGGGCATCGGCCTCGAGGTCGTCGTCGAGGCACTGCAGAACCCGCGAGAGGACGTCTGACCATGGTCGAATTGGTCATCGGTGGCGCCGCCGCGCTGCTCTTCTGCGTGTTCCTGTCGCCGCGCTTCATCGAGTTCCTCCGGGAGCGGTCCTTCGGGCAGCACATCCGGGCTGAGGGCCCCGCCGGCCATCACGTGAAGGCCGGCACGCCGACCATGGGCGGCGTGGTCATCCTGATCTCGCTCTCGGTGCCGTTCCTCGTGCTCACGACCGGCGATTGGCGCGCCATCGGCGCCTGGGGCGTGGCAGTGAGCTGCGGCCTGATCGGCTTCTCCGACGACTACGTCAAGCTCATCAAGCGCCGCTCGCTCGGGCTCAAAGGCCGCACCAAGCTGATCTCGCTCGTCGTCGTGTCGGTCGGCCTGTGGCTCGTGGCCACGGAACTGGCTGAGCTCCCGCCCGTGCTGCGCCTGCGGTTCGTCGACTACCAGATCCCGCTGGGCGCGCTCGGAGGATTGCCGTATCTCGTGCTCGTGTATCTCGTGGTCGCCGGCACCACCAACGCGGTGAACCTGACGGACGGCCTCGACGGTCTCGCGGCGGGCTGCATGGCGGTCGTGGCGCTCGCCTTCACCGCGATTTGTGCGGGCGTTGGCGGTCAGCAGGACCTCGCGCTGCTGGCGGCCTGCCTCGCCGGCGCGTGCGTCGGGTTCCTGTGGTTCAACGCCTTCCCAGCGACCGTCTTCATGGGCGACACGGGCTCGCTCGGACTCGGCGGCGCGCTGGCCGGCCTTGCGGTGATGACGCAGACCGAGCTGCTGCTGGTGATCCTCGGCGGCGTCTTCGTGATCGAGGCGCTCTCGGTGATCATCCAGGTGTTCTCGTTCCAGACCTTTGGTCGGCGTGTGTTCCTGATGGCGCCGATCCACCACCACTTCGAGATGAAGGCGTGGTCTGAGACGAAGATCATCCTGCGGTTCTGGATCGTCGCGAGCGTCTTCGCCACGGTCGGGTTCGTGCTCTACGACCAGTCCGTCGCAATCCGGTGACGCCCCGCTGGGCTGCGCCCTCCGGCGGCGCCGCATGATCGCTCGGCCGCCCATTCCAGCAGGCCCCTGGCTCGTCGTCGGCCTGGCCCGGTCGGGCGTCGGCGCGATGCGCCTGCTGGCCTCGCTTGGGGAAGACGTGACCGGCGTCGACGGGGGATCACCCGAGCTTCCCGCCGACCTGCCCGGCCGCATCTGCCTCGGCACCGATGGCCTCGCCGAGCTCGTCGAATCGGGCGCCGCTGCGGTGGTCGCCTCACCTGGCGTGCCGTGGGGCGCGCCGGTGCTCGTGGCGGCCCGGGAAGCCGGTCTGCCGGTGATCGGCGAACTGGAACTCGGGTGGCGCGCCAGCCGCGGCCAAGTCCTGGCGATCACGGGCACCAACGGGAAGACGACCACCACGGAGCTCGTCGCGGCCATCTGCCGGCGTGCTGGCCGCGACGTGGTCCTGGCAGGCAACGTCGGGTACGCGCTCACCGAGCTCGCTGCGGCGACCACCGATGCCACCACCCTCGTGCTCGAAGTCAGTTCCTTTCAGCTCGAAGCCGCCGACGGCTTTCACCCCGACGTCGCCGCGCTGCTGAACCTCGCGCCTGATCACCTGGATCGTCACGGCACGCTGGCGGACTACCGCGCGGCCAAGGAGCGCCTCTTTGCACACCTGGGTCCAGACCAGACGGCGGTCCTGCCGGTCGGCTTCGACGCGCCCACTGCGGGAGCCCGGGTGGTGCGATTCGGCCCCGGTGGCGACGTCGATACCGGTGCCGGCGCGGTGCGCCTAGGCCCGCGCGTGCTCGCTGAGCCCGGTGGGCTTCGGTTGTTCGGTGCCCACAACTACGAGAACGCCGCCGCGGCGGCAGCGATCACCGTCGCGGCGGGCATCCCGGAGGACGTCGTGGCCGCTGAGCTTGCTGCCTTCCCGGGGGTGGCGCACCGCCTGGAGTCGGCGGGGGAGTGGGATGGCGTGCTCTGGGTCAACGACTCCAAGGCCACCAACGTCGACGCGACGCTGACGGCCCTGGCGGCGTTCCCAGAGCGCCGTGTCCATCTCATCCTCGGCGGCCTCGGCAAGGGCCAGACGTTCACCGAGCTGCGGGGCCCTGTGGGTGAACGCTGCGCCAGCGTGCTGCTGATCGGTGAGGCGGAGCCCCAGCTCGCCGCCGAGCTAGCTGGCGCACTCCCGCCAGACAGCCTGCATCGCTGCGGCACGCTCGACGCGGCAGCCGAACAGGCACGAAACCTGGCCGGTGCAGGAGAAGTCGTGCTGCTCTCGCCCGCCTGCGCCTCGTGGGACCAATTCCCGAGCTACGAGATTCGTGGCCAGCGCTTCAAGGAGTTGGCCGCCGCGCGGCGAAGCAGCGCGTGATGCACCAGATGGCAGCGATCCGCAGCGGCGCCGTGCGCCCACGGCACCAGCTGACCGTGGCCACCGTCTCCCTCGTGGTCATCGGCTGCCTCGCGGTACTCAGCGCAGCCGACGGATCCAGCACGGGCAGCGCGTTCAGCTACTTCCTCAAGACCGCGCTGTTCGGCATCGTGGGCATCGGCCTGATGGTCTTCCTCGGACGCGGCGGGCGCAGCGGCAACGGCGGGCTCGTACTTGCCCACCGCTTCACCAGCATCCTGCTCGGCCTCGGCGTGGCCGGCGTGATCTTCGTGATGCTGCCGACGCCGATCACGCCGACGATCAACGGTGCCAAGCAGTGGATTGTGATCCCCGGCGGATTCACCCTTCAGCCGTCTGAGCTCCTCAAGCCGGCCTTGGTGCTGCATTTGGCGGCGGCCCTCGCCCGCGACCCATGGCGCGTGCGCTCGTGGACCGAGCTGCGGCCCGTCCTGCTGACGGCTGGCGGGGTGCTCGGGGTCATCGGCATGCAGGACCTCGGCTCGGCCCTGGTGACCGGCGCGATCGTGATCACGATCCTCTTCATCGCGGGCGTCCCGATGCGCATGCTCGGCCTGATGATGCTCGGCGCCGCCCTGGGCGCCGGCGCGCTCACCCTGATGGCCCCCGAGCGCGTGGAGCGCTTCACGGTATTCCTGGCGCCGTTTGCCGATCGCTTCGATGCGGGCTTTCAGATCACCAACGGCCTGATGGCGATCGGCTCGGGCGGCGTGTTCGGGCATGGCATCGGGGAAAGCCTGCAGAAGCACATCATTCCCGAGCCCCAGACCGACTTCATCCTGCCGGTCATCATGGAAGAGGTCGGTCTGCTCGGCGCGACGATCGTGATGGCGCTCTACCTCTGGACCATCACGCTCGGCTTGCGGATCGCCCGCGAAAGCGGCCAGCCGTACGACCGCCTGGTGGCCGCCGGCCTCACGTCGATCCTGCTCTGGCAGGCCGGCCTCAACATCTGGGCGGTCCTGGGGATTGCGCCGCTCACCGGTGTGCCGCTCCCGTTGATCTCGGCAGGCGGTTCCAGCGAGGTGCTGATCCTCGGCGTGGTCGGCTTGCTCATCGACATCGACCGCCGCACCTCGATGGGGGCCGGCGCGCTCGTGGTGCCGACCGAGCCGCCGCGGGTGGTCCCGAAACCCGTCGCGGTCCCCGTCGCGGATTCGCCTCGCACCGCTCCGCCGGAGCCGCAGCCCGGCGAACTGCGGGTCGTCGATCAGCGGCCAGCCCCGAGCGAACCCATCGCTGCGCCGAGCGACGCCAGTGCCCAGACTTCGCCGCACGACGCGGCGCGGGGAAGCAACGCCCCGGCGACCCGCAGGCGTGGGAGCGTCTCGGGCCGCCGGCGTTCACCCGGCCGTGCGTCGGCCGCGGCCGACACGGCACCGCGCGTGATCGAGCGTGTGGGCGGGATGGAGATCCTGGCTGATGGAACGGTGCGACTTCCCGGCGGTCGTGTCGGCCGGCCGAAGAGCCCCATCGCGCTACCTGACGGCCGCGTGCTCATGCCAGATGGCAAGCTGGTCTCTCGCGAGCAGGCCGCGCTCCTCGTGGCCCGCGCTGCCAAGTCCTAGCTCTCCTCTGTGACGCCCTCCATCGTGATCGCCGCCGGTGGCACCGCCGGCCACGTCGTGCCGGCCCTTGCCGTCGCCGACGCTCTGCGCGAGCAGGGCGCGTCGGTGCGCTTCATCGGAGGCGACCGTGCCGAAGTGCGACTGGTTCCAGAGGCCGGTTACGAGCTCGACCAGCTCGACGTGCGCGGATTCAGCCGCACCGATCCCAAAGCTGCTGCCCGCGCCGGCGTGAAGGCCATCGGCGCCTACCGGCAGGCGTCCAAACTGCTGAAGGCCTACCGGCCAGACGTCGTGCTCGGGGGCGGCGGATACGTGGCGGGTGTCGTCGGCGCCGCAGCCGTACGTCGAGGGATCCCACTGGTCCTCACCGAGGCCGACTCGCACCTCGGGCTGTCGAATCGCGTGCTGGCCAAGCGCGCAAAGCGCGTCTGCCTTGCGTTTCCCGTGCATGGCGCCAGCGGCGACCGCTATCTGCTGACCGGCCGCCCCGTGCCGCCACCGGCCACCGACCGCGCCGCCGCCCGCGCACGCTTCGCGATCGGCGACCGCGACCAGCTCGTGCTGGTGTTCGGCGGGTCCCTCGGCGCGCGCTCGATCAACGAGGCCGCCATCGAGGGCTTCGCTGGCGCCCCGTTTCGCGTCCTTCATGCCTGCGGCACCCGCGATGAGGCGTCTCTGCGGCCCCGCGTTCCGGCCGGCGACGGCTACCAGCTGGAGTCCTACATCGACCGCTTCAACGAAGCGCTGCTGGCGTGCGACCTGTGCGTGGCGAGATCCGGTGGGTCGGTGTTCGAGATCGCCGCGCACGGCCGGCCGTCGATCCTCGTGCCCTACCCACACGCCTCGGCCGACCATCAGCGCGGCAACGCCATGGCGCTCGTCGACCGCGGCGCGGCCGTCTTGGTGGACGACCCCGACCTGACCGCCTCCCGCCTGCGCACCGAAGTCGACGCCCTGCTCGCCGACCCCGCGCGCCTGGGCACCATGGGCGAGGCCGCACTGGCCTTCGCCCGTCCCGACGCCGCCGAGGCCATCGCCGCCGAGGTCCTGGCGGCCGCCGAACGCTGAGTCGCCCGCCCTGCCTCCGCGCTGCTCGTTAGCCTGCGGAGCCGTGAGCGGCACGGACTGGCACGGGCGCAAGCTGCACTTCCTCGGCATCGGCGGCGCCGGCATGAGCGGACTGGCGTCCATCGCGCTCACCCGCGGCGCGACCGTCAGCGGCAGCGACCGAGCCGACAGCGGCGTCGTGGCGGCGCTTCGGACCCAAGGTGCCGCGATCACCATCGGCCACGACGCCGAAGCGCTCCCCGAGGGTCCGCTGGAGATCGTTCGATCCACGGCCATCACCGAGGCAAACCCCGAGCTGGCTGCCGCCCGCGCCCGCGGCGACGCCGTCCTGCATCGCAGCGAGCTGCTCGCCCAACTGGTGCGCGACCGCCGGACCATTGCGGTCGCCGGAGCCCACGGCAAGACCACCACGAGCTCGATGGTCGCCCATGCCCTGCATCAGCTCGGCCTGGATCCCTCGTGGGTCATCGGCGGCACGGTGCGCACCCTCGGCTCGGGCGCCCATTGGGGCGGGGAGGACGGCTGGCTGGTGATCGAGGCCGACGAATCCGACCGCTCGTTCCTGCGCCTGCACCCAACCATCTCCGTCGTCACCAACATCGAGCTCGACCACGACGCCCGCGACCTCACGGCGCTGGAAGCCGACTTCACCCAGTTCCTCGGCGGTAGCGGCGAAGCCGTCGTGCCCCGCGACCTTGAGCGGGTCGTGCCCGAGGGCACCCCCTGCACCGGCGTTGAGCTTCCCGCCGGCGACCCGCTCGCGGGCGTGCCCTACGGCGATTCAGGACTCACCATCCGTCTCGGCGTGCCGGGCAGCCACAACGCTGGCAACGCCGCACTGGCGATCGAAGCACTCGCGCAGGCGGGCGTCGAGCGAGCTGCGGCCGCCGGCGCTCTCACAGACTTCGTCGGTGCTGGCAGGCGCTTTGAGCCGCTCGGGACGACCGCCGCAGGCGCCCGCGTCGTCGACGACTACGCCCATCACCCAACGGAGGTCGCTGCCACGATCGAGGCAGCACGCGTGTGGGCAGGCGAGGGCCGCGTGATCGCGGTGTTCCAGCCGCACCTCTTCTCGCGGACCCGCGACTTCGCGGCCCCGTTCGCCGAAGCGCTCTCAGCAGCCGACGAAGCCCTGCTCCTCCCGATCTACCCGGCGCGCGAGACCCAGGAGCAGTTCCCCGACGTCTCCAGCGCGACCATCGAGGCCGCCTGGCCGTGGCACGCTTCCGCTGAGGCCCGCCTCCTGCCCGACTTCGACGCTGGCGTCGCCACGGCCGCAGCGCTGGCCGGGCCGGCCGACCTGATCGTCGTCATGGGCGCCGGCGACGTGCGCGCCGTCGGCGAGCGCCTCGCCGCGGGCGAAACCGGTGGCGCAGCCGCTGCCCGACCCGATGAACTCGTCGCCGACCAGCCCCTGGAACGCTTCTCAACGGTCCGGACCGGCGGCAGCGCGCAGTGGTTTGCCCGCGTGTCTGACGCGGGTCGACTGGTCGAACTCCTTCGCTGGGCGCAGTCCGAAGGACACCCCGTCCATGTGATCGGTTCAGGTTCCAACCTGCTGGTCGCAGACGACGGCGTAGAGGGCATCGTGCTCCGGCTCGATGGCGAACTCGGCGCCACCCGATTCGACGGGCACACCCTCACCGCTGGCGGCGGCTCGCGCTTCCCGCAGGCCGCAGCCGCGGCCGCGCGTCTTGGTCTGGCCGGCATCGAGTTCGGCGTCTCGATCCCAGGGACCGTCGGAGGCGCCGTGCGCATGAACGCCAACGCCTACGGCGGCGCTCTCTCCGAGACGCTCCAATGGGTCGAGGTCGCCACCGCGGATGGTGTGCAGCGCCGCGATCCCAGCACTCTCGGGTTCGCCTACCGCCACTCGAACCTGACCGACGGTGAAGTGGTCGTGCGCGCCGCGTTCGCGCTCACGCCATCGGACCCCGTCACCGTCAAGGCCGCTCTGGCCGACCTGCGCGAGCGGCGCAAGGCCACGCAGCCCTCGGGCATCAAGACGTTCGGCTCGACCTTCAAGAATCCACCGCCATGGCCCGACGGCCCCACCGCGGGGCAGCTGCTCGACGAGGCGGGCTGCAAAGGCATGGAGCATGGCGCGGCGCGCCTCTCGCCGGTCCACGCCAACTTCGTCGAGAACACCGGTGAGGCAACGACGACCGAGATCGTCGAGCTCATGCAGCTCGCGCGCGAGCGGGTGCATGCGCGCCACGGCGTCTGGCTCGAGCCCGAGGTGCAGACGCTCGGCTCGATCGCGCTTCCCTGGACGCGCTGAACGTCTGGCGGCGCCGACCGGCAGCGGCCGCCCCGAACATCTGATTGCTGGAGAAGGGGAGGGCTAGCGGCTGGCGAAGGCCGCAAGCGTGCACGGTCCCGCACCATCTCCGCGCTCGTTCCCGTCGCTCAAGCTCGGGCTGCGGCGGTCCAACACCCACGTCGGCGGCCCCACGGCTGGTGGCGGTGTGCGCGCCAAAGTTGTCCTCGGACTCGTTGCGTTCCTCGCGCTCACATGGGTCGTGCTCATGTACACGCCGCTCGCGCATCCGAGGGACCTCGAGGTCGACGGTGCAACCGGCCTGAGCGCCGACAAGATCCAACGCGCAGTCGAGGACGCCGCGCAAGGGCAGTCGACCTTCCGCGTCTCCGAGGAACAGCTCATGGCGGCCGTCGCTGGCTACCCGGAAGTGGCAGCGATCGAGATCGACGCCCACCCGCCCTTCCGGCTGGATCTCACCGTCGTCATGCGCCCGCCCGTCGGGAGGGTGCAGATCGGCGGTCGTACCTTCACCGTGGCTGGCGACGGCACCGTGCTGCAGCGCGCCAGCGAAGCCGCGGTCCCCAAGCTCGACCCGTCGCTTGGTGCGCTCACCCTTCGCGACGGTCGACTCACCGGTGACGGTGGTGCCCTGCCGGTGCTCGCGGCGGCACCCGAGAGCTTCATGGATCTCATCCGAGCGGTCCGCCGCGGCTCGGCCGGTATCGAAGTCGAACTGCAGCGCGGACCCCGACTCATCTTTGGCAGCGCCGAAGCGCCGGCCGACAAATGGGCGGCAGCCACCGCCGTCATCGCAGACGGAGCAGCTACCCGAGCCACCTACATCGACGTGCGGGTGCCCGGCCGACCGGCCGTCGGCGGGCTCGGCGGTTCCAAGACGGCGGCAGAAGCCGATGCTCCGCCATCACTCGTTGCGGCGCCGCAAGCCTCCACCGAGACGGCCGC
>JAEMRF010000065.1:0-1421 GCA_016463515.1 Solirubrobacteraceae bacterium | reverse complement strand
CGGCTCGCCGGGCGCACCACACCGAGACTCAAGTCTGAGTCGAAGGTCGTGACCGGCTGCGGACGTGCAGCCACAAAGCCTCTATTGTGAGTTGAGGGTCATTGAAAATGCCTGCAAGGACGCGTGCGTCGACCCCAACTTGATTGACCCAGGCAGGACGACGACCTACGGTCGCGAAGCTCAGCCACGGGTCGAGCCAGGCGGAACCTGTCAGAATCACCGAAACTTCGGATGGACCATTCACATGGATAGTGCAGGCGGTTATCTCGCCGTGATCAAGGTCGTCGGCGTCGGCGGCGCCGGCACCAACGCGATCTCGCGGATGGTCGACGCAGGCCTTCGGGGCGTCGAGTTCATCGCCGCCAACACCGACGCGCAGGCCCTCGCGACCTGCGACGCCGACATCCGGCTCAACATCGGAACCGAGCTCACGCGCGGTCTCGGCGCAGGCGCCGACCCCGACGTCGGCTTCAGCGCAGCCCAGGAATCGCGCGATGAGATCCGCGAGGCGCTGAAGGGCGCCGACATGGTCTTCGTCACCGCAGGCGAGGGTGGCGGCACCGGTACCGGCGCCGCCCCGGTCATCGCTGAGATCGCCAAGAGCGAGGTCGGCGCACTCACGGTCGGCGTCATCACCAAGCCGTTCGGCTTCGAAGGTGCCCAGCGCACCCGCCAGGCCGAAGAAGGCATCGAGCGCCTTCGCGAGGTCGTCGACACCCTCATCGTGATCCCCAACGAACTGCTGCTCTCCGTCGTCGAGCGCCGCACCACGATCGTCGAAGCGTTCGCGCACGCCGACAACGTGCTGCGCCAAGGCGTCCAAGGCATCACCGACCTGATCACCATCCCCGGCCTGATCAACCTCGACTTCGCCGACGTTCGCACCATCATGCAAGACGCCGGCTCTGCCCTGATGGGTATCGGCCAGGCCTCCGGCGAAAGCCGCGCAGCCGACGCCGCCAACGCAGCGATCTCCTCGCCGCTCCTGGAAGAGTCGATCGACGGCGCCACCGGCATCCTGCTCAACATCACCGCAGGCAACGAACTCGGCCTCTTCGAAGTCAACGAAGCCGCCGAGATCGTCCACTCCGCCGCCGACCCCAACGCCACCATCATCTTCGGCGCCGTCATCGACGACTCCCTCGGCGACGAAGTCCGCGTGACCGTCATCGCCACCGGCTTCGAACACGACGTCCGCCGCCGCCAGCAAGGCGGTCGCCTCGGCGGTGCCGTCGGCGGACGCGAGCGCCCAGGCCGCCCCGCGCCCCGCGAGGAACGCCCCCGCCGCGACTCCGGCTACGGCCGTGGCTCCGACAGCGGCCTGCGCGAACCACGCGACCGCCGCCCGACGATCGACTCCTCGACGCGCTCCTCCCTGGAGATCGGCGACGACGACATTGACATCCCCCAGTTCCTCAAGT
>JAEMRF010000368.1 GCA_016463515.1 Solirubrobacteraceae bacterium | reverse complement strand
CACGCCACGTTCGTGGACGCCGCAATCGAGACCCAGCGCCTCTTCGGCACACCGCTCACGCGCGGCCAACTCGAGCAGTTCTACCGCGAGTCGATCACCTGGTGGAGCCGCTACGGCATGTCGATGGCCCCCGTCCCAGCGTCCTACGAAGCGTTCCGCGGCTACTGGGACGGAATGTTCGCGGACGGGCTTCAGGCCACGCAGGTGGCCGTCGACGCCATCGAGAACACCAAGATGCCCATTGCGCCCCCCGGTATTCCGCCGCTCGTGTGGAACGTCGTCGCCGAGCGCGCCGCCGTGCTCGGCTCGACGTGGATCACGAAGGCCACGCTGCCGCCAGAGGCACGCGAGATCCTCGGCATCCGCTGGACCCGCCGCGACGAGCGCCTCGCCCAGGCCTACGTCCGGTCGGTTCGACTTGCGTGGCACGCCGTCCCGCCGCGCGCCCGCCGCATGCCGCGGGCCGCTGCGGCCGACCGCCGGTTGGCCAAAGCCGCCTGACTCGCGACGCAACGGGTCTCGCTCGAACCGCGCCGACACTGCGCAGACTCCGGCCGCCGGCTCCCCAGCGCCCCCTCGGGTATTCTCCGGCGCTCGATGACCGCCGTCCTGCGCCGTACCCCGCTCCATGCACGTCACGTCGAGCTCGGGGGCAAGATGGTCCCGTTCGCCGGCTGGGACATGCCCGTGCAGTACCCAGAGGGCGTGAAGGCCGAGCACGAGACCGTCCGTACTGCGGCCGGCGTGTTCGACGTCAGCCACATGGGGCAGATCATCACCCGCGGCCCCGGCGCGCTCGCGGCGCTGCAGCACCTCACGACCAACGACGTGAGCAAGATCGAGATCGGCGGCGCCCAGTACGGGCTGATCCTGCGCCCCGACGGCGGCGTCTTCGACGACATCTTCACCTACCGCCTGGCGCAGGACGAGTACCTCACGGTCACCAACGCCGCCAACCACGGCACCGACTTCACCTGGTTCGGGCACCACCACCAGACCGGCGCTGGCGACCAAGAGGTCGAGATCGTCGACGCAGCCGACGACTACGCGATGCTCGCCGTGCAGGGCCCGACCGCGCGCGGAATCGTCGCTGGACTGGCCGACGGCGACCTCCCCGCTCGCTTCCACGTGGCCAAGCTCACCGTCGCCGGCAAAGACGCGCTGGTGTGCGGCACCGGCTACACGGGCGAAGACGGCGTCGAGCTGCTCGTGGCCCCTGCTGACGCGGTCGCCGTGCTCGACGCCCTGCTGGATGCCGGCGTCAAACCGATCGGCCTCGGCGCGCGAGACACGCTGCGGCTGGAGGCTTGCTACCACCTGTACGGCAACGACATGGACGCTGGCCGCAACCCGATCGAGGCCGGCCTCGGCTGGGCGGTCAAAGAAGCCACCGAGCCGATCGGCTTTGCCGCCGTCGCCAAGGCCCGTGCCGAGTCGACCGCCGAGGTCCTCGTGCCCTTCTCGCTGACCGAGTCCGGGATCCCGCGTGGCGGCAACCCCGTCGTCGGTGGCGGTGTCGTCACCTCTGGCACCTATTCTCCGACGCTCAGCAAGGGCGTCGGCCTCGCCTACGTGCCGCGTGAGCGCGCTGCGGTCGGCACCACCTTCACCGTCGACGTGCGCGGCAAGCACCGCGCAGCGATCGTCGAAGCCCGTCCCCTCTACCAGTCGAAGGACCTCTGATGGCCGACGCTTCCTACCCCGACGAGCTGCTCTACCACCCCGAGCACGACTGGGCCCGCATCGACGGCGACGTTGCGACGTTCGGCATCACGTGGTTCGCCCAGGACGCCCTCGGTGAGGTCGTCTTCTTCGACCCGCCGGCGATCGGCTCCACGGTCACTGCCGGTGAGTCCTACACCGAGGTCGAGTCGGTCAAGGCCGTCTCCGACGTGATCGCGCCGCTCTCCGGCGAGGTCATCGAGGTCAACGAAGCCCTCGGCGACGCCCCCGAGGCCATCAACGACGACCCCTACGAGGGCGGCTGGATGGTCAAGGTCAAGCTCAGCGATCCGGCCGAGGCCAGCTCGCTCATGGACCAGTCGGCCTACGTCGCCTCGCTGGATTAGCGATCCCGGCGGTGGCTGGCGCCCGTACGCCAGCTATCGCCCTGTCCAATGATGGACTGGTCACTTAGGCCACATTGGCAGGCCTCGGCTCTCTAGCCTTCGCCTGTGCCCCGCGCGCGCCGGTCCCGGTCCCGCCGCGCTTCCTCGTCACCGAGACCGGCCCCCGAACCTTCAAGGACGTACCCCGAGTGAGTCGCTACACCGCAGTCACCGACGCCGATCGTGCGGCCATGCTGGACGCCATCGGCGTCAGCTCCCTCGAGGAACTGTTCGATGCGCAGATTCCGGCGGGCGTGCGACTGCGCGGCGGCCTCGACCTTCCCGACGGCCTCCCCGAGCAGGACGTCTTTGCGCATCTGCTGGAGCTGTCGAAGAAGAACACGTCGGCTGAGGACGAGATCACGTTCCTCGGTGCCGGCATGTACGACCACTACATCCCCGCAGCAATCGACATGCTGCTGGGCCGGTCCGAGTTCCTGACGCCCTACACCCCGTACCAGCCGGAGGTCAGCCAGGGCGGCCTGCAGGTGATGTTCGAGTACCAGACGGCCATCTGCGAGCTCACCGGCATGGACGTCTCCAACGCGTCCGTCTACGAAGGCCCGTCCGCCGTCGCGGCCGCCGGCTACTTGGCCAAGCTCGCCTCGCCCAAGCGCCCGGTTTACCTCGTGTCCGCCGCGCTGCACCCGGATTCCCGCCAGACCCTCGAGACGCTCTCGGTCGGCTACGGCACACAGGTCATCGAGGTTCCGCTCAAGGACGGCGCCACCGACGCAGCTGCGCTCTCGGCCCTGCTTGACGAGCAGGGTGACCAGGTCGCCGCGGTGATCTTCCAGCAGCCGAACTTCCTTGGCGCCATCGAAGACGTGCAGGCACTGAGCGACCTCGCCAAGGGCGCAGGCGCGCTGAGCATCTGTCAGGCCGACCCGATCGCCCTTGGTGTGCTCGAGGCTCCGGGCAACCAGGGCGTCGACGTGTGTGTGGGCGAGGGTCAGGCCCTCGGCAACCGCCTGGACTTCGGCGGCCCGTCGTTCGGGTTCTTCGCCGCGACCAACGCGCACATCCGCCGGATGCCCGGCCG
>JAEMRF010000367.1 GCA_016463515.1 Solirubrobacteraceae bacterium | reverse complement strand
CCGTCTCGCTGGCGCTCGTGCTCAGTCTCCCCGCCGTTGTGATCTGGCTGGCACGCCGGGCCCCAGCCGTCCCAGCGCCATCGCCCGCTGCGGCGCCTACCGGCGCGTGATCTGATCGAGGATCGTGGGATCGGTGATCTGGTCGTCGGCGGCCAGCAGGAATGCCTTGCTGAGGATGAGCGTGAGCACCCGATCGTCGTCAAGCGGGAGAAAGAGCTTGGACGTCTTCGAGCTGCGTGCCGAGACGATGCAGAGGTATTCGGCATTGGGCTCCATCTGGATGTTGCCGCTGCCCAGGTGAATCCGATAGGTGCGCAGGCTGCCGCGGACCCGTAGGAACCGGTCCTCGAGAGCGAGCCGGTCGGCAATCACCAGCGCCGGCAAGAGCCCCTCCAGGATCTCTCGGCGGATCTCAGCACTCGCCGAGAGCGCCCCGAATGCGTAGTCATCCCAGTACTCCTGACCACGCGGCACGATCGCTGCCTCACCGCGGTCAAGCCACTCAGGGTCGGCCCCGATCGACGTGACCCCGACGAACAGGTCGACATCCCGCATGATCTCGCTGAACACGACGGGAGCGACGTCTTCAAGCGCGACGGGCTCGTCGTCTGTTGCTCGAATGAACCGAACCTGATCACTGGCGCAGAGCGGCCAGAGGTCACCTCCGTCCGGATCCAGCTCCACGATTGGGTCAAACCAGAACTGGGCCACCAGCTCCGGGGCCGATGCGACGTCTCGCGTCGCGGTACCCACATCGCGCCCGTCATCCCACCAGGCCAGCGGCGGCGACTTCCATCCGCGGCCCTTCATCAGCGCGCGGGCCTGCACCTGCCGGAAGACGTGCGCAGCGAATCGGTTGGAGTACACGCGCGTCTCGCGCTCAGCCGGGGTGATCACGTAGATCTCACGAAACGCCTGCTTGACCGGCTGGACGACACGATGTTGGATGCAGTGATCGCGCCAAGCGCCAACGGCGGTGGGCTCGGCGAGGACGGGGTGCCAAAGCCGAACCGTCGAGTCTTCAGGGATCACCGCCATCGACCCGTCGTCGAGAAGCATCGTGTGGCCGTCGACGGGCCGCCCCACCGTTGGCTTCGTGCCGTCCGCTTCAAAGGTCCAGATCACGTCCCGCGTCAGTCGCCCGGTCACCGGGTGGTCCACGTAGAAGCGTCGCCAGTCCGCGACCGTCCACGTGCGATGCGCAGCGAGCAGACCGTCGATCCGGTGACGCTCGGCGGCGAGCGTCTTGCGGATGCCTTTGAGTTCCTCGCGGAGCTCGGCGAGGACGACGGCTTCGGCCTCTTTGACGTCGACGGGAAAGCTCTTGCTGGCTGTGCCGTCTTCGTCGACGAACACGAGCGCTGCGGCCCGCGCGCCCACGGTGATGCGCGCGCTACCGCGGCTGGCGAGCGCGAGCGTGCGTGTTCCATCTGCGTCGAGGGCGTGGGATTCCACGGCCTGTTCCAGCAGCTCATCACGGGTCACGCCTTGCGCGGCGGCGAGCGCGTCGATCGCCTTGCGGATTTGGTTGAGCAGGCTGCCATGGCGCACCGTGCGCTCAAGCGCGAGCAGCTCCCGAATCGACTCGGGCTGAGCGGCGTCCGCAATGGCAGCGACCGCCGCATTTGCCACTTTGAGACTTCGCGGCGACCCGTACTGTCCGCCGATGACGGTCACCATGAAGCGTGCCGTCGCGGCCAGGGACGTCAAGAGCTCGGGTGTGGCAACGGTGCCAGCGAACCGGGCGACGCCCCGAAGGAAGTGCTCGTTGGTCTCGCCCGCGAAGTAGACCCAGTCATGGCCCGGGCGAACCACTTCATCCGCCGTGCGAACGGCGCCCAGGAGCCCGAGCGTCAGGGCAGCTGGCTGGGCGAGCTCTTGGGCGACCTGGTCCGCGGTCTTCAGCCATTTGGGTCCTGGCTTCCCCGACGCTGGCAGCGACGCGAACACCTGCGCGGTCGCGGCCACCGCGGGCGACGCCTCATCGGCGCCCCGCAGATAGGCGCCGATGACCGCTCCGACCGGCTCGCCCTCATCGACCAGGCCCGCGGGCAGTTTGCCCCTGCTGTCTTTGCTGAGTGCCCGAAGACGAAGCGCCTCGGTGGGCTCGCAGCGCGCTGCGGCCGCCTCCAGCAATGGGGCAAGCGTTGCCCGTTCGTCGGTAGTCCAGGTGGAAGCCATACGCCCGATCGGCTTGAGGGTCGCGCTCACGATGGCGGTGGCGGGCGTTGGATCCTCGGCGTACTCAGCGGTGATCGCAAGACGGAGGAGCTCAGCGACGTGCGAAACGGTCAGATCCACCGTGCGTCGCGTGAGCACCGTCATCAGCTCTCGCGCAAAGAATGCAGGCTGGACGCGGAGCTTGCCGCGAGCGGGGACCCGACCTTGCGCGGCGACTGCTGCGAGAGCCAGGAGAGCCTCGGCGCGGGCCGCGCCCGACCGATCCAGGAGCTCGGCGACGTCAGGAATTGCCCGAAGCCGCGACTGCTGCCACCACGGCGGCTCGTCGTAGGGGCCGTTGGTGAGGCGATCGAGCGCTTCGAGTGCGGGCGCGACGGGTCGGGGATACTCTGAGGTTCCGTCCCAGACTGCTTGAACCGGTTCGCCCTGGCCCTGCATCAGCCGCCGACCAACGGCGCCAGACGCACGAAGCGAATGTCGGACGGGCCTGTGAGGTCGAGTTCCTCATCGAGGTCCGTCCGCTGACGACCGTCGACGAGCACGAAGAATCCGTTGCGCTCGAAGGCACCGATGGCGACGTCGGCCTGACGCTCCCAGTCGATCCTTCGGCTCGTGGGCACGTGAAAACCGTCTGCGCCGGCCACGGCATCTTCGGGCACGACCAACCCGCGGTAGCTCTTGGCGCGATCAGCGTTGAAGAGCGCGACCTCTTCACGCACTCGTGTGCGGATCAGGTCTCGCAGGGTGAGCTTGGACGGAACTTCGGAAAGCTCGAGGAACCCCGTCTCTTTGCCCGTCGACGTCTGGTCCCGAAGAGTCACGTGCACGCTCACGCCGTCGACTCTAAGTTCGCAACCGGGAGCACGCAACGCCGTTCACCCGATGCCGCCCTGGCGCCGCGGCCCCGCCGCCTGCTCAGGCGCCGGCGGCTTCCCACTTGGCGTAGGCCGAGGCGACGCGCTCCTTGGCG
>JAEMRF010000064.1:10257-12522 GCA_016463515.1 Solirubrobacteraceae bacterium | reverse complement strand
CAGGCGACCGACATCGAGATCCACGCTCGCGAGATCATCGACATCCGCAAGCGCGTCGACACGATCTACGCCAAGCACACGGGCCGCTCGATGGAGCAGCTCAAGGAAGACATGGAGCGCGATCGCTTCCTGTCGGCCGAGCAGTCGATCGAGTACGGCATCATCGACCAGGTCCTCACGCGCGAATCGCGCGAAGGCAAGAGCGCGCCCACGGCCTAAGGCCACGGCGGCTCCGGCGACGCCGCGTCAGCGGCGCGCGGCGCCGCCCCCACCGTCTTCGATGGCGGCCGCCAGCCCAGCGGCGGCCTCATCGGGCAGCCCGAAACGCACCGCGAGGCCGGCATCGAACCCGATGCCGAGCCCGCCCTGCATCAGCGATGAGCGCGCCACCCCGCCAAGGGCCTCGGCGTGCACATCGAGGCGCTCCTGCGCGAGGCCGCCGTCGCCTGGAGCCAGCCGGCTGACCGTCCAGAGCAGGCGGCGCTCGGTGCACGCCAGGAAGCGCCCGCGCACGAGCGCAGCGAGCGCGTCGTCGCCGGCGTCCGGCGGGAGCGGGTGGTGCAGGACCGCTTCATGGCGAAGGCTCGCCGGGGTGCCGGCGGCCGCCAGGTCGCGGTAGCGAGCACAGGCGCGGATCCGCTCGCCCTCCTCGATCACGGGCAGGAACGCGTCGAGGATGGCGTGGTCGAGCGCGAGTTCATCGGCGTGCCCCACAAAGCCCGTTGCCACGAGGTCGTCGACCAGGCGGGCACGCCGCACGGCGGCCGCAGCCACCTCCTCGGCCGTCGGGCCCGCTGCGGCCAGCGGTGCCTCGGGCCGCGCCGGCGGCACGTGGATGTATTTGGGCTCGGGCGGCGGCGGCCCCTTGGGCTTCTTCGGGACCGTCGGCGGGTCCATGCGGCGTGGCGGGTTGTCGTGCCGCGTGGGTGGCGGTGGCGTCCACGGCCGCTGCGCACCGGCCTGCGGACCCCGCGCTCCACGGCCGCGGCGACGTGCGGAGGCTGGCGCAGGCCGCGGGGCGGTCCACCCGGCCTGTGCTGGCGCGACCGGTGGCGGCGTCCATCCAGCGAGCGCCTGCTCCTGGGCATCGCGCAGTTCTCGCAGCTTCGCGGCGGCCTCGTCCGGAAAGCCCGGGTTGTTGTCTGGGTGGTAGAGCCGGACCAGCCTGCGATATGCGGACTTGATCTCTGCGTGCGTGGCTCCGGCGGTCAGCTCCAGCACCTCAAATGGGTTCTGCGACCTCATCCCACCTGGGACCGGCACGAAAGCGACACGCACATCGCCACATTGTCCCAGGTCGCCCGCCAGGCCCAACCATGATCCTGCTGGCCAGCGCGCCGCCGCGCCATTTCCGCGGATCAGACGGCGCTGGATCGGACGCCTGTCGCGACCGTCCGGTATTCTGCGGGGCGTGATCGTCGCAGTCGACCAGACCACCTGGGATCTCTGGGGCCAGATCGGCGTCTGGCTCATCGGTTTCCCGCTGTTCATCGGGATCCTCGTGCTCTACATCGCCGCACAGATCACCACTGAGCGCCGCGAGAACCAGAAGCTCGCCGGCCGCTGGGGCGCAAAGTCCCAGTCCAAGTCAGACACCGAGTAAGGCGTCTCCCGCAGCGCGTCGCCGATGGACGACTTGCGCGGCAAACTCCTCGTCTCGCATCCCAAGCTCGGCGAACGCTCCTTCAGCCGCAGCGTCGTGCTGATCGCTGCGCATGACGATGCCGGTGCCCTCGGCCTGATCCTCAACCGACCGACGGCGCTCACCGTGACCGAGGTCGCGCCACCCGTAGCCGAGCTCCCGTGCGACGGCCTGATCTACGAAGGCGGTCCCGTCGAACCCGACGGACTGGTCGTCCTGGCCGACTTCCTTCCCTCGATCCAGGACCAGCTCGAGATCGACGGCACCCTTGGCCTCGTCCGCAGCGACAACGGCCCGCCATCGCAGGTCGCGCCGCATATCGACCGCTGTCGCGTCTTTGCCGGCCACGCAGGCTGGGCTCCCGGGCAGCTGGAAGCCGAGATCGTGGAGCAGGCATGGCTCGTCACCACGCGTGCGCCAGGCGACCTCTTCGGAGACGACTCCGAGCAGCTGTGGTTGCGGGTGCTCGAACGCCTCGGTGGCTCGTTTGCGCGGCTGGCACACCCACCCGAGGACCCCCGCGCCAACTGAACGGCCACCGGCGGCGGCTCACCGGAATCCACCGCCATGATGCTCCTCGACCTCCGGGATCTCGGAGCTCCCTCGCGAGCCGTCCGCGGCCT
>JAEMRF010000064.1:0-10157 GCA_016463515.1 Solirubrobacteraceae bacterium | reverse complement strand
CCGGTGCCCGAATCCGTTGAGTCGGAGCCGGCCCCGGTGGAGTCGGTGCCCGCAGGCTCGCTCTCGGGCACCGCCGACGCAGCGTCGGGCGACGTTGCGACGGCGACCGTTGGCGCTCGCGGTTCGAAGCCGAGGACGCCTGCCAGACCGGCGACGGTCGCAGAGATGATGATCGGGGCTCGGCGCATCGTGGTGCTCCTAGGTCGCAAAGGATTCGAAGTGGATGCGGGCAGGCGCGACGCCCGCGTTCAGCACCGCCGCTCGTACGCCGTCCATGAAGCCCTCAGGGCCGCACAGGTACACGTCGCGTTCGGCGATGTCGGGCACGGCGCGGCGAAACGACTCCGCCGTGAGCCGCACCCGTTCTCGTGGACCGACGACCTCATGGGTGTGGCCACCGCGGCGGCGGACCTCGGCCACGATCTCGTCGCGCAACAGGAGGTCTTGGGGCGAGTGCCCCCGCAGCACCACGGTCACGTCGACGTGCTCCGGCAGGTCACCGAGCACCGACAGGATCGGCGCCGACCCCACCCCCGCTGCTACGAGCAACACGCGGTCGCGTTCGCGGGCATCGGCGGTGAACGCGCCGTACGGCCCCTCGATCGCCACCCGCGTGCCCGGCCGCAGCCTCGACACGGCTCGCGAGTGATCGCCAAGGTCCTTGACGGTGATGCGCAGCCGGCCTGCGTCGGGCGTCTCCGACAGGGAATACGGGTGCGCTTGCCACCACATCCCCCGCCGCAAGAACCGCCACTGCAGGAACTGTCCGCCCGCCACGGGAAGACGGTCCAGCCGACGGCCGCCGAGGATCACCGACACCGCGCCTGGGCCCGCCGGCTCGACCGCCACGACCCGGACCTGGTGGCGAAGCGATCGCCACACCGGCAGCCCAACTCGGCAGATGACGACCAGCGCGAGCGTCCCAATCCACAGCGCCGTCCACCAGAACGTGTTTGCGGGGTGCCCGACGAACGACGCGCCGGTATCGACCTGGTGAGAGAACGAGAGAAAGAGCGCCAGGTAGGTGTAGAGGTGGACGGTCCACCAGGTCTCGTAGGCCATGCGGCGCCGTGCGCGCTTGTAGGACGTGACGCCGGCCAGGATCAGGAAGGCCCCGCCAACCGTCGCGGCGAGGACACCTGGGTAGGTCCACAGGAGCTGGCCGAACTGATGCAGAACGCCGTCGCCTGCAGCCTGCGCATAGCCAACGGTGATGAGGATGCCGTGCGCGGCGAGCAGGAACAGCGGGTAGGGCCCGAGTTTGCGATGCCAGCGTACGAGGCGGTCCTGGCCGATGGCGCGCTCCAGCGGCGGGAAACGGGCGACCAGGACGACGACCACGACCATCGCGTAGGCCGCGACGAGGCCGGTCAGCCGTCCCGCGGCCGTCGCCAGGCCACCGGCGGCGCTGAGCGACCCAGCACTCTCGGCGGCGATTCCGAGGGCGAGCGTGGCCCCGAGCCCGAGCCCGGCAACGGCCGCCAGCGTGTCGACGACCCACGGGCGGCGACGTGCTGGGCGCAGTGGGCGGCGCCGCGCTCGTGGCGCGACGCGGGGCCGAAGCTCGGGGGTGGCGACGCGGGGGCCCTCGTCGGCTGGCCGATCGATCCACAGGGATGGGTTCGTCATGCGGCGTCCTCGTGCAACAGGGGGAAGCCGGGGGTGCGCAGCACCCGCCCGTCCTCCAGGATGGTCAGCGCTTCGTAGCCGCGCAGGGTGGCGGTCCAGGCCGGCCCTCGGACTCCCATGGCAAAGGCCGCCGTCGACAATGCATCCGCGGTCCCCAGGTCCGGACCGACCACGGTGACCGACAAGACCCCGCTCGGCGCCTCGGCGGTGTGGGGATCGCGCACATGTTCGCCGCGTTCGTAGGCACCAGAGGTCGCGACGGCGAGGCCGTGCTCGGCGCGCACGATGGCTGCCACCGCTGCGGGATCGAGGGGGTGCTGGATCCCCACACGCCAGTGATCCAGCGGCGCTGCTCCGCCGCGGCAGGCCACGTCGCCCCCGCCCGTCACGCACAGGTCGGTCGCGCCGGCCTGCGCGAGGATCTCGGCAGCCCGCTGGACGGCCCATCCCTTCACGAGCGCCGAGGGGTCCAGGGTGCCGGTGGCCCGTTCGTCGAAGTAGCCGCCGGTCACCCGGCGCAGCACCTCACAGCGGTGCAGCACCCAGCGCAGCTGCGGTGAGGCGTCGGCGCGAGGCAGGTGACCGGCCGCCAGGCGGCTGACCTCACTGGTCGGCCGATAGGTCGAGAAGCGCGCGTCGACGCGGTGCAGCCATGCGACGGCCTCCTGGACCGCCGGCCCGACCTGCCGATCGCCTCGCACGTCGAACGAGACGACCGTGCCCATGACGGGCTCGGCGTGCACGTACCGGGAGGAAGCTGCGGTGGGCATGCACGCAGCATCGGCGGCGCCGGTTAGCGCTCGGTGGGGGCTCCCTGAGAGTTGCCTGAGTCCGGCGCCGGGGAGCCAGAGAGCTTGCGCAAGTGTGAATTCGGGACGTTCGTACCGAAAAACAACGACCGGAACGGCTATTCCGCCCCGAAACCGTCCTCCCAGCGGCCAAAACGGCTCCAGCGTGGGCACGAAACGCCGAGGAAATACTTGACGACCCGTGAGCAAACTTCACATCACGCTGCGCGCGACCCTGCTCGCTCTGACCGCCTCCGCGGCGGTGACCCCGGTGGCGGGAGCATCGGTGCTGCACGTGACCGGCGGCACCGGCAACTGCAGCACGACGCAGCTCGGCTGCGAACTGGCCGACGCGCTCGCCACTGCACAGACCGGCGACATCATCCAAGTCCATGCGGGGGTGCATGGCATCAACGGGGTCGTCGCCGACTCCCAGCCCGGCGTCACGATTCAGGGAGCCCCCGACGAATCGCGTCCGGTGCTGGCGATGTCTGGCACGCCCGGTGGACTGCACCTCACGCACGGCACGGATCTGTCAGGACTGGACCTGGTGTCCACGAGCGACGCGGCCATCACGGCCTTCGGCGGACTGCTCGAACGGATTCGCGTCTCTGCAAGCGGCGCCGGCCGCGCAGGCGTGCAGCTCGGCGACGGCGCCATCCTGCGCAACAGCACGGTGACCGCCAGCGGCGCCAATTCCATCGGTGTGCTCGTCTCGACCGGCGGTCAGCTCACGCAGCTGCGAGGCTCGTCGGTCGTGGCCACGGGCAGCGGGTCCAGCGCCTTGCTGGTCGCGCCAGTCGGGCCGGGAGCCACGAGCAGCCTGCGTGCCGTCAACTCGATCCTGCATGGCTACGGTGGCGGATTCGATGCTCGGGCGGTCACGTCCACCCTCCAGACGGCCACCGTCGTGCTCGACCACTCCGCGTCCTCGCGGGCAGCCCAACAGGTGGTCGGCCCTGGTTCGGCCATCGACGACAGCCGGTCGCCCGTGACGGCAGAGCCGCTGTTCCTGGACCGCGGCAACCTCGACCTGCGCCAGACCGCAGCCTCCCCCACCATCGACGCTGGTACCGCCGACCTCGACGGCGACGGCGACGTTGACGCCGCCGACGCAGACGCCGCCGGCGCCCTGGACCTCGATGGCACGCCTCGCCGGCTCGGCCACCCGGATGTGGGAGCCGACGAGCGCGAGATGCCGCCGATCGTGCTCTCAGCCGAGCCCATCATCACTGGCGGAAAGCTCAAACTGCGCGTGGTGGTGCAGCCGCGAGGCCTTGCCACCGTCGTGACGGCCGAATGGACGACCGAGGGCGACAACCCTGGCGGGATGACGAGCGCGGACGCCACCGGCAACGCACCGGTCTCGATCGACCTGCCGCTCGCCGACGTCCCAGCGGGGAGCCAGATCGCCGTGCGGGCCTACGCCTCCAACAGTGCAGGCACGAGCAGCTCCGAGGACACCACGGTCGCGACCCCCCTGCCCGAGGCACCCGCTCCCACGGACTCCGCCTCGATCACCACGGCCACCGAACCAGCCGCCGCCGTCTCCGCGGTGCCGATGTTGATCAGGACCACGCTGTCTCGCTGGGGAATCCTGAAGGTGCGTCTGCTCTGCAACGCGACCGTCCCCTGCCGTGGCGAGGTCATTCTCACCAGGCTCGGCACGTCCAAGCGGTGGGTGCAGTTCGGCATCGAGCCTGGCAAAGCAGCCACGGTCGGCGTGCCGCTGACCTCCGCGCAAAGTCGCCAGCTGCGCCGCGCGGGGAAGCGGGGCGTCCGGTCGCTGCTGGAGCTCCGCACGCCGACCGGCAGCAGTTTCACGGCGATCCGGATCGTCAAGCGCTAGCGCCCCGGACGGGCGACCCATACCGCGCTCGGCACCCGGGCTCCGCTCAGACCTCGCCGGGGCTGAACGTGTCGCACTCACCCGGCGCTCCGGACTGGAAGCCGCCGAGGAACCATTGCCGGCGCTGCGCTGAGGTGCCATGGGTAAATGAATCTGGCCGAACCGTGCCGGCGCGGGACTGGAGTCGATCGTCGCCGACGGCCTCAGCTGCTGCCAGACCCTCTTCAAGGTCGCCCTCTTCGAGCTGACCGTTCTGCGCAGCGGCGTGCCCCCAAACGCCTGCGTAGCAGTCGGCCTGAAGCTCCGTGCGGACCGAGAGCCCCTGGGGACCCGGTCCGGCCGAGGGGTTCTCGGCCTCGATGCGGCGGGTGCTTTCGAACACGCCGGTGAGGTTCTGCACGTGATGCCCGATCTCGTGGGCGATCACGTAGGCCCAGGCAAAGTCGCCGGCAGCGCCGAGCTCATCGCGCATCTGGCGGTAGAACGACATGTCGAGGTAGACCCGCTGATCGACCGGGCAGTAGAAGGGTCCGCTCGCGCTCGTGGCCGCCCCGCAGCCGGTCTCGACGGCCTGCCTGAATCGCACGACCTGTGCGCGGGTATACGGCTGGCCGGCCTCGGCAAAGAGGCGCGCCCAGACGTCCTGCACGTCGACCGCGACGGCACCCGTGAACTGCGCGAGTTCGTCATCTTCGGGAGTGTCCGGGTAGGCGCCGGTGCCTGGCTCCGCGGCGACGTTCTGATCGAACTCCATCGGCACGTCGAACTTCCCGCCCGACAGCACCTGCAAGAGCACGACGACGATGACGACGGCCAGCCCGGCTCCGCCACCACCGATCGCGGCACCGCGCCCGCGGCGAGCCGGCGCACCCGCGTCGACCATGTCGCCTGGGCCCTGGACCCGGTTCCACTTCATGATCGGCCATTCGTCATGGCGTGGCACGCTACCGCTCGCGCCCCCAGCACAGCGTGCGATTGTTCCGGATACCGGCGGTGGCCCGACGAGATGGCCGGCGTGTTGTCCGGTTGCGCCACGTCCATTAGGGTCGACGGACCATGCGCAGCGCACCGATCCGCTTGCTGCTGATGGCCACATGCGGACTACTTCTGGTGGCCGGCTTGGCCGTTGCGGCCGTCTCCCCAGCCGGGAATATGGGCACGCCGCGCACGCAGGCGAGCACGACGGCGCTGCCCGCAGGCGCCACGACCGGCTCCGTCTTGGTCGCCGGAGGGTTTGACGCCACCGGCGCTCCACTCGCCACGGCGGAGCGCTACGACGTGGCGACGCGCACATGGTCGGCGACCGGCCCGATGGCCGTCGTGCGCACGCAGCACCGGGCCGTGCTGCTGCCCACCGGCGGCGTGCTGGTGGTCGGCGGCGAGACGATCCGCAACACCTACGGGCGCACACCCGAGCTCTACGAACCCACGCGCAACACCTGGACGCCTGGGGCCACGATGGTGACGGGCCGCATCGGGCACACCGCGAACGTGGTCACGAACGCGGCGGGCGCGACCGAGGTGGTGGTGACGGGCGGCAGGACCCCGACCCCGGCGACGCTGAACTCCGTCGAGACCTACCGACCGGCGACCAATGTGTGGATCACGACGCCGTCGATGAAGGAAGGGCGCACCGGTCACGCCGCCGTCACCCTGCCCGACGGCCGACTCCTGGTGACCGGCGGCATCAACGGCAACGGCGGCCCCGTCGCCTCGACCGAGATCTACAACCCCGCTGCACCCGGCTGGACCGATGGCCCGCCGATGGCCTCGCCTCGCGCCGGGCACACGCTCTCCGTGGTCGATGGCACGCACGTCCTGGCCACGGGCGGCGTGGCCACACCCGGTGGCCCTGCCCTCGCCACCGCCGAGTCGTTTGACCCGACGACCAACACCTGGACCCCCGTAGCGACGCCGATGGCCGTCGCTCGCACCGGCCATGAGGCCACCGTGGTGCGGCCCGGCTGGGTCGTGGTGACGGGCGGCACCAACGCGGGCGCTCCCGGTGGGCTCGACAGCGCCGAAAGCTGGACGCCCACCAACGGCTGGGGCGGCCTCGACAACCTGCCGGGATCGAGCTCGATCGGCGGCGCGCGCATGAACCATGGTGCCGCCGCGATTCCGCAGTCCGACGAAGTGCTGGTCGTGGGCGGTGGCCTGCTGCCCGGCAATGCGCTCGGCACAGTGACCGCAAGTGCCGCGCGCTGGACACCCGACCGGCCCGTGACGCCCACCCCCACCGCGCCCGTCTCCCCGCCGGTGATTCCGGTTCCAACGCCGCTCCAGGCGCCGCCCGTGCCGGTGCAGAACCGTTCGATCGTTGCGGTCCCCGTGAGCGGCGACGTCTTCGTGCGGATCGGCAAGACCGACGAGTACCGCGAGCTGGAGACCGGCGAGGCACTGCCGGTCGGCACCGTGCTCGACACCAGCGACGGGCGCGTCCAGCTCGTCTCGGCGATCGGCAGAGGCCAGCAGTCGGCCTGGTTCTGGGGCGGCACCTTCAGCATCAACCAGCCCAAGGGCAGCGCCGGCTACGTCGAGGTCCGGCTCTTCGGCAGGCCAACCTGCAAGGCACCCAAGACGAAGACCACGGCCAAACGGTCCGCCGCCCAGAAGAAGACCAAGCGCAAGAAGCGCCCTCGAGCCTGGGGCGACGGCAAGGGCAAATTCCGCACGAAGGGCGTCAACAGCACGGCGAGTGTGCGCGGCACCAAGTGGCTCGTGGAGGAGCGCTGCAGCGGCACCTTCACGCGCGTTGCCCGAGGGAGCGTGAGCGTTCGCGACTTCACCAAGCGCAAGACCGTGATCGTGCGCGCGCCCAAGAGCTACCTGGCGCGGCCGCGGGCCAAGTGATTGACGGCTGGCCGATCGCCCGGCTCGGTCGGCCCGACGCCCGGCTCGGTCGGCCCGTCGGCCACCGCCGGACGTAGAGTGGCGGCGTGAACGACCGACGCCAGCGGCTGCGCACCCAGACGTTCCTGGTGATCGCCGTGTTCGCCTCGCTCCTGGCGACCGGGCTCTACGCATCGGGGGTGATGGATCGCTTGGAGTTCGACACGGTCGACGCCCGGTTCGACGCGCGTGGAGCCCGCGAAGCGCCGACGAGCGTGGCGGTCGTTGGCGTCGACACGACGACCTTCAACGACCTCGAGCAGCAATGGCCATTCCCACGGTCCATGCATGCCGAGGTGCTCGACCGGCTCGGCAAGGACGGCGCCCGCGTGATCGCCTACGACGTTGAGTTCTTGGAGCCGACCGAGGTCGAGGAGGACGAAGCGCTCGTTGATGCGATCGAGCGCAACGCACCCGTGGTTCTGGCTGCCAGCGAGACCGACGCCCGAGGCCGCTCGCTGGTGCTGGGGAACGACGAGCTCGTCCGTAGCCTCGGCGCTCGCACGGGCCACGCAGGGTTCCGAGGCGACACGGCCGAGGTGTACCGCACGGTCCCGTTCTCGCGCAGCCGACTGGAAACGTTTGCGGTTGCGAGCGCCGAGATGGCAACTGGCCGCCAGGTCGACCCCAAACGCTTCACCGAACCGGACAGAGAGGCCTGGATCGACTACGCGGGACCACCCAAAACCGTATTGACGGTCCCTTTCAGCCAGGTGCTCGAGGGGGAGTTCCCACCGGGAACGTTCAAGGACCGGATCGTCGTGGTCGGCGCCACCGCGGCCAGCCTGCAAGACATCCACCCCACGTCCACCACCGCTCGCGACGCGCAGATGGCCGGCCCGGAGATCCAGGCAAACGCGATCGACACGGTCCTGCGCGGCCTCCCGCTGCAGTCGGCACCCGGCTGGCTCGAGATCCTGCTCGTCGTCCTGCTGTCGGCGACCATGCCGCTCCTGGCGATCATGCTGCGCTTCGGCTATGCGTTCGCGGCTGCCCTCGCGCTTGGCGTGGCGTATCCGCTGGCTGCCCAGTTCGCCTTCCAGGAGGGACTGATGATCCCGGTCGCCGTGCCGCTGCTCGGCCTCGCGATCGCCACGGTCGCCTCAACGGCTGGCCACGCGCTCATGACGGCCGCTGAACGCCAGCGCATCCGCGACGTGTTCGCCCGGTTCGTGCCTGAAGCCGTCGTGGATGACGTGCTCGCCCAAACCGGCGACGACCTGCGCCTCGGTGGCCAGCGGCGGGAAGGCACCGTGCTGTTCTGCGATCTGCGCGGCTTCACGTCGTTCGCTGAGCGCCTGGAACCGGACCGCGTGATCGACGTGCTCAACGTGTATCTGTCGGAGATGAGCGACGCGATCATGGAACGCGAAGGCACGATCGTGGCCTTCATGGGCGACGGCATCATGGCCGTCTTCGGGGCGCCGCTGGCTCGCGAGGACCATGCCGATCGAGCCGTCGCCGCCGCTCAGGACATGCTCAGCGTCCGCCTGCCGCGCTTCAACGACTGGCTGTTCAAGCAGGGTTTTGAACACGAGTTCCGGATGGGCATCGGCCTGAACTCCGGGCCCGTGATGAGTGGCAACGTGGGCTCCAGCACCCGCGTGGAGTACACCGCCATCGGTGACACGACCAACACCGCCTCGCGGATCGAGTCGATGACGAAGGACGAGGCCGTGCAGCTGCTCGTGTCCGGGGCGACCCAGGCGGCGCTGCGCGACGTCAAGCTGCAGGCCGCGCTGCGCGAGGTCGCCGAGCGGGTGGTCCGCGGGCGCGACGAGCCGATCGTCCTCTGGACGCTGAACTCAGAGGGCTGAGCTACCCCGGCGAGCGTGCGCTCAGTGCCACTCGCCGAGGAACCAGCTGGCCGGGCAGCCGGTGCGGTTGCCGGGGCCGAACGGGCTGGCGCCGGAGCGGCCGCGTGAGCGCGGGCCGTCGCCCCAGCGCACGCCCAGCCGGTACCACGGCTGCGCCTCCACGCGGGTGACGGCGTCGACGTTCCACAGCGGCACGGTCTCGGCGTGGCGCAAGCTCTTGGCGCACACGTCGAACGGGCGCTGCTTCTGCCAGCCGCCCGTCGGGTAGCTGGCGTGCGAGCCGCGGGCGGAGAACACGACCGGACGCGTCGGGTGGTCGTCGACGCGTGGCACGTCGTCCCACTGCAGCGTGCGGTAGCCGCCGTGCGCGTGGTAGGCCACGTGCGCGGGCTGGCCGCGGTCATCGAGGCGCACCACGATGCGTTCCCAGTCACCCTCGTGCGACATCAGGAAGTTGCGAAAGAGCCACGACACGGCGTGGTTGTCGGCAAAGAAGAACCAGTACGTCACGGCGGTGGAGCCGTCGGGGAGCTGCGTCACCTCCGCCAGCAGCGGCGGCCGAGGGCGTTTGCCGCGGGCAAATGAGTCGGGGATCGGCGGGCCGATGAGCACGAGGCGGCCCTCCACCGCGCCGGCGCTGACGGCGCCGTTCATCAGCGCCTGCGCGCTCCCGAGCGGAATCATCCGTTTGCCCTTTGGCCCAACCCCCAGCCGGCGCTTGCCGCGGCGGTCGATGTGGAAGGCGTCGCGCACGCTCAGGAACGCGTGCGGATCCGTCGGCCAGTGGGGCTCCTGCGGGTGCAGTGCCAGCAGCGGCGCGTGCGCGAGGATCGCGTCCTCGAGCGCGTCGGTCTCCAAGGGCGTCGGCGTGATCGAGCCTTGCGTCATCCGTCGAGCCTTGCCCGAGCTAGCAGCAAAAGCAACGAACTTTCATGCCGAGTGGACGACTCTTGCAGCGGGCCGCCCACAAACGACGACGGGGCGCCCGCCGCAATGGCGAGCGCCCCGTCGAAATGGCCTGGTGCCGGATGGTGCCCCAGCGCGACTGAGAGGTCAGGCGAGTTGGGCCCTAAACGAGCCCGAGGTGGAGTTACCGGATGCGGTAACCCGAGATTGCGCGGGAGATCACGAGGCGCTGGATCTCCGAGGTGCCCTCGAAGATCTCGTAGATGCGCGAGTCGC
>JAEMRF010000063.1 GCA_016463515.1 Solirubrobacteraceae bacterium | reverse complement strand
GGGCGGATCGCGCCGGCCCAGCCGGAGGAGTCGATCGATGCGCTGCTGCGAGCTGCGCCGGGCGCGCCGAGGAGCAACCAGCCGGTGAGCGCCATGAGGAAGGCCATGCCGAAGGCGATGGCGGTGAGTCGGACCCGGGCACCCATGCGGCGACCAAGGCTATGGCAGCGGAGCTTGCCGGCGCGCCGCCGGCCGCGCCAACGTCAGCGGCCGGAGACGTCTGAGGGGCCGGCCCACTGGTCGTCGTCCTGCCCGTCCCAGTACTCGTCCTCCGCCGGACCGCCCGCCAGGCGCTCCTTGCGGGACGTCCACCACAGCACGCCACCGATGACCGCCATCGGGAGGGCGTAGAGCAGATTCACGGCCCAGTGGCCGACGTGCGCGAGGGTGTACATGGATCAGACGGCCGAAAGAAGCCAGAGGCCGGTGCAGGTGAACACGACGGCCACGACCAGCATCGCACGCTGAGAGCGTGCCGCTCGACGTTTGGGGAAGCGTTCAAGCGCCCGGTCGTGGGAGAGCACGAGCGACAGGATGTGGCCGGCGAGCAGCGAGCCGACCTGCAGGTACCAGATGGCATTGGCGCTGAGCCAGTCGTAGTTGATCGTCCAGCCGGCGGTTCCCAGCCAGCCGCCGTCGCCGGGCGCGAGCTCGTTGCCCAACGGGTTCGAGAGCAGTTGGGGGATCGCTTGCCCTTGGAAGGCAAGCAGCGAGAGGTAGTGGCCGACGGCGTACGCGACACCGATCGGGACGAGGGCTGGCGCAAAGTCGCGGATCAGGCTCGACACGCTCGGCGGGCCGGTCCGGCGCGCGGGCGCGCTCGATGCCTCGGAGGCCCCAGGCTCGGCGGTAGGGACCGTCGCCTTGGCCGCGGTAACGCGCGCGGAGTGCGGCACCATGCCACGCACGCCGCCGTAGATCAGCGCGGTGACGAGACCGGTGACGAGCAGCATCCCGACGGTTTCGACGACGGCGTTGCTCCACGTGACCGAGAGGCCCGTGTTGGCGAATTGGTTGGCGAGGTCGGCCAGGGTGGTACCGAGCACGTCGCCGCCAGAGAGCCCATCCCAGGTGGTCGTGGCGATGGCGACGATCACGAGCGCCGCATCGCCGGAGATCGGCGCGCGCTGCGCAGTGCCGACACCAGGCGGCCGCAGGAAGACGACACCGCGCTCCCAACGCAGCGGCGCAATCGTGGCGACCCAGCTGAACCACGCACCGAACGGATCGCAGCGGTCGATCCACTTCTCGGTGCCGTACAGGCTCATGCCGACCCCGTGGAAGACGCAGAACAGCACGACCACGACGGCAAGCTGCGACGGGTCGCTGCGCCCAGGGAACGCCAGCTCGAACCAGGCGAAGGCAAAGAGCCCGAACGCCGCTGGCCAGCGACCCCAGCGATCCGGAAATGCCAGTGGCTCGGGTAGGCGGTCGCCGGCGACACGCCCGGCCACCCAGCCGGTCGCGCGGCCGAGGGCGCGCAGTGGGTTCAGCACGCGGTAGACGTCGCCGACGAGGAGCGACAGGAACGGGACGCCGACCCAGAGTCCGACGAAGATCGCCGTGGGTGCGAAGTTGGCGGTGTCGATCTGGACACCGAACAGGCCGGCGGCGATGACGAGCGCGAGCAACGCGATGCCGAGCGCGCCGAGCGGGATCTCGAGCCACGCGGGCACGGCAAAGAGACGCCGCTCCTTCACCCGGCGAAGTCGCGCCTCGCGCCACAGCGCGCCGAGCCCGACGAACGACACCACGAGGACGGCCACGGCCGCCCAGGCAAAGAGCCACGCGGGGACCGGCAGATCGCGCCGGCCGACGAGCCCGTGCGCATGCGCGGCAGCCGGAAGCGCCAACCAGAGCGCAGCGGTAAGGGGAGCAAGCCGCCGGAGCACGGAGTCGATGTTACGCATGTGTAAGTAGGAAACGCGTTGTGGGCAGTGGCTCCGCGCGCCAGATTTCGCGGGCGACCCGAGTGGGCCCCGGAAACGCAGCGGGGCGGCCCGAAGGCCGCCCCGCAAGATTCTCAGATGAGCCGCGTTGCGCGACTCACGGAGTGGTCTTGATTACTTGCCCTGCTTGCACGGGACGGTGGTGGACGTCGTGACGGTCTCGCCCGACTTGTAGCGGAACTCGCCCTTGAAGACGTAGCCGCCCTTGGGGCAGGAGACGAGCTCGACGAGGCCGATCTTCTTCTTGCCCTTCTTGGCGTTCTTGGCCTTGAAGTTCAGCTTGAAGTCGTTGATCTGCTGGTCAGCGCCCTCGATCGGGGTCTGCAGCGAGGTAGGCACGTTGAAGTCGAACGTGTAGCCACCCGAAGCGGTGCCGATCTTGCCGATGAGCGGCTGATCGACGACGGCGATCTCGTCAACCTTGGTGCGGATGATCAGACGGCCGTTGCTGCCGATGTAGGGGGTCAGCGTGCCCTTGACGAGCGGCTCGATGTCGACGACCGTCGCCTCGAGGGTGCCGTTGCCGACAGCCGAGGACGGAGCGTTCTCATCGCACCATCCGCCGACTTCGACCTGGTCCTCCGGGAGCTTGCACTCCGGGAACGACTTGTAGTTGAGCTTGATGCCCTTGGGCATCGAGATCTTCGCGTACGTGATGGTGTGCTTGAGCTTGGCCGGGTTGTCGGTCTGGCTCGTGGTGCCCGTCGACACGGTGATGCCCACCGACTTCGGCTTCTTCTTCGTGCCCGACGTGCTCGAGGTCAGCTTGACCTCAAGCTTCTGAGCCGGCGGTGCTGCATTGGCAGCAGCGGGGGCGAAAACAAAGGCAGCAGCAGTAGCAGCCGAGAGCAGGGCAATCTTTTTCATCGAGTCCTCCGTGGGTGTCCCAAGGCATGACGACGCGCTGCACAGAGCGAGCAGCGGCGACCATTGGTGACTTCTATCACAGTGATTCAAGAACCCAGGGCGGTCCCCCAAGTTGCGGTGCGCCGAGGCCGGTCACGGTCCTCGGCGCGTTGCCGCTGGTGTGGGCGATCGGGTGCTAGCTTGCGCCGGTGCGCCCGGCCACCGACACCATCCACTGCCCGCCGTTTCCGCGGGGCCTGCCATGGATCAACACCGAGCAGCTGCGGATCGACAAGCAGCTCGGTCGCCCCCTCGTGATCGCCTTCTGGGACTCCCGGCGCGCCGTCTCGATTCGCCCGCTCCTGGCGCTCGAACGCTGGCACCGCGAGTTTGGCCCGCGCGGCGCGCGCGTGATCGCCGTGCACGTCGACGGTGATGGCGCCGGCACCCCTGAGGCCGATGTGCGCCGCGCCGCCGAGCGCCTCGGACTGACCATGCCGATCGTGATCGACGAGGAACTCCAGATCGCCAGCGGATATGGCCTTCAGGGCGTCCCGTCGCGCTACATCTTCGACCAGGGCCTCAAGCTGGTCGACGCCCACTTCGGTCTTGGCGGACTGGCCGACGGCGAGCACCTTCTGCTGGCGCTCGTGGAGCACAGCGAACGCAGTCTGGCCGAGCGGCGAGCCCAGGGCGAGGCGGCTGCGGCACCGATGGCGGCGACACCGGCCACCGAGCCTGAAGAAGACGAGAGCTGCGATCAGGGTGCGGCGGTGCCCGCCGCCAAGCAGCCCCGTTTGATCGTCCGGCCGCCAACCGCCGACGCCTTGCCCGAACCGATCATCGAGACCGATCAGTACGTCGCGCCCGAACCAGCCGAGGTGCTCCCCGGTGATTTCCGCGACGCCTACGCTGCTGGCGCCGTCTGGCTCGAGCTTCGCGGCGAGGGCACCGCCACGCTCGGCGACCACGTCGTCCACGCCGATGGCGACGGGACCTACCTCTTCGTCGACCACGGGCTCGACGCTCCCGGGACCCTGACGGACCTCGCGCTCACGGACGGACTGACGTGCCGTTCGGTGCAGCTCGAGCCGGGGATTGCGGCTGCCGAGTAGGCCATGGAGGTCAGCGGGGCGCCGCCGACCGGTCTGATCAGGCGAGCACGCCCTCCGGGCCTGCGTCGTCGCGTTCGCTGTCGTCGTCCTCCGGCGGATCCAGCCGGACCGGAGCGGTGAGGTCGCCGTGGTCTTCCACCAAGACCGTCGACGACATCTCCGAGAGAATGCGCTCGCTGCTCGGCGGTGTGCCGCCGCCGGTGACCACGACGCCCGTCCCGGGCCAGTAGGCGCTGTCGACCTTGGTCGGGGTCTGAAAACGCGGCTCGTACACCCAGTTGCCGGTGTTCCACAGGCGCGTACCGACCCGCGTGAGCCAGGCATCGATGTCGTCGGAGTCCAGCGGACCCGGCCGATGGCAGTGCCCGAAGATGAGGTGGTCGGCGCCGATGTTCAGCCGGGCATCGACTTCGTCGATGGCGTGCATGGCGCTCGCGATCATCGCCTGCCCGGACAGCTCAGCCGAGAGCGGACCGATCCCGGTGGCATTGAGCGCGGCGACCCCAGCGCGCAGGCCGATCCCAAACGCCTTCGCCCGCGGAGAGCGGCTGCGCAGACGCTCGTAGGCCCGGGCGCTACTCGTGGCGCGCCGGGTCGACGCGTTGGCCGAGAGCCGCTCCACGCTCGCGCCGATGAACGCGTACCAGGGTGCCAGCACCCGCTCGTAATCCGCCGGCTTGGCGGCCAACGGCACCATCTCGCCCGAGAGGCGCTGCAGGGCTCCGGCGCCCAGGCGTTCGACGGTCGGCAGGAGCGCGTGGACGTCGAGGTAGTGCCCGTGGGTGGCGTAGATGCCGTCTTCGACCCAGAGCCCCGGGTACCGGAACTCGATCGGCCGTTTCATGGCCGTCTCGATGGCTGCGGCAGCTTCCGAGGCCTGCACGGCAGTAATGACCTCGTCGAGGCCCATCGGGGGCGGACCTTCTTCGAGGGCAGCGCGGCGGGCGTTCCAGCCCTCGATGAGCGCCCAGTCGTGGTTGCCGGGCACGATCACGATCTCGGTCCCCGGCCGCAGGGCCGTCGCGAGGTCAGAGAGGATCGGCAGTCCCTGCCGCAGCGCGTCGCGCTGGGGCGAATGGCGGAACTCCATGACGTCGCCGAGCAGGATCACCCGGTCGACCTCGGCGAGTCGCTCTTTGAGCACCTCGCGCGGCTTGGGCGCGCGAAGGACGTCGGTCTTGAGCCGACCGCCGAGGTGAAGGTCGGAGATCAGCAGGCTGGTGGCCACGTGCGGCGCGCCCTTAGCGCTCGGCGACCGCGGCCATGCCCTTGCGGATCTCCTTGGGGAGCATGAAGCGCACGTCCTCGCGGAGCACTTCGAAGTCCTCGGGCTCCGGAGCTCCGCGCTCGCGCAGGTACGCGACGAGCCGCTCGACGAGCTCTTCGGGAGCCGACGCGCCGGACGTGATGCCGATGACCTCGACCTGATCCAGCCAGGCTTCCTGGACCTCGGTCTCGCTGTCGATCAGATACGAATCGGCGCCGTTCTCCTTGGCGACCTCGACGAGGCGCTTGGAGTTGGAGGAGTTCTGCGAGCCGAGCACGAGGACGAGGTCGCAGTGCGGTGCGAGTTCCTTGACCGCCGCTTGGCGGTTGGTGGTCGCGTAACAAATGTCGTCGGTGCGAGGACCAACGACGCTCGGGAACCGCTCACGCAGGCGGGCGATGATGTCGCGCGTTTCGGTGACTGCGAGCGTGGTCTGCGAGAGGTACGCAAGCTTGGCGCCCTCCGGGAACTCGAGCTCATCGACGTCGGCCTCGGTCTCGACGAGCACCATGCTGTCGGGTGCCTCGCCCATCGTGCCCTCGACCTCTTCGTGGCCGCCGTGGCCGATGAAGATGATCGTGTAGCCCTCGGCTGCGAACTTGACCGCTTCGCGGTGGACCTTCGTGACGAGTGGGCACGTGGCGTCGATCGTGCGCAGCTGGCGGCGCTGGGCATCGGCGTGAACGGCCGGCGACACGCCGTGCGCGGAAAAGACCGTGATCGCGCCTTCGGGGATCTCGTCGACGAGCTCGTCGACGAAGATGGCGCCGCGCGCTCGGAGGGTCTCGACCACATGTTTGTTGTGGACGATCTCCTTGCGGACGTAGACGGGCGCACCGTGGAGGTCGAGCGCGCGCTCGACCGTCTCGACCGCGCGACTCACGCCGGCGCAGTATCCACGCGGGCAGGCGAGCAGGATCTTCTCGATGGACATCTCCTACCAGTGTAGGAGGAATGCGCGCGAGGAGCGACGCACCACCGCACACACGCTTGGCCGCCGCCCTGGCCGCGCGTTACCAGGTGCGCAGGAGCTGCAGGACCGTCTCGCCGACGGCGTCGAGACTGCGCTCACTCACGCGGTCGAGGTTGTCGCGCACGCTGTCACGCTGCGGGTAGTCGAAATCGATGAGGTCGATCGACGGAACGCCCTGGCGGATGAACGGGATGTGGTCGTCGATGATCGGGTAGGTCGACGTGTTCGGGAAGAGCGCAGCCGTCCCGACCTTGCGCGACGACGCGCGAAGCCGCTTCCAGAGCCGCTCGTCGGAGTGCCCTTCGCGGGGGAACTGCAGGCCACGGCGCTCAGCGATGTAGTCGAGCAAGATCATCGCCTGCGGCTTCGGATCACGTGCCGCCTCCACCTTGGAGCCGCGCAGGGCGACCTCTTCGAACGGCTCGTCCTCAGCACCCGCGGGCTCTTCTTCGCCGTCGAAGAGCACGAACCGGATCGGCGGCGCATCAGGGCCACGATCGGTCTTGCCGAGCGCACGCGCAAGTTCGACGACGGCGGCAGTCCCCGCGGCGCCGTCGTTGGCGCCGACGTGGCCGGGGATCGTCGCTTCGGTGTCGTAGTGCGCCCCGACGACGATCGGCACGCCGCTGCCGGGGAGCGTGCCGACGATGTTGCGCAGCCCACCGGGGACCTCCTCGAACGTCCCGTTGGGCAGCCGCTTCACGAGGTCGTCGCCTAGCCGCCGAGATGCGTCAGAGCCGGCTGGGCGAGGTCCGTAGACCTTGACCTGGCGCTCCAGGAGCCGGAACGCGCGGCGCCCGTCGAAGCGGTCGACCGTCGCTCGCGGGGCCAGAGAGGTTGGCGCGCTGCTCTTCGTCTCCTTGGCCATCCCGGGCACGGGTCGCCCGATCGCCACCCATGTGAGCAGGGCCGCGCCGATGATGAACTGCGCGATCAGCACGATCACGAGCACGCGGTACGACAGCCGCGCCGGCTCGTCCTCGCTGTTGCCCTGCGACGAAAACATCCCGCCCAGCGTCGCACATGGCGAGGCACCCCGGGCCAGGGACAACGTCTGTGTGACGTACCGTGCGACCCGCGCCCGCGACCGTGGTTAGGATCGCCTTGTGGCGCAGCAGCACCTGGACCAGCTCAGCGGAATCGACGCGGGTTTTCTGCACCAGGAGGACGACGCGGCACTGATGCACATCGGCGCCATCGCCGTCTGCGAAGGGCCGCCGCCCGGCCTGGCCGACGTGCTGGACTCGGTACGCATGCGGATCCATCTGGTCCCGCGGTACCGCCAGCGGCTGCACTACCCGCCGCGTGAGTCGGGTCGTCCGTACTGGATCGACGACGAGTCCTTCGACATCGAAGACCACATCCGCCACACCGCACTGCCTTCGCCGGGTAGCGAGGAAGAGCTGATGAAGCTCGCCGCGCGGATCTTCTCCCAGCGCCTGGATCGAGGACGCCCGCTCTGGGAGCTGTGGATCGTCGAAGGCCTGGAAGACAACCGCTTCGCCCTGATCTCCAAGACGCACCACGCCCTCATCGACGGCGTCTCCGGTGTCGACCTTGCCACCGTTCTGTGCACGCTCGGCCCCGAGATGCCGGAAGAGCCGGACCTCAAACCGTGGAGCCCGCAGCCCACGCCGGGCACCGTCGACCTGCTCGGGCGCTCGCTGCAGGGCACCGCTCGCGACCTGATCGGCGCCGCCACCGGCGTCCTTCAGGCCGTCTCCCAGCCCGACCAGGCGGCGCGCAAAGTGCGCGACGTGGCTCGCGGCGTGGGGTCGATCGCGTGGGCGTCGCTCGCGCCCGCCCCCTCCTCCCCGCTCAACCAGCTCGCTGGGCCGCACCGCCGCTACCGCGGCGTGCGCACGCAGCTGACCGACCTGCGTCTGGTCAAGAACACCTTCGGCGGCTCGATCAACGATGTCGTCGTCACGATCGTCACGGGCGCGCTGCGTAAGTGGCTCGTCTCGCGTGGCGTGCGCACGGAAGGTCTGGAGCTCCGCGCTTTGGTGCCCGTCTCCGTTCGCGCCGACGCTGAACGTGGCGAGTTCGGCAACAAGCTCGCCGTCATGCAGGGTCCGCTCCCCGTCTACGTCGACGACGCGCTGGATCGCTATCTGATCGTGCGCCAAGCCATGGACGAGCTCAAAGCCTCCGGGCAAGCACTCGGCGCCGGAGTGCTCGCCAGCGTGCAGAACCTCGCTCCGCCGACGCTGCTGGCGCAGGCCTCACGCCTGCAGTTCTCGACGCACTTCTTCAACCTGCTCGTCACGAACATTCCGGGCCCGCAGCTCCCGCTCTACATGGTCGGTCGCAAGCTGCTCGACATCTTCCCGATCGCGTTCCTGCCGACCGGCCATGGCCTGTCGGTCGCGGTGTTCTCCTACGACGGCGGCCTGGATTTCGGGCTGCTCGCCGACTTCGACACCATCCCGGACATCGACGTCATCTCCGACGGCATCACCGAGTCCCTGGCGGAGCTGGTGCGCCTGGCGCACGAGCACCAAGGGACCGACGCCAACCCGGCGTGAGCACGTTTCGCACCAGCCTGGGGCAGGAGTTCGCCATCGAGCGGCGCCTGCCCAGCATCGGGTGGAAGCCCAAGTTCCGTGGCCGGGACGTTGGCGATATGGGAGGGCTGGACCTCGGCGGTGGCGACGATCTTGGCATCTTCGCCATCTTCGGTCTGATCGTCGCGGCGATCTTCCTGATCCTGGTGGCCATCCCGCTGTTGATCTTCGTCGCAGAACTCGCGCTCTTGTTGGCGCTCATCATCCCGCTGACGATCCTCGCCCTCGCGGTCGGCCTCAAGCAGCACCTGGTGGTCCTACGCGACGTGCCGACGGGCACCGTCATCGATCAGCGCAGCGTGCACGGCGTCATCGGCTCCGTGCGTGCGGCTCGCGCGCTGAAGTCGGCCGCCAACGCCGGCGCCTACCAGCGCTGAGCCGACGCACTCAGGCGTCAGCGAGGCAGGCTCGGCTAGTAGCCGAGCGCGAACTTGGCGTCTTCAGACATCCGCTCCGGCGTCCACGGCGGCGTGAAGACCAGGCTGGATTCCACGGTCTCGATGCCGTCGAGTTCCGTGGCGAACTCTTCGATCTGTTCGGCAACCTGCGGCCCGATCGGGCAGCCGGGCGACGTGAGGGTAAACGTCACGTTGCAGTGCGTGCCCTCGACCTCAATGCCGTAGATCAGGCCGAGCTCCACGAAATCGAGCCCGAGTTCGGGATCGATCACGTTGGTCAGGGCTTCTTCGACTTCGTCAACGGTCGCCATGGCATTCAGGGTACCGGGTCGGCCTCCGTGGCCTGCGCTGGACGCCTCCCGGTCCGTTCCGTCCTCGGTTCCGTACGTGGACATGACATGGTTGGGCCTAGTGTTGGCGTGAACGCGCGTGTTGCGCGAGCGGCATCAGGACCCGAGGACTCAGATGGACTTCAAGAAGATTCGCAAGCAGGCTGAGAAAGCCGTCGAGAAGCGCGGCGGCTCCGCATCGCTGAAGGGCGACTTCGAGGAGATCAAGGCCATCGCCACCAGCAAGGGCCCGGCCTCTCAGAAGGTCAAGGCTGCGGCAAACGCGCTGAAGAACCCGGGCGCCGCGTCGGGTGGGGCCAAGGCGCCGCGCCAGCGCGGCCGCTAGTTGCGCACCGAATAGGCCGCTGCGGCCCAGGACTTCTGCCAGCTCTCGCCGAACGAGCGAGAAGTCCTCGGTGTCGGCCTAGTTGTCGGAACCGATGCGGTCCCAGACGTAGAGCTCGAGCGACTCGTTCACGAGTTCTTCGGCCCGGCTGCGGCTCAGGCTCGGCAGCACGGTCGTGAGTGCCTGCTCCTCGGAGATCCCTGATTCGAAGGCCTCCTCGCCGCGGAACCCCGCAGCGAGTTTGAGGGCCTCGCGGCGGTTCTCGCCGAGCGTCGGGAAGACGCGCAGCAGAAAGTCGCGACTCGGGATCGGCTGGCCGATCTCCAGCGACGCATGCCAGGCGGCAAGCATGGAGAGGTCGGCATCGTCGAGGTCTTGCACGGCACGCGCGTAGTGACTCGCGAGCTGTTCCTCGGGGATGTCGTCGACCCACGCGCGGATCAGCTCGCCAAGGAGCTGGCGGCGCGCTTCGCGACCCACCGACTCAAGGATCACGCGGATCGCGTCGTGGGGTTCGATGAAGCAGAGAGGCATGAGCGGGGGTCGATTCAGGTGGCCTGACGTTGTGGACACCGTAGGCGCCGCGTCGGACGGATCGCAGGGTCTGGAGAAGGGTTTGGCGCGGCGGCGTCGGAATGCCCTGGTCAGGGGCCAAACTCATCGCTGACGGACCCGGAAGTCGGCGCGGAAGAAGAGGGTGCATCGGGGGCGACGTCGACCGTCGGCGCGGAGCTGGAGTCGGTCACGGTGACTTCTGCCGGTGGAGCGGCGGATGCGCCAGCACTCGCCGATTCCGTGCTCTTGGACGCACGCCCCGTCGCGGTGCCCGAGCTGCTGGGGCCGGAGAACTCACCCCCGGCGGGTCCGAACTCGCCGCGGTTCGCAGCGGCGCGTTTGGCCTTGGCTCGGGCCTTGGCGGCGGCGCGTTCCTTGGCCTGAGCGCGGCGTTTGGCGGACGCCGCCAAGTCGCCACCGCGCTGCTCGGCAGCCGCGATGGCCGCGGGAAGCGTGATGCTTGCTCGCGGCGACGCCGAGGCCGGCTGGCTCGCGGCTGACGTCAGCGCCGTACGGATCGCTGGGGGTGGATCAGCGTTGCGCTCACCCAGCTGGTGCTCGACCGCGACACCGCTCCCGGCGAGGGCAATGGTCGACGCCGCAGCCACGCCGAGTTTGGAACCTACGAGGTGATCTGCGGCGGGCGTGAGGCGACCAGCCAGGTGCCCGACCGGCGCCAGAAGGTGGTCGTGGAGCCAGCCGCTGGAACTGCCCGCCGCGACCACGGTCGTCGTGGGCAGCAGGGCCTGCAGGGCAGCATCGGCGTGGCGTTCGGCGTGGAGCAGCGAACGGCACGCGCTACAGCGCACCAGGTGCGCGCGGACCTTCAGGGCGATCCGCGGTTTGAGATCGCCGGCTACGTATCGCGAGAGCAGCTCGGCGGTGTCGCCACAGACCGTGCCGCGCTCGACCGCCAGATAGTGATCGACGAACGCGCGTCGGCCTTCGGTAACGGCTCGGTTGACCTTTGTGTAGCTCCAGCCGTAGGCCGCGGCGATCTCCTCGTAGCTGAGCCCCTGAGCCCGCATGCAGAGGGCCTGCGCCTCTGCTTCCTTGAGCGTGGCGAGCGCCTCACCTGCGCGATGGGCCAGATCGATCGCGTGCAGCCGCTCGTCGGTCTGCACGGCCATCCGCGCGGTCAGCTCTTCGACGTCTTCGTCGTCGAGTGGGACGCTGCGCTCGTGACTGCGGCTGATGGCCATGGCCTCGCGGCGCACCACGACCTGCAGCCAGTTGACGGCCTTCCCGCGATCGATCGTGCCGGCGTGCGCGAGGAGCAGCTCCATCGCGCGCTGGTACGCATCGTGGGCGTCGTCAGCGCAGGCTGAGTGCCTGCGGGCCGTGCGCAAGAGCGCGTCGCCGTGCAGTCGGGCGATATCGGCCACCAGTGCGTGGGCGTGCACGCGCTCGCGGGCGTGTACCGCCGCACGGGCTGGAACCTCGGGCATCGCCTCGGTCTCGTCGGCGATTTCGGGCGTTGGGGAGGACGTTGGGAGGACAGTCACTACTTATTAGAGGGTTTGGCGAGGGAAAATTCGCCCCCCTCCGTGGTGAATTGGCCTCAATCGGGCCGATCCGAGCAGCTACGGTACGCACCGAACGGACCGGCTTCAAGTTCCGGTGTAGTGGCGCAGCGCGTCCGTTTCCGGGGGACGTGCGTCGCGTCGGCTTTTCGACTTCGGGCTCAAGGCCCCGGGCCACGATCCGATTCCTGATGGTGAGCACGGCGCCCCCGCGCACGCGATCTCTCTCCCGCTTCAGGACCTTCGAATGCACTCCGACACCCCCAGCGGTGGCAGCAGCCCCGACGCCTTCGTTCCCCGGATGGCCTCCGACCCGCTCGCCCAGCTCCCCCTGCCCTCGGGCGGGCCGGACGATTCGCCGGAAGCACAGCGTGCCGCGGAGCGCGCCGCGATCGAGGCGGCCGGCGGCATGATCGCGCCGGTTCCGGTCAACGAGACGGCGAACCCGACGCGCCACCGCATGCCCTCGTCGGCATCGATGGAGTTCGCCGAGCCAACGGTCGCACCTGCGATGGCTGCGCCCGCCGCGCCTGCCCCCGTCGCTCCCGAGCCGCCGGTTGCCTCCAACCCCGTCGCGCCGCAACCTGCGGCTCAGGCGCCCGCAGCGCCGGCCATCGCGCCGTCGCCGGCTACGCAAGCACCCGCAGCACCGCAACCGCCGACGGCC
>JAEMRF010000366.1 GCA_016463515.1 Solirubrobacteraceae bacterium | reverse complement strand
GCAGCGTTTGGGCTGAGAAATGTCCGCCCTGCGCACATTTTGGAGCCCAAACCCCGCCCAGCCGAGTTTTGGGCTGAGAAATGTCGGCTCTGCGCACATTTTGGAGCCCAAACCCCCGGTGGGACCCGGCCAAGTCCCGCCGCTGCCAATCAACTCAGGCCGCAGCCCGCACCGCCCTCGGTGCAGACCGCCGCCTGATCCAGAAGCGCCCGCCGGTCCGCCGCCGACAACCAGCCCAGATGTCCTGAGGGCACCAAAACCCGTGGAAGTTGGCGGGAGAGATCTCGTGAGGTTTGCGCGCCAGCCCGCGCATCCCCGCCTCAGGCGGGGATGCGCGCTTGGAGACGTGCTGCGATCGGTGCCGCGAAACGGGTAGCGACCGATCCGAGCAACGCGGCAGCGAGCACGTAGCCGGCCGCGAGCGGACCGAGGCGCTCGTCGACGCCGGCCGCGACTGCGAGCGAGGCGACCACGACTGAGAACTCGCCACGGGCGATGAGGATCGTCCCGGCCCGGACGCGGCCGGGAACGGCAATGCCGGCCCGACGGGCGGCGTACCAGCCGGTCGCGAGCTTGCCGGCGGCGCCGACGGCCACGAGCAGCAGGACCCACGGCATCACGGCTGCGAGACCGTCGAAGTCGATCTGCAGGCCGAAGAACACGAAGAACCCGGCCGCGAAGAGGTCGCGCAGCGGTTCGAGGGTCGCGCGGCTGCGATCGGCGACGGTGCCGGAGAGGGCAATGCCGACGAGAAACGCGCCGACGGCGGCGGACACGTTTGCCTTCTCCGCGAGCCCGGCGACGAGCAACGTGAGACCGAGGACCGACAGCAGCAGGGCTTCGGCACGTTCGGTGTCGACGATGCGGTTGGCGTGGTGGGCTCCCTTGACGGCAAACAGCAGCACGGCCGCGACCACGGCGATCGCTGCCAGGACCGAGCCGGCTGCGACGGCGATCCCGGCGCCGGCGAGCGCCACGGTGAGGATGGGCAGGTAGATGGCCATGGCCAGGTCCTCGATCACGAGGATCGAGAGGATGCTTGGCGTTTCGCGGTTGCCGAGGCGGCCGAGGTCGTCAAGGGTCCGCGAGATGATCCCCGACGACGACACCCACGTGATCCCCGCGAGCGCGGCGCACGCCGGCAGGTCCAGCCCCATCAGCAGGCCGATCAGGAACCCGGGAACGGCGTTGAGCAGCGCGTCGATCGCTCCCGAGGCCCGATGCTCGCGCAGCGTGCCGAGCAGTTCGTCGCCGGTGTACTCAAGGCCGATGAAGAACAGCAGCAACACGACGCCGATGGCGGCGCCGAGTTCGATCGTCTCCTCGGGGACTTCGACCGGCCCGGGGCCGAGGCCGATCACGACCCCGAGCAGCAGGTAGAGCGGTACGGCGCTCATCTGCAGCCGGTGCGCGATGCGGGCCATCAGGCCGAGCGCGAGCATCGCGACCCCAAGTTCGATCAGCGCCAGTGCGCCGTCGGTGCCTGTGGTCGACACGCTCGCGCCAAGCACCGGCGCGAGCAGACCCAGGTCGAGGCTGGTGGTCACCCGCCGAGGCGCGTCTCGGCGGCCCGGACGCCGTCGATCGTGCCCACCACCAGCAGCGTGTCGCCTGCCGTCAGCGGCTGCTCTGGGCCGGGGGCTGGCGTCGCGTGGGTGCCGTGCAGGACGGCAACGATCGACACGCCAGTCGCAGTGCGCAGGGTCGTGTCGCCGATGGTTCGACCGTCGAAAGGCGAGCCCGGCCGGACGACGAGCCACTCGACGAGCAGGTCGCCGACGGCCTCACGGACCGACGCCAGACTTTGCGTGATCCGGGTGACGCCGAGGAGCTGCGCCAGGGCTTCGGCCTCGGTCTCGTCGAGCCGCAGGGAGCGCTCCGCAGCGTCGGGGTCCGCGCGTGAATACACGAGGAGTTCGCGCTCGCCACCAAGCTTGTTGAGCACCCCGACTCGGTCGCCGCGCTGCGTCACGAGGTCGTGACGCACGCCGACGCCAGGGAGGTGCGCCTCCTCGATCTCCGGCATACGGCGGACTCTACTCCGCACCGTCTGCGCCGCCGACGCGGTGATCCGACGACCCCGCGGTTGCGGAGAGCGGCTACGTGACAGAGAATGGGCGAATGCGCTGGACGTGGTCATTGCTGGTCGGACTGGTGAGCGCGGTAGCTCTCGCGTTGCCCGCGGCGGCCAGCGCCAAGCTCGCCGCCGCGGTCACGGTTGAGCCCAGCGGCTCAGGCAGTCGCCTTGTGGTGGCGCTCTCCAGCGACGCCTCGCTGCCTGCATCGAAGAAGCCGACGAAGCTTGCGATCTCGGCCAAGGGCAAGTCCTACAAGCTCACCAAGGCCAAGGGCAAAGCGCCCGCGGGCACCCTTGGCACGTGGCGCAGCGCGGTGCTCAAGGGCAAGTCGCAGACCGCGGTGCAGGGGCTCGTCGGCAAGAAGGTCTCGGTGAAGGTGACGTCCAAGTCGGGGACGACGACCGTCAAGGCGGTGGCTGGGCTGCCGGCGCCCACCGGTGGTGGGTCGCCTGGACCTGGCGCGACGCCTGCCCCCGGAGCCAGTCCGACGACGCCCGGAGCGCCGGCACCAACCGGCCCAACGTCACTGTTCGGCGCACCCGCGGCGCCGCTCGAGGGCCAGGCGGCGGCCAACGCCGTGCTGCCGTTCCTCGTCGACTCGCGCTTCACCGACTGCGTGGCGGGCTGGCCGAACTGCTTTACCGCCCAGCACTTCGGCCATTTCGCCAACGGCGACATGTGGTACTGCCGCCTCACCAGCGCGCAGGGCGCAGACATCAAGTCCTACTCGAGCAACCTGACGGTCACCGGTGCCAACCAGGCCGTCGACGGCTCCTGGGCTATCTCCTACGCCGTGCTCTCGTATGGCGCCGTGCGCAACTATCGCTGGGACGTCACTGCCCAAGGCGTGGCGACCGGCCAGTACTGGAACTCGGAGTCCGTGGCGCCGGGGCAGCAACCGAACGAGATCTACACCGGCTACCAATGGGTGCGCGGCGCGAGGGACTGCACGTTCTGAGCTAGCGCTTGAAGAAGTGGGTGACGGGCCGCTCCAGCAGGACGTCGTCGACGAACGTGTCGACCTGCTCGTTGTAGAAGGCGACGAGCCCCGCGATCGGCAACAGCTGTCTGGTCGGAAAGTCGTAGCTCCACGCGAGGTC